>LSKJ01000174.1 GCA_001557035.1 Rhodospirillaceae bacterium CCH5-H10 | reverse complement strand
CGTTTCGAGCAGCTTCGAAGCCGGCGGGCGCGCTGCTGCGGGCGGTGCCGAGGCCAGCGCTGCGGCGGCTCCGGCGGACGCGCCGCCTGCCTGGGCGCGGCGGATGAGGCGGAGCCAGGCCGCAAGTCACGGCGCTTCCGCCGCCACGCATGCCATCCGGTCCGGCGATCACGGTGGTGGCGGCTCCTCCATCGATCTTTCTGAAGGGAACCATTGATGTTCAAGCGTTCGTCCGTCCGTTACGGCCACACACCCGTGCCGGAGACGCCCTACCAGAAGGCCGCGCAGGTCTGGGACGA
>LSKJ01000173.1 GCA_001557035.1 Rhodospirillaceae bacterium CCH5-H10 | reverse complement strand
CGGACTGCGGTCGCGGCGCTGCCGGGCATTGGACCGACGCCGCCTCGGCCGAACACGGCGATCTCCTCGACGTCATCCGCGAGAGCTGCGGTTTCGTCGAGTTCCGCGATGTCGTCGACGAGGCACGACGCTTTCTAAGTCTACTGCGCGCCGAACCGTTCCCAACCGCAAAGCCCGTTCTCACACCCGTTCCGGCCGGATCGCCGGAAGCGGCGCGACGGCTCTTCGCCATGTCGCAGCCGATCCGCCGGAC
>LSKJ01000172.1 GCA_001557035.1 Rhodospirillaceae bacterium CCH5-H10 | reverse complement strand
GCGATTGCGTCGCGAAGACGACGGAGGCGTTCTTCTTGCGCAAGGTCTTCAACCATTCGCGCAGCTGGTCCGAGAAGTCCTCGTCATCCAGGGCGAGCCAACCCTCGTCGACGATCAGCAGGGTCGGGCTGCCGTCGAGACGTGCCTCAATTCGATGGAAGAGATAGGCGAGAACGGCAGCTGCGGCACCTGTTCCGATGAGCCCCTCGGTCTCGAAGACCTGTACCGAAGTGCTGCCGAGCCGTTCGGCCTCTGCATCCAGCAGGCGGCCATAGGCACCTCCCAGGCAGTAGGGCTGTAGGGCCCGCTTGAGGGCGGCCGACTGCAACAGCACCGACAGTCCCGTCATAGTGCGCTCTTCGACGGGTGCCGATGCCAGCGACCCGAGGGCCGACCACAAATGATCCTTTACTTCGGGCGTGAGGACGATCTTCTCGCGGGCCAGGAGTGCTGCAATCCAGTCGGTCGCCCAGCCTCGCTCCGCGACATCGTCTATGCCCGCCAGTGGCTGGAGGGCCACGGGATCCCTCTCCTCTTCGCCCAGCGCGCTGCCGAGGTCGTGCCAATCTCCACCCATCGCGAGCGCAGCGGCACGGATGGAACCGCCGAAGTCGAAGGCGAAGACCTGCGCCTTGTCGTATCGCCGGAACTGCAACGCCATAAGGGCCAGGAGCACGGACTTGCCGGAGCCTGTCGGGCCGACCACGAGCGTATGGCCGACATCGCCGACATGCAGCGAGAACCGGAAGGGCGTCGCCCCCTCGGTCCTGCCGAAAAACAGCGGCGGCCCACCGAAGTGCTCATCGGTCGCGGGTCCGGCCCAGACCGCCGACAGCGGGATCATGTGCGCCAGGTTGAGCGTCGAGACCGGCGGCTGGCGCACATTGGCATAGGCATGCCCCGGAAGTGAGCCCAGCCACGAATCGACGGCATTGACCCTCTCCACCATGCAGGTGAAGTCGCGGCTCTGGATTACC
>LSKJ01000171.1 GCA_001557035.1 Rhodospirillaceae bacterium CCH5-H10 | reverse complement strand
GGCGTGCAGCTCACCTATCTCGGCGGCGCCACGGTGCGCGGCATCGAGATGCTGAGCCTGAAGACGGGCGCAGGCAACGACACGATCACGACGCTGGCGACGGTGCCGGCCAACACCGGGACGCACGGTTTCGACGACCAGATCGAAACCAACGACGGCGACGACATCGTGACGGTGACGGGCGGCCGTGACGTGGCGGCGATGGGGGCGGGCAGCGACACGCTGATCGTCGACTGGTCGCTGATCAACCGCGGCTTTGGTTCCTTCGGCTTCACCGGATCTTTGGCGGAAGGTTATTCGGGCGCCTTCTTCGGCGACGACAACCGCTACCACAATCGCGTCGACTACAGCGGCGTCGAGCAGTTCGTGCTCCGCGCCGGTGGGGCCAACGACACGATCCGTGGTGCCGACGGCGACGATACGTTGAACGGCGGTGGCGGCAACGACGATCTGGGCGGCGGACTCGGTAATGACCTGCTGATCGGCGGCCTCGGCCTCGACACGCTGGACGGTGGCGCCGGCATCGACACGGCCGACTACAGCGACAAGACGACATCCGTCGTTGTGACGCTGAGCGGCGCCACCGCGGCCACCGTGAAGGTGAACGGCGTGGCCGAGGATACGGTCCGCAACGTCGAGAACTTGCGTGGCGGATCGAACCGCGACACGCTGATCGGCGACGACCTTCACAATTACCTTGAGGGCGGTGGCAGCAACGACGTCCTCCTGGGCGGCGGCGGCAACGATGTGCTCGACGGCGGTGTGGGAATCGACACGGCTGACTATAGGGATAAGACGGTGTCGGTGGTTGTAGCCTTGGACGGCGCCAACACAGCCGGCGTCAGGGTAGACGGTATCCTCGAGGACACTGTCCAGAACATCGAATACGTGATCGGCGGATCCGGCAACGATGCACTAAACGGCGACAGTCAGGCGAACCGCCTAGAAGGCGGGGCGGGCGACGATCTCATCCGTGGTGGCGCGGGTGCTGATTTCCTCGATGGGGGCGTCGGCATCGACGTGGTGGACTTTGGCGACAAGACCACGTCAGTCGTGCTCACTCTGTCGGGCGGCTCGGTTGCCAATGTGACGGTCGGCGGTACTCTCGAAGACACGATTCGGTACTTCGAAAACGTGATCGGCGGCTCGGGCAACGACACGTTGGTGGGCGATGGGCTGGCCAATGTACTTCGCGGCGGGCTCGGCCTAGACACGCTGGACGGCGGCGCGGGTATCGACACGGCCGACTACAGCGACAAGTCTGCCTCCGTGGTAGTCACACTCGCGACCTCGACCTTGGTTGATGTATCGGTCGGTGGGGGGACTGAAGATAAGCTGCGCAACATCGAAAATGTTGTGGGCAGTTCGGGCAACGACACGCTGACGGGCGACGGGCTCGCCAACCGCCTCGAAGGTAGAATGGGCGACGACGTATTGAAGGGTAGCGCCGGTAATGACGCTCTCGACGGCGGGACAGGCATCGATACCGCTGACTACAGTGAAAAGTTAGCCTCGGTGGTGCTGACCTTGGCGGGTACGACAGGCGTCGTCGTCAAGGTCAACGGTATCAACGAAGACACAATCAGCAACATAGAGAACGTGACTGGCGGCTCGGGCGCGGACGTGCTGAGTGGCGATGCGCTGGCCAATCATCTCGTAGGCGGCGGTGGCGATGACATCCTAAAGGGGGGCGGCGGTAACGATGTGCTCGACGGCGGCGCGGGCTTCGACGTCGCCGACTACAGCGACAAGACGGCGTCTGTGGTGGTGACCTTGAACGGCGCGACGCCCGTCGGAATTCTGCTGAACGGCTTGGCCGAGGACACGGCCAGTGACATCGAAGGCGTGTTCGGCGGCGCAGGCGACGATGTACTGACTGGCGACGCTCTCGCTAACCGCTTCCGTGGCGGTGCGGGCATTGACATGATAGATGGCGGTGCTGGCATTGACACGGCTGACTATGGCGACAAGACCGTCGGCATCATCGCGACCCTGAACGGCGCCAACCCGGTAAGTGTGCT
>LSKJ01000170.1 GCA_001557035.1 Rhodospirillaceae bacterium CCH5-H10 | reverse complement strand
TTCTGAGTCGGACTCACAGCTGAATCGCAAAGCGTCGCTGCCGGTCAGGCGTTATACCAAGCCTCGTGTACATTTCCCCGGACAGCCCTGCATCGGAATGGGGAGGCGATTCTGTTTCGCTCGGAAGGACTCTAGGACGGGCGGCGTCGGATCTTCTGCACGGCCTCGTCGAGCGCCGAGAGGAAGCGCGAGCGGTCCCGTGCCGCCATCGGCTTCGGTCCGCCTGTTATCTCGCCCATGGCGCGAAGGTTGGACATCAGGTCGCGGCTCGCCATCGCCATGCCGATCGACGAGGCGGTGAACGGCACGCCGGTCGAGCCGATCACCGAAGCGCCCTTCTTGAGGCTGCGGTCGGCCAACGGGATGTCCGATGTGATGACGATGTCGTCGGGGCCGACCCGCTCGGCAATCCAGTCGTCGGCCGCATCGAAGCCGTCACTCACCACGACACGCTCGACACGCGGATCGCGCGGCACATTGATGTAGGAGTTTGCCACGACGAACACCTTGAGCCCGTACCGCTCGGCTACGCGGTAGACCTCGGCCTTCACCGGACAGGCATCGGCATCGATGTAGATCTGGATCGGCCTCACGTCAGGACGGCAACTTTCTTGCGCTCGATCAGGGCAAAGTCGATCGCCGCGCCGAGACCCGGTTCGTTCGGCACGTGCACCATGCCGTCGCGCCCGACGACGATGTCACGCTCCAACCCGTACTTCTGCGCGCCGTCGGGCAGCAGCACCTCGAAGAACTCGGTGTTGCGGATCGAGGCGATGACATGGAGGTTCGCCACGTTGTTCAGCGAGTTGCCGCCATGGTGGACCTCGTAGTTCATGCGGAAGGCCTCGGCGAGATGCGCGGTTTTCACCAGGGTGGTGATACCGCCCTTCACCGCCACGTCGCCGCGCAGATAGTCGGTCGCCTTGGCCATGATCCATTGCTGATAGGAATCGAGGCCGGTGACCGGATACTCGGTCGCCATGATCGGGATCGACAGCTGCTGCTTCAGCTTGGTGTAGTTGTAGATGTCCTGGTCGGCGAGCGGGTCCTCGTACCAGTAGAAGCCCATCTCCTGCACGGCGCGGCCGACGCGGATGGCGGCCGGGTAGTCGTAGCTCCAGGTCGAGTCGAGCATGATCGTGTAGTCGCCGACGGCACGGCGCACGGCCTCGCAGACCTTGATGTCTTCCTTCCAGCGTGTCGGCGGATGGATCTTGTAGGCGGCCCAGCCATTCTCCTTGAAGCGCATCGCCTCCTCGGCGTATTCGGCCGGCGACGCCAGTACGGCGGAACTCGCATAGGCCGGGACGGTCTCGCGATAGGTGCCGAGCAGACGATGGATGGGCTGGCCCATCGCCTTGCCGATCAGGTCCCACAGCGCGACGTCGACGGCACCGATGGCGCGGACGCCCGCCGAGCGCTGGCGCTTCCAGATCTCCTGGTTGATATGTTCGCGCTGGAACGGATCCTTGCCGATCAGCACCGGCTTGATGTGGGTGATCAGCCCCTGCCCGTCCGTGGTCGCGGGATTCATCGCCGAACCGAGGAAGGCATGGCCTTCGATGCCCTCGTCGGTGACGAGGCGCAGGAGGCCGAGCGCGCTCTTGCCCGAGAAGCGGCCCGTATGCGCGCCATAGGTTGTGGGCGGGATGTCGTCCCAGGCGAACAGCGTCAGCGTGACGTCGGTGATCTTCATTCCTTCATCTCCCAGACCCGCCGCTCCGCGCCATACGGGTCGATATCGAGGTGGCAAACCGTGTCGAAAATCATGGTGGCCCGCATGCCGGCCGAATAGACGGGCCAGACCGGCAGACCGGCATGGTTGGGATCGCCCTTCTTCGCAAAGGCAATCCAGGCCCGGCTCATCGCGTCGCCGAGCGGCAGCCGCGCCGGATCGTCGCCGGTCAGTTCCGCCGTTTCGAGGTTGGAGAAGACGAAGGGTATTTCGAGCGTATGGCAGGACCGCAGCCTGCCGCCCAGCACCGGTGTCTCCCAGGCGAAGAGATAGACGAACACCGGCGCGGTCTCCTGCGCGAGCTTGCGCTCCGCGATCAGGAGCGAAGGCGCGCGGACGCCCAGGTCCGAAACGATGGCGATGGCGATCTCGTCCGGCCGCAGCCGCGGCTGCGCCTTGCGATAGATGGCGACGATCTCGGCCGCCCGGGCCCCGAGATAGGGCGTGAGCGATTCCGGCAGGCTCTCGAACGTGGCGTCGGCAACCCAGGGCATGTGGCCCAGGAACAGCGTCATCTCGTCCTTGTTGCTGCCGATCATCAGCGGCACGTCGAGCGAGGCCAGCGGCGCCTTGGGCGCAAAGGGGCCGCCGGGGAACAGCGTGCCGTCGATCACCGGATTGAAGCCCAGCCGGCGCCGGTCGGCGAAGGCGGCACGGCTGACGCCGGCCAGCACCTTGACCTGCGCCTCGAGGAGCTTGCCCGCCGGCATCGCGCGCAGCTTGCCGGCATCGGCGGGTTCGAGGCCGAGATGCTCCAGCATCTGGCGCGCCGTCTTCGTGCCATCCTCGCGGTTGGCCATCTGCACGGCCGGGCCGCTCTGGATGATGGCCTTGTGGAACAGGCCCCTGGCCGGCGGCATGGCCATCAGCACGCTCACCTTCGCGCCGCCGCCCGATTCGCCGAAGATCGTGACGTTGTGCGGATCGCCGCCGAAGCGGGCGATGTTGTCGCGCACCCATTCGAGCGCCGCGATGATGTCGAGTACGCCGGCAAGGCCCGCCTGCTCGAAATCGTCGGCGATATCCTCGAGGTGCAGATAGCCCAGCGCACCGAGGCGATGATTGAACGAGACGACCACAATATCGTCGAGCCGGCAGAGATTGGCACCATCGGACCAGGGCGAAGAGCCCGAGCCCGTGATGAAGGCGCCGCCGTGACACCAGAACAGGACGGGGCGCTCCGAACCCTCACGCCCCGAGGTCCAGACATTGAGATAGAGACAGTCCTCGTCGAGCTTCTGCTTGCCCGCCAGGGTGAATATCCGTAGCAGGTCGTCGGGCAGCGCAAAGACGTTCTGGCTCTGCACGGCCATGTTGCCGTACCCGGTCGCATCGCGGATGCCGCTCCAGGGCCTGGGCTTGCGCGGCGGCCGGAAGCGCAGGTCGCCCAGCGGCGGCTCGGCATACGGAATGCCCTTGAAGATTTCGACGCCGCGGTCGCTCGTGCCGCGGATTCGTCCGGTGCTTGTCTCGACGACGACTTCTGTGCTCATGGCCGCAGTCTAGCGCGAACCGCAAGCCGCGCGCTGCCGCGGGATCGCATCAATTTTGCCACGCTGCAGAGCGGGATAGCGCTCATCCGCCTACCATCCGGTCACGGTTGCCCATAGACTGGCGGCATGACCGACAAAGCCCGAGCCCAACTTGCCCCCACCGGCGTCCTGCGCGCCGGCATCAATCTCTCCAACTTTCTGCTGGTCACCGGCCGCAGCGAGACGAACGATCCCGTCGGCGTGGCACCCGACATGGCGGCGGCTATCGCCGAAGCGCTGGGCGTGCCGGTGAAGTACGTACCCTTCAAGACGCCGGGCGAGCTCGGTGACCAGGTCGGCAAGGACGTGTGGGACATCGGCCTGATCGGCGCCGAGCCGCAGCGCGCCGAGAAGATCCAGTTCACTGCCGCCTACGTCGAGATCGAGGCGACCTACATGGTGCCCGAGGGTTCGCCGATCAAATCGATCGCCGACGTCGACAGGAAGGGCGTGCGCATCGCCGTGTCGGCGCGCTCGGCCTACGACCTGTGGCTGGTCAACAACATCAGGAACGCCACGCTGGTGCAGGTGGGCGGTCTCGACGCCGCCTATGAGAAGTTCATGAGCGACAAGCTCGAGGTGCTGGCGGGCCTGCGCCCCGGCCTTCTCAAGGACGTCGAGAAGGCGCCGGGCCTCAAGATCCTCGACGGCAAGTTCACGGCGGTCCAGCAGGCCGTCGGTACGGCCAAGGCCAATGCCGACGGCGCGGCCTTCCTCGCCGACTTCGTGGAGAAGGCCAAGAAGTCGGGCCTCGTCCAGAGCTTCATCGACCGTCACAAGGTCAAGGGCCTGACGGTCGCGCCCCCCGCCTGACGTTCATGGAACTCAACGTCAAGACGCTCTACCTGATCGGCGCCATCGTCACGGTCTGCGGCGCGGGGGCAGCGTTGCTGACCTGGTACCATCATCGCGATGCGCCCGGGCTCCGGGCCTGGACGGCGGCGCTCCTGTTGACCAGCCTCGGTGCCCTGATCCTGCGCTTCCAGACCTCGCAGGCCGACCTGACGCTGGCGCTCGCGGCCGACATGGTGATCATCGCGGGCTTCGCCTGCATGTGGCTCAGCCTGAGGTTCGCCAATCACGGTCGCTCCGACCTGCTGCGCCTGATCCTGCTTTCGATGACCGTCAGCCTGGCGTTTCTCATCCTGTTCATCGTGCTGCGCGCGATGGGCGCGGGCCGGCAGGCGGCGGCCATTCCCTTTTCGCTGTTCCTCGGATTGCTGGGGCTCGCCTCCGCCTGGGAAATCTGGCAGGGCCGGCACAAGGACCAGTTGCGCAGCCGCCTGCCGGCCGCTCTGGCGTTCGTCGGCCTCGGCATCGCGCGCGTGATCCGCGCGGGCGTGCTGGGCTTCGAGGTCCTGCACGTGCTGCCGGCCGGCTCCGCGGCCGCGACGCATCCCTACACGCTCTACGCCACGATCGTCTTCACGCTGGTGGTGACCTACGGGCTGGTGATGATGGCCAGCGAGCAGGCCGGCCGCCAGGAAGCGGCCCAGTTCGCCGAGCCCTGAGGCAGCCTGCCTAGAGCGTTTCCGCGCTTGAAGGAATCGAATGGGATTCCGGAGGGATGCGGAATGTGATTCAAGATGCTGGCTGGGTAGGAGGCCAGCATCGATGCGTCCTCTGTCGAATGACCTGCGTGAGCGTGTCGTAGCCGCCGTCGGAGCCGGCGATAGCTGTCGGT
>LSKJ01000169.1 GCA_001557035.1 Rhodospirillaceae bacterium CCH5-H10 | reverse complement strand
TCGATGACGGTCGACACCTTCCTTGCGGGGATGGCGAAGGCTTCTTCTGTTCTCGAGCCGCGCCTCGCCGCGCCCGAGGATGACTGTTTCTGGCTCTATTCGTCCGGCTCGACCGGCCGCCCCAAGGGCGC
The DNA here is from genome assembly GCA_001557035.1 of Rhodospirillaceae bacterium CCH5-H10. Lineage (GTDB taxonomy): Bacteria > Pseudomonadota > Alphaproteobacteria > Reyranellales > Reyranellaceae > Reyranella. Next base: position 219 of record LSKJ01000169.1, on the reverse strand, counting down.
CGTCCATGCACAGCGCGACATGGTCGTGACCAGCGAACTCTACGGCGTGCGCGTGCTGGGGATCGGCGAGAACGACATCAGCTACTCCGCCGCCAAGCTCTTCTTTGCCTATGGGCTCGGGAACGGCATGACCTTCCCGCTGTGGGTCGGCGGCACTTCTGTGCTCGACGACCGGCGGCCGACGCCCGACACGACTTTCTCCAACATCGAGACCTTCAA
>LSKJ01000168.1 GCA_001557035.1 Rhodospirillaceae bacterium CCH5-H10 | reverse complement strand
GTGTCCGGCGTCGTGCGCTATTTTCCCCGGACAGCCCTGCATCTGAATGGGGAAGAAAACGAATAGCGCGCCTATGAAGACGCGGGCCTCTCGTAGAAACCCTCGATCTCGTCTTCCCGGAGCTTCACGAAGCCGTGGCGCAGGTAGAGCCGGTCGGCCTTGCTGCCGGTCAGCACTTCGAGGCGGACGGGGAGACCCGTCGCGTCGGCTTCGGTCAGCAACGCCTTCAGGATCGTCGTGCCGAGTCCGGAGCCGTGCAGGCGTCGCTCGAGATAGAACGAGTCGATCCTGATCTCGTCTTCGTGCCAGCGGAAGCCGACGCAGCCTACACGCACGTCGTCCAACAGGATCAGCCGCGTGCCGGGTTCGTCGAAGTGGCCGCGGAAAACACCGCGCGAGCGCTCGGGCGTGTAGCGGCCGACTCGCTCCAGATGCTCGCGCATCACGTCGGTGCGGATCGCCAGCAACGGCTCGAAATCGTCTTCGGTCACAGAACCGAAGCGCCAACCTTCAGTCACGCGTCGCGATCCGGGCGAGGCGCGGCTTGGCGATTGCCAGCCAGTCCTTCGTGTCGAGTTCCATCGAGCGGTCGAGGCGGCCGGCGTTGAAGAACAGCGTCTCGTTGGCGAGCAGGTCCTCCTCGACGACGATCGAGATTGCAGGGTCGAGCGCAAACGGTGGCACCGCGCCCATGACGCAGCCGGTCAGCGCCTGGGCCGTCTCGGGGGAGGCGAAGCCGCACTTGCGGGCCTCGAAGAGCGTGGCGACGGCCACGAAGTCGAGCTTGCGGCTGCCCGGCAAGATGGCGAGCACGTGGCGCTTTCCCCCGCCGCCGCCGCGCACGTCCAGCACCATGGCCTTGGCGGCCTGGTCGGGGCGATTGCCGCGGATGACGCTGATCTCGGCCGACTTGCCCTGGGCTTCGTGTTCGATGACGCGGAACTTCGCCTTCGCCTCGGTGAGGAGCGTCACCAGCCGGTCGAATACTTCCCCCGTCCCGATCTCAGCGCCCACGGATCACCTTCTCCGACAGGATCGCGAGCGCGTCCTCGAGGTTCGGCACCTGGCCGTCGGCCGGCGCGATGTGCGCGTCGACGGTGCGGCGATGGCTTTTCTCGATGGCCTCGGTCATCAGCGGATCGACGCCGGTCTCGCGCAGCGTCTGCGCCACCAGGCCCATTTCTTCCCAGCGGCGATGCGCATGCACGACATGCGTCTGTACCAGCATGGTGATGAAGCCGCTGAGCCCCATCGAATCGGCGTCGCCGAGGCAACCCAGCACCTCGTCGAGGATGCCCTGGCGCTGCGCGGCGACCAGCGCCTCGACGCCCAGCGCCTCGATGCCCTTCACCAGCGTGCTGCGGATCATCTTCACCGACGAGGCGCTGCCGGGCTTCGGTCCCAGCAGCGTCGCAACGAAGCCGTTGTCGTTCATCCAGGCGACCGCCTCGCCGGCATCTTCGCCGGCGACCAGCATCGGGGCCTTGATGCCCTGCTTGAAAAAGCCGCCCATGACGGCCACGTCGACATAGCGGCCGGCGCCCTTCTCGATCTCGGCGCGGTCCTCATCCGACATCCTGCCGGTGACGGTGCAGAGATCGAGATAGTGCGCACCCTTCTTCAGAAGTGGAGCGGCGGACTGCGCGGCCGAGAGCGCGAATTCGCCCTGCACCGCGCAGATCACGAGATCGGCCTCGCTCAGGGCCTCGGTGTAGCCGTCGCTGATCGCGACATCGAGGCTGCGCGCGACCTTGCCCAGCGCCGTGCCGCGAGGATCCTTGTCGAGTGCGGTGTCGATGGCGATGACGCGGCGCGGGGCATTGTCGCCGGGCATCGACGGGCCGCGCCAGCCGCTCTCACTCGCGAGACCACGCGCGATGGCCGTACCGGCTTCGCCAAAACCAAGCAGCGCGATCACGCGCGGAGAAAATGACATGTCGCTCTTTCCATCCGGACTCTAGGAGGTGGGCTTGTCGCCGTCCTCGGTGCTGCGAGCGGCGCCCGCAACCTGGGGCGTGTCGCGTGAGCTGGCGACGCGCAGCTTCGGCCGCACGGCGGCGACCGCCTGTGGCTGGCTGCGTTCGGCGATGCCGGCATAGAGCTGCTTGCCGGACTCGATGACGTTGACGCCGCCGAAGCGGCCGAGCCAGCGCTGGCCGAAGCGCTCCACCGTCGGTGCCATGCGCATCGCCAGGCGCGAGCGGGTCGGCGGCATGTAGAGCGCGCGCGTCTGGCGCAGCGGTGCGAACATGTTGGCGCGCAGCAGGGCATTGAGCTGCCCGGCCGAATAGGGATGGCCCTGATAGAAGGGTGAGCGGTCGATCTGGGACCAGAAGCCGGTACGGGTCGGCGCGACCACGACCATGCGGCCGCCGTCGGCCATCACGCGCCAGATCTCGCGCAGCATCGGGCGAAGCTGCTCGGTGCACTCGACGGCATGGACCAGCACCACGCGGTCGACCGAGCGGTCGGGCAGCGGCAGGTCGAGCTCATCCACGAGGGTCGCGAGGTTGCGGCCTTCGCGCGGCCAGCGCGTCACGCCCTGCTGGGCCGGCATGAAGGCCAGCGTCCGGCCGGCTTCCTCCATGAAGGGACGCAGGAGCGGTTGTGCGTAGCCGAGCCCAAGAACCGTCTCGCCGCGAACGTTCGGCCAGATCTCGCGCAGGCGGGCGCGCAGGAGCCGCCGGGTCATCTGGCCCAGCGTGCTGCCGTAGAATTCCTCAAGGTCGAGGACATCGCTCCACATGCCCCGACTGTAGCAGAAAGCCGGCCGGCCGGGCCATGGCCGGCGCATTCCAGCTCTGCTAGCGTTGCAACATGAGCACAACGCTAGACATCGTCCGTATCCCGGTCCTGAACGACAATTACGTGTGGTTGATGCGCGAGCCGCAGAGCGGCGCCGTCGGCGTCGTCGATCCCGCCGTGGCCGGGCCCGTCCTCGCGGAGGCCGAAAGGCGCCGCTGGAAGATCACCCATATCCTGAACACCCACCATCACGGCGACCATGTCGGCGGCAACCTGGAGATCAAGAAGGCGACCGGCTGCACCATCGTCGGCCTGCGCCAGGACCGCGCCCGCATCCCCGGCATCGACGTCGAGGTCGACGATGGCGACCGCTATCGGTTAGGCGAGGCGGAGGCCGAGATCTTCTTCGTACCGGGCCACACCAGCGGCCACATCGCCTACGCGTTCCGCGACCAGAAGGCGCTGTTCTGCGGCGACACGCTGTTCGCGCTGGGCTGCGGCCGCATGTTCGAAGGCACGCCGCAACAGTTCTGGACGTCGCTCAGCCGCCTGCGCGCACTGCCCGACGACATGCGCGTCTACTGCGCCCACGAATACACCCAGTCGAACGCGCGCTTCGCGCTGACGGTCGAGACCGACAACCAGCAGCTCAAGGCGCGCTCGGCCGCGATCGACGCGGCGCGCGCCAAGGGCGAGGCCACCGTGCCGTCGCTGCTCGGCGAGGAGAAGGCCACAAACCCGTTCCTGCGCGCCGACGTCCCGGCGGTCCAGGCCGCGGTCGGCCTCGCGGGGAGCGATCCGGTCTCGGTGTTCGCCGAGGTGCGCCACCGCAAGGACGTGTTTCGATAGGCTGGGAACACGTTCGACACAGTAGCCGTAGGTGATTTAAGCGTTGGGCAATGCATCGCCGGGAACGTTTGCCTCATGAGCAGGACAACTAAGTGCGTTCCGAAGTTTCGTAGCGAAGCCGAGGAGCGCCGCTTCTGGGAAGCGCACGATTCCAGCGACTTTGTCGATTGGAGTAAGGCGGAGCGCGTGCGCCTGCCGAATCTCAAACCCTCGACGACGTCGATTTCGCTGCGACTGCCTGTAACGCTCCTCGATCAGATCAAAGTGGCTGCCAACAAGCGCGACGTGCCCTATCAGTCCCTGATCAAGACGTGGCTTGCCGAGAAGACGGTAAAGGGCTGAAGGAACGCTAAGCCGCGATACGCACGCCATCGAGGACGGTCATCTCGTCGGCCGTCGGCGGCTGCCATATCGTCTCGATGAAATCGAACATCGGCCGCGTGACTTTCAGCCGGAAGGTCTCACCCTGCTGTTCGTAGCGTTGCTCGACGCGGCGCCAGCGCTCGGTGGCGTCGATGTCGAGGAAGTGCAGTTGCACGCCGACGCCGGCGGCGGCCGCCCGTTTCGCGATGCGCCGCCGCTGCTCGGCTCGCTGCAGGCCAAGATCGAGGATCGACGCCATGCCGACGCGGGCGGCCTGCAGCGCCGTCACGAGTATCTGCCGCTCGCAGCGCAGCAACCGTTCCGCGATCCAGGGCCAATCGGCCTGCGGCGGGCTGTCGGGTCCGAACAGCGTCACCATCCAGTCGTCGATCGACAGGTGCAGCGCGCCCCGCTCGGTGCGAAGCCGCTCGGCATAGGTCGTCTTGCCGGCGCCGGTGGAGCCACAGATCAGGTGGATCATGCGAGGTCTCCCGGCTGGCCGGCGGTCAGGCGGCCGAGCAGATCGGACAGGGTGGCGATCTCCGATTGGGTCCAGCGGTCGCGGAACAGGTCGGCGGCCATTCGCTCGAGCGTCGTCCGGGCTTCGGCGACCCGCTTCTGGCCGGTCTCGGTCAGCACGACATAGGCGAGGCGGGCGTCGCGCGGATCGGCCTCGCGTCCGACGCAGCCCAGCTTCTCCAGCGGATTGGTCATGCGGGTCACGGTCGAGGGGCTGACATGCAGGCGCTTGGCGAGATCGACGCGGCTCAATCGCCTGAGGGGCGCCCGGTCGAGGTGCATCAGCAGCAGCACCTCCTTGAGCGCCAGCCCGTGCACGGAGCCGAGTTCGCCGGCAAAGCGCTCCTCGAGGCGCGCCGTGGCGCGAAGCAGGTTCAGGGTGGCAGGGAAGGCAGGATAGGTCATCGGCACAATATGGGCCGATATGTTTCCATATGCAAGTATATAGGAATCAGATCGGCTATTTCTTTATCGGCGGACCAGGCAGAAGTAGCCACTGAGCCCGAGCGCCAGCGCCAGCGCGGCATAAAGGGGTGTCTGCGGAACGGCGAGGAACAGCCACGGTGCAGTGAGCGGGCCTACGGCGGCGCCGAAGTCGCGCCAGGTCGAATAGCTGGCCTGGCTGGAGAGGACCGTGCCGTGGCCCCGCTCGATCACCAGCACCGGGATCAGCGTGTTGAACATACCGCGCGTCGTCACGATCATCAGCGCCCCCAGCAGCTCGTGGTCGAGCGCGATCAGGACGAAACCGGAGACCAGCAGGGCGGCGTTCGCGATGGCGATGCGCCGCGCCCCGAAGCGGTCACCGATCCAGCCCCCGATCGGGCCAGTCGTGACTTCGACCAGCCAGCGCAGGGCCAGCAGCAGCGCCGTCGCCATCACCGGCGCCACGGACGTGATCGAGTCCTTCATCAGGAAAGCGAGCGTCAGCAGGAAGACGCCGTCGCCCGAGAAGCCCATCACGAAGCCCCAGACTTCGAGGCGATGCGGCACCGGCAGCCTGAAGCCCTTCTTCGCCGCAGGTTCCGGCGGCAGGCGCGGCAGGACGATCGCCGCGCCCAGCGCGATCAGCGTCACCGCGCCGAAGATCAGAAAGACCGGACGCGCGCCCAGTTCGAGGACGATCCAGGCGCCACCGACCAGCGACAGCGCCTGCACGAGACCGATGGCGGCGCGGCTGGCGCCGACCCGTTTGCCGGCATTGGCGCGATCGCTGACGGCATAGGCCAGCGTCGCGAGATTGAGCGAGGCATAAGAGATGCCCCACAGGATGCGCGCCAGGATCTGCGCCGTGGGGTTCTCGACCAGTCCATAGATGGTCGTCGAGACGGCCGAGCCCAGCGCGGCCGCGATCATCAGGGCGTGCGGGCCGATGCGCTCGCCGAAATGGGCGACGCCGGAGTTGGCGACGAGCCGGATCCAGCGATTGAGCGACAGCAGCACGCCGACCATCGCCAGCGAAAGACCGAACTCCTGATGGTAGAGCGGCAGCACCGCGTAGAGCAGCGTGTCGCCGATCATGCAGACGGCGATCACCAGGCCCGGCAGCGCCATGCCCACGGGCGCAGCGCTGCCAGAAGGGCTGCGGCTCACTGGGTGCGCAGGACCAGGGCTTCGCGCAGGGCGGCCGCGCAGAGCGTCGTGCCGCGTCGTGCGCCGTGCAGCAACATTGGCGAGCTCAGGAAGCCGTGCAGCATGCCGCCGAACTCGACCAGGTCGGCCTGCGTGCCTTCCTGGTGCAACCGCCAAGCATAGGCGCGGCCTTCGTCGCGCAGCGGATCGTAGCCCGCCGTCACGACCAAGGCCGGCGGCAGGCCGGCGAGCGACGCCGCGCGCAGCGGCGAGACGCGCCAGTCCTCGCGGCTCGCCTTGTCGGGCGTGTAGTGGTCGAAGAACCATTCCATGGTGACGGCGTTCAGCCCGTAGCCGTCCTCGTAGCGGCGGTAGGACTCGGTGCGGGCGACCGCGTCGGTCACGGGATAGGCGAGCAACTGCATCAGCAGCTTCGGCCCGCCATGGTCGCGTGCCCAGATCGACACAGCCGCGGCCAGGTTGCCGCCGGCGCTGTCGCCGCCGATCGCCAGGCGCGTGGGATCGATGCCGACCGACTCGCCGTTGGCGGCGACCCACTTCAGGCCGGCGACGACGTCGTCGAACGCGCCGGGGAAACGGGCCTCGGGCGCCAGGCGATAGTCGATGTGGAAGACCGCGATGCCGGCTTCGATGGCGAGCTGGGCGCAGAGCACGTCGTGGCTGTCGAGATTGCCGAATACCCAGCCGCCGCCATGCGCATAGACGAGTGCCGGCAGCCTGGCGTCGGGGGCGGCCGACGTCGGGCGATAGATTCGCACGGCCAGCTCGCCGTCCGGGCCGGGGATGGTCCGATCGACCACTGTGACATGCGCCGGGCGCGGACCCTGGGCGCCGGGCCGCAGGGAGAGATAGAGGTCGCGGGCCGCCTGCGGGCTCAGCGTGTTCCAGGCCGGACGGTTCGCGGCCGCCATCAGGTCGATGAGCCGCTGGGATTCCGGATCGAGAGCCATTCCACCCACTCCATTCAAAACATTTGCCGCACTCTAGCAGGCGTCGCCCCTGTTTCGTCACGAGGCGAATGGTAAGATGTGCCATGACATTCGAACCGGACTACGGCGCGTCTTCGTCGGCTGCGCCTTCATGGTGGCGTCGTCGCTGGGACAGCGTGCGGACATGGCGCCCGGGCCGTTCGACGTCCGTCCCATCGTCAGGCGGTCGCACGGTCTGGAAGTGGACGTGGCGCATCGCCCTGCTGCTGGTGATCCTCTACTATCCGGTCGGCGCGCTGGTGACCGAGGATATCGACGACGATCCGCAGTTCACGGCCCGTGGCGTCGCACCGGGCGAAAGCAAGGCCGTGGCCACGGCTGCCGATCTCGTGACGAGGGAGGTCGACGTCCACACCTGGACGCCGATGATGCCGGTCTTCACGCCCGCCGGCCTTCTCGACAACATGCCGAACTACCAGCGCGGCATCATGTCGGCGCTGGGCCGGTTCAGCACGGAGCTGATGGACCAGCTCGGCCGCACGCGCGGCTCGAGCCAGACCGACCGCGACCTCGAGCAGGCGCGCGGCTTCCTGAACGAGCAGCCCAACATCTGGCTGTGGCAGCCCAGCGTGTCGCTCCTGCCCTCGACCACCTCGGCGCAGAAGTATCGCGCCGGCCGCGACAGGCTGATGGCCTACAACAAGCGGCTGGGCACCGGGCAGGCCGTGTTCGAGCGCCGCGCCGACAATCTCCAGGCGCTGCTCGACCGCATCGCCAACGATCTCGGCTCGGACTCCGCGGCGATCGACCAGCACGTCATCGAGAAGGCCGGCGACCTGTTCGACGCCCGGTGCGACGACATCTTCTATTTCAACAAGGGTCGTCTCTACGTCTACTACCTGCTGCTGCGGGACCTGGGCGTCGACTTCCAGAACGTCATCCGCGACCGCGAGCTGACCACCGCCTGGAACGGTACGGTCGAGACCTTCCGCATCGCCGCGCAGCTCGACCCGTGGGTCGTCTGGAACGGCTATCCTGACGCGCTGCTCTTTCCCAACCACCTGCTCGCGCAGGGCTTCTACCTGCTGCGCGCCCGCACGCAGCTGCGCGAGATCACCAACATCCTGCTGAAGTAGGCCGCGGCGTGGAGATCTATCTCCCCATTGCCGAGCTTTCGATGAACGTGTTCGTCCTGCTCGGCCTGGGGGCCGCGGCGGGACTCCTGTCGGGCATGTTCGGCGTCGGCGGTGGCTTCCTGGCGACAC
>LSKJ01000017.1 GCA_001557035.1 Rhodospirillaceae bacterium CCH5-H10 | reverse complement strand
AACGAACTGGGAGGTTCCAGAAATGAATCCGACGCGTCGCCAGGCCCTGGCGCTCGCTGGTGCGGCCGGCGCAACGCTTGCCGCTCCGGCCCTCGCGCAATCGCCGTGGCCCAACAAGCCCGTGCGCTTCGTCGTGCCTTTCCCGCCGGGACAGGCGGCGGACATCTTCGCGCGCCTGATGGCCGAGAAGCTCGGCGAGATGTGGAAGCAGCAGGTCATCGTCGATAACAAGGGCGGCGGCAGCGGCATTCCGGCGACGGAGTTCGGCAAGGCGGCGGCGCCGGACGGCTATACGCTGATGGTCGTGTCGAGCGGCACCTTCGGGGTCAATCCGAGCCTCTATCCCGACCTGCCGTACAAGCCGCTCACGGACTTCCTGCCGATCTCCAACATCTTCCTGGTACCGCTGGTGATCGTGGCGCATCCGAGCCTGCCGGTGAACACGCTGGCCGAGCTGATCGCGCTCGCCAAGAAGGAGCCGGGTCAGCTCTCCTACGCCTCGGCGGGGCCTGGGACGTCGCAGCATCTCAGCATGGAGCTGTTCAAGCTGAAGGCCGGCGTCGACATCGTGCACATTCCCTACAAGGGCAGCGGCCCGGCGATGGCCGACCTGCTGGGCGGCCACGTGAAGCTGATGATGGACAGCACGGCGTCGGCGCTGAACCACATCAAGGACGGGCGCATCAAGGCGCTGGCCGTGACGACGGCGCGGCCTGCGCCGGCGCCGCTCGACAAGATTCCGCTGATCGCGGCCACCATTCCCGGCTTCAACGCCGCCGGCTGGTCGGGACTCGCCGCGCCGGCCCGCACGCCACTGGAGATCGTCGCCAAGGTCAGCAAGGACATGCAGACGCTGCTGAACGACGAGGCGGTGATCAAGCAGATCGAGCAGCGCGCCGCCCTGCCGGCGCCGGGCACGCCCATCCAGTTTGCCGAGTTCATCAAGAACGAGATCGACACGTGGGGCGCGGTGGTGAAGGCGACGGGCACGAAGCCGGGGACTTGAGCCGCTTCCCTCATGACTCCTCCCCCGTATGACGGGGGAGGCCGGGAGGGGGAAAGCAACGCGATGATTGGAGATCGGGAAGAGGTCAGACCGGTGGCTCTCCCCCTCCGGCCCTTCGGGCCACCTCCCCCGTATGACGGGAGAGGAGCTATGTGGCTCTAAAGACCGAAGCTGCGCAGGCCGTAGATCAGGCCGACCACCAGCAGGCCGACGAAGATCGTCTCGGTGATCAGCAGCATTACCGGGCCCATGCCGATGCGCACCAGGGCGAGCAGCGACGTCTTCATGCCAAGCGCCGCGATGGCGGTGATGATGAGGAAGGCCGAGATCTGGCCGACCGCGTCACGCACGCCGGCCGGGATGAGACCCAGAGAGTTCAGCGCCGCAAGAGCCAGGAAGCCGAACAGGAAGACCGGCGGAGTAGGCCGGGCCGAACTCTGCGGCCCGCCGCTCCTGGCCACCCACCAGGCGATGCCGGCGATGGCCGGCAGCAGGGCCGCCACGCGCAGCAGCTTGGTGATGACGGCATCGCTCAGCACCTGCGGGCCCATCGTCTGGCCGGCGCCGGCGACCTGTGCCACGTCGTGGATGGCACCGCCGAGGAACACGCCCATCTCGAAGAGGGAGAAGCCCAGCACCTCTCGCAGAGTGGGATAGATCACCATCACCACGGTGCTGAGGAAGTTGACGCCCATCACCGTGAAGGCGAGGTCGCGGTCGGAATTCTCGTGCTTGGGCAGGACGGCCGAAGCCGCCATTGCCGCCGCCGCGCCGCAGACACCGGTGGCGCAGCCGGTCAGCAGGCCGAAATTCTGGCTCAGCCCGAACAGGCGCGCCGCCCAGGCGCCGAACACGATGGTACAGCCGACCGCGGCCACCGCGATCACGATCGGCAGCGCGCCACCCTCGACGAGATTGCCGAGGGTCAGGCGCGCGCCCAGCAGGGCGACGCCGATACGGAGCAGGGTGCGGCCGGCGAATTCGAGGCCGGGCTTCAGCACCGGCCGGGCGGAAAGCGGCTGCAGCGCCATGCCGATCACCAGCGTCAGGATGAGCGGCGGCACCCAGACGGCACCGAAGCGCAGCAGGCTGCGCGTGTCGGCGTAGTAGGCGACGGCGGCAATCACCGCACAGAGCGCAATACCGGGAGCGGAACGGCGAAGGTTATCGGGAGCCCAGAGTTTGGCGAGGTCGGCGGCGACGGCGCTGTTACGCATCGATCACGGCCACGAGCTGGCCTTCGCCGATTGCCTCGCCTTCGTTGACCTTGATTTCCCGGATGACGCCCGCCTTGGGCGACAGGACGGGGATTTCCATCTTCATCGACTCGAGGATCATGATTTCGCCGTCGGCCTCGATCCGATCGCCTGGCTTGGACTGGATCTTCCAGACATTGCCGGCGATCTCCGATTTCACATTGACGACGGCCATGTCCCAAGTGTCTCCCGTGCAAGCGTTATTCAGCTTTTTCGGCCAGCGCGCGCGTCAGTGCAAGCGCGGAGCCTCCCACACGCGCGCCGAGCCGGTATGCGATGTCATTGACGTCCGAAATCGTGCCGTCCTGCAGGGTAGAACGGCCGTCGCCGATCCGCGCTGAGTGCGCAGCGACTGCGATGGCGGCGATATCCTCCCGGGCGAGCTCGGGCAGGGCCAGCACGCCGCCCCGGTCGGCGCCGAAGCCGGCATCGTTGAACATCAGCAGCAGCGGCCGGAAGGGCGCCGTCGCCTTGTAGGAGTTGAGGGCGCCGTGGCTGCCGGTCGCGACGATTCGGCCGCGATCTTCGGGAACCAGCAGCGTGGCGGAGTCCACGCAGGCCGCCCCCTCGACCATGTACCGGCTCTCGCCCTTGGCGGGCGGCATCATCAGCCGGGCCAACGGGCTGGCTGCCGCCTGCGGCGTCGTCCCCGGCATGCTGGCCCGCGAGGCGGCCGAGCTGCTGAAGCAGGCGCCGTGGCCGC
>LSKJ01000167.1 GCA_001557035.1 Rhodospirillaceae bacterium CCH5-H10 | reverse complement strand
AGTCGAAGAACACCATGAACGACGGCGGAGCCACCGGCGCCGCGGCGGGCGGCGGCGGGGGCGGCGGCGCTGCCGTGAACTTGTAGCTGACGCCGGCGAGGGCCAGGATATTCTGGTTCTGGAACGAGACGTTGCCGAAGGGCGTGTTGACGCTCGGGTTCGTCGTGCCGACATAACGGCCCTCGACCATGAACCGCAGCTGTTCGCTCACGTTGTAGGCAACGCCCAGCATGCCCTGATAGGCGAACTGGGTGCTGCCGAGCGAGGCATTGCTGTCGACGAACGCGATACCGGCGCCGGCTCCGATGTAGGGCGTGATCACCGACGTCGGCATGAAGTCATACAGAAGATTGGCCATCACGGTCAGCTGACCGACCTTGCCATTGATCGCGGTGCCCGGAATGTTGGCCGACACGGGGATCTGACCGTAACCGGCCTCCAGTTCGAGGCGTGGGCCGACGAAGTCATAGCCGGCCTTGCCGCCCACGGCCCAGCCGGTCCAGCTCTGGGCGTTGGAATTCGAACCGATGAACCAGGCGGCACCGCCACCGGCCCCGATGTAGAAGCCCTCCTGGGCATTGATCGTCTGCGCCTGGAGGCCGACCGGCGCCATAAAGACCAGCGCCGCTGCGAATATCTTCTTCATTGGGAATACCCCCGCTCGTGGTTGACTGCGAACCAACACCCCCGCCACGTTTTGGTTGCATTGCCGCCGTACTTCCGGCGGCGACAATTGGCGCGCCGACCGGACGTCCCGGTCTGTTGCACCCTTGTTTCACGCTTGCTATCAGACAGGCCGCCAAGGGGAGACTGTCGTATGGCTGAAGCAAGCGATCACAAGCGCAACTTGATGCGTGAGCGGGACTATCTTTCCGAGCGCCTGCCCGAGGTGATGATGGAGCGTCAGCGCCTGAAGGCCGAGAGCGAGGGCCTCAAGGTCGAGAAGGGCGAGGCGACGCCGGAGCGGCTGAAGTCGATCCGCCGGCGCCAGAACTACATCAAGCGCCGCATCGGCGAGCTGCGCACCGAGCACGAGACCGTGACCGGGCAGCGCCGTTCGGTGAACGAGCAGATCAAGGACCTGAAGAAGGCCTGACGGAAGCGGCGCCGACCCGGTCGGCGCCCCTCTTCCGACCGCGCGGCGAAAGCCTGCGTCGAACCCGACTTGCCCCGCCTGAGCATCCGTACGCATCATCGCCGTCCAACCGGACCATCACGAGCGAACGATGCCTGACTATCAACGGATCACCGTCTCCCGGATCGCCGGCGCCCTCGGGGCGGAGATCGGCGGCGTCGATGTCGCCGCTCCTCTCGACGACGCGACGATTGCCGAGATTCGCCGGGCGTTGCTCGAACACCTGGTGATCTTCTTCCGCGGCCAGAAGCTCGACGATGCCGGGCACAAGGCGTTCACCCGCCGCTTCGGCGAGATCTTCATCCACCCCAACTTCAATACCGGCACGGGCGATCCGGAAATCGTGCGGGTCGTGCGCGCGCCCGGCGACGAGCGAATCGTCGGCGAGGAATGGCATTCCGACACCACGATGATGCCCGAGCCGCCGATGGGCGCCATTCTCTACGCGCTCGAAGTGCCGCCCTATGGCGGCGACACGCTGTTCGCCAACCAGTATCTCGCCTACGAGAGCCTCTCCGACGGCATGAAGGCGATGCTCGAGGGATTGCGCGTCGTGCACAGCGACATCCGCGTCGCCGGCCCGCAGGTCGGGCTGAATGCCCGCCGCTCGATCAAGGTGCGCGAGGATTCGAACTGGCGGCCGACCGAGAGCCTGCATCCGGTCGTACGCACCCATCCCGAGACCGGCGACAGGTGCCTGTTCGTGAACCACTCCTATTCGTGCCGGTTCGAGAACATGACCGAGCGCGAGAGCAAGCCGCTGCTCGATTTCCTGATGGATCACGGTCACCGGCCGGAATTCACCTGCCGCTTCCGCTGGGAGCCCGGCTCGATCGCCTTCTGGGACAATCGCTGCACCAAGCATCTGGCGATCCACGATGCCGGCCCGTTCCATCGCCGCATGCAGCGCACCCAGATCGTGGGCGACGCCGTCGTTTGACGGCGCCGCGAGGCTTGCACCGCTACTTCTTCTCGATGTTCCAGAAGACCGGCACGGGCGAAACGACGCTGCCGCTGACGTTCTTACGGATCGCCATCGCGTTGTTGTACTGGCCGAGGAAGGCATGCGTGGGCACCTCGGCGGCGCGCAGTTGCAGCTTCTCGACGATCTCCTTGCGCCTGGCCTCGTCGGTTTCGTCCGCAAAGGCCTCGCGCAGGCGGGTGATTTCGGCGTCGCAGGGCCAACCGAACCAGGCCTTGTCGCAGGAGGCGTTGATGAAACTGTAGGTCAGCGGGTCGAGCGAATCGGCACCCGAGGTCGAGGTGATCAGCACGTTCCAGCCGCCCTTGTCCGGCGGATCCTTCTTGGCGCGGCGGGCAACCAGCGTCTGCCAGTCCATCGACTGCATGTCGACCTTCATGCCGGCCTTCTCCATCAGCGACTTGGCGATCGGCGCCATGTTGGTCAGGACATAGAGGTCGGTCGAATGCAGCAGCACCACCGGCGTGTTGTCGTAGCCGCCCTCGGCGAGCAGCTGCTTCGCCTTGGCGAAGTCGCTCTCGTACTTGTCGGCGAAGCCCGCGGTGGTCTCGTAGGGGCCGCCGCACATGAACATTGCCTTGCAGACCTTGTAGAATTCCGGATCGCCGATGACGCCAGCCAGGAAGTCCTTCTGGTTCAGCGCATGGAGCATCGCCTGCCGGTTCTTGGCATTGTCGAACGGCTTGTGCAGCTGGTTGAAGCGATAGATGTACTGATTGCCCCACTTGTTGGTGGTGACCAGGGAGACGTTGCGGTCCTTCTTGATCAAGGGATAGAGGTCGTGCTGCGGCG
>LSKJ01000166.1 GCA_001557035.1 Rhodospirillaceae bacterium CCH5-H10 | reverse complement strand
CCCGCCGTGCCGGTGAGCGCGCCGGCGAAGGCGAAGCGGACGCCGGCGAAGCACAGGGCCAGCAGGACGACCACGCCGATGCAGCCGATGGTGAGGGGGCTGAGCTCGATCATCGCGTGTCCGGCTTGCCGAGGACCTCGGCGATCTCGTCCTGCACCTGGGTCTCGATGGTCACGAGCTTGGGCACGGCGATGGGCTCGGCGTCAGGATGGGCGATCATGCGCAGATAGCCCCAGATCTGCAGCGACAGCCGTAGCCACAGGAGCGAAAGCGCCAGCGGCACCATCAGTTTGGCGGGCCAGGTTGGCAGGCGGATGTCCATGGTCGAATCGCCGATCGAATAGGCCCGCAGGAAATTGGTGAAGCTGGCGTAGACCAGCACGCTGATGATGCCGATGGCCACGACGACACCGAACAACTCGACCTTCCAGCGGATCGACGGTCGCCAACCCATCGTCAGGTCCATCCCGATGTGGCTGCCCAGGCGCTGGGCGTAGGCGATCCCCAGGAAGGCAAACAGCACCGAGGCCTGCTCGATCCAGTCGATGTAGCCGTAGATGGCGAAGTCGAAGAAGGTGCGGCCGACGATCTGCACCACACCCACGAACATCAGGAAGAAGATCGCCAGCGCCGCGATCAGGTTGAGGCCGTCTTCGAGGTGCGACTGGATCGCGTCAGCCCGACGCAAAAACCCTGGAGGCGATTGGACACGTCCATCGGTGGGCATTCAGCGCATGCCCCGACCGGCGCCGCGGGTGCGCGATCCCATCTTCCGTTTCCTTCCCGGAGCGGCGTGGGATCTCTAACGGACCCTCATCGATCCCGCTCTCGTCCACAGGTTAGGCCAAGCCGCCGATGCCGATCAACCCTGGCGGACAGCCCGGTTTCGCAAATGCATCGCAAGAGCATGCTGGTGTCCTTGCTCAAAATCCCATTCGGCCAAGGAACCGGGTTTCCGACGAAGACTTCGGTAGACGATTCTCGACAATTCGAACAGAGCGTTCACCGCTTCTGCGATCTGAGCCCCCTGCAATGGTTCGGGCACCATAGTATCCGCGCAAGGCAATTGCGGACCGTGACGACACCCGGCGCCGCGACGGCGGTGCAGGTTCAGTTGCCGCAAACAGTTCAGGCCGCGCGACGCTCGTAGCGGTGGTGCAGGCCACCGACCTGTGGGAAGGCGACAACGGTACCTGCAGAGGGCGGATGTATGGGCCGCGGCTCCGGACAATCCTTGCCGAGCGAGAGATGCGTGCGGCTTCGGTGGTGGTACTCAAAGTATGTTGACAGCACTCGGCGCAGGTGAACCGAGGGCGGACAAAAGCGTGAGCATGCCGATGACGGTATGACTGCGTCGCCAAAAACCCTATGCTTTCTTGGCTTTTGGAGTTTTGAGCAGGCACAGCCGGCGGGTGAGCCCTCGAATGGTCATGGACGGACACGTCCCTTGCAGAGCTATCACAGTCAACATGAACATCGCGCCGACTCACCGCTAAAGAACCAACGACCGTTCTTCCTTGATGATGACATTCTCGATGGCGCCGCGCGTCGGCACACCATGGTGTGCCCAGATGGCTCGCTCGTAGGTCAGACCGTGAACTACTCCGGCAACGGCGTCCGCACAGTCCTTGCTACAGCGCGGCGCGTGGTCGATGAGACCTGTCTTGGGGTTTCGCTCTAGGTGTGGAGCCTCAACAGGTTGTCCTCGGCGAGGGCCAGTCTGCTGATGGGGGTTTTACCCTTGATGCCGCCGTGAGGTCGATGCCAGTTATAGCGATGGATCCAGAAGGGCAGCTCTTGGGCACGCTGGCCTGAAGTGTCGTAGGCTCGGGCATAAGCCCATTCCCGCAAGGATGTTTGGATGAAGCGCTCGGCCTTGCCATTGGTCTTGGGCGTGTAGGGCCTGGTCCGAATATGCTTGAGGCCAAGTAGCTTGCAGGCGTCTCGGAAGGCACGGGATCTGTAGCAGGAGCCGTTGTCGGTCATGACGCGCTCGACGGTGACGCCGAGGCTTTTGTAGTAGCCGACCGCGGCCTCGAGGAAGTCCACGGCACAGCCTTGGCGCTCGGTCTGCATGAGCTTGCTGAAGGCTACGCGCGAGGCGTCGTCGATACAGACGTGCAGGAACTCCCAGCCGATGCCGCGGCTGTTGCTCTGGCCGGTGCGGTCACCTGTGATGCGATGGCCGACACGGTCGAACCTGCCGAGCTTCTTGATGTCGATGTGGATCATCTCGCCGGGGTGTTCCCGCTCGTAGCGGCGCACCGGCTCGGCAGGGGCCAGGGCGCTCAGCTTGTTGAGGCCCAGGCGTCGCAGCACGCGGCTGACCGTTGCCGGCGAGACGCCAACCTCGACAGCGATCGCCTTGCCGGTCAGGCGCTGGCGGCGCAGGGCTTCGATAAACTCGATGACGGGTTGCGGGGTTGGTCGGTGGAGCCGCCTCGGTCGTGAGCTGCGGTCCTGGAGGCCGGGCATGCCTTCGCGCTGGGCTTCAAGCCCGACCAGATCGGGCGATGGTCAGAGCGGAAGATTGAGATCGTCACGAAGTATGCGAGGGCCTACGCGCTCGCCCTGAAGAACCAGCCCTTCAAGCGCTTTTACATTGATGGCTTCACGGGCGGCGGCGTCGCGCTGCGGAAAGGGAGTCAAGACCAGGTCGTCACAACGGCGCGGCGGATCCTCGAGATCGAGCCGGCTTTCGACGGGTACCATCTGGTCGACTTCGACGTCGACAAGGCCGCGGCCATGCGCCTGGCCTGCGTCGACCGAGTTCAGGCTGTCGCCTACTGCGGCGATGCAAATGAGATCCTGCCACCGATCCTTGAATCTATCCGGCGCAGCGAGTCGAAGCGGGCGTTGTGCTTCCTGGATCCGTACAAGATTCTCCTGTCTTGGAAGGTTCTAGAGCTGGCCGGCCGAATGGGAACCATCGAGGGGTTCATCAATTTCCCAACGCTCGACATACAGCGGAATGTCCTTCGAAAGGATCCGAGCAAGATCCCGCCGCCGGGCGCAGCTCGATTGACGGACATGTGGGGAGATGATTCCTGGCGCCAAGTTGCCTATGCGCCCCAGGCGACGCTATTCGGCGACGTCGAAGAGAAGCAGTCGATCGACGCCCTGCTCGCTGCTTTCGCCACTCGCCTCAAAAATGTCGCGAGATTCCAGCATGTTTCTTCACCGCTGGTAATGCGCAACAACGAAGGTGCTATCGTGTATCACCTGCTGTTCGTGACTCAGCAGCCTCTCGCGCTGAAAATCGCCAACGGTGTCTTGAAGCCCTACCATCAGGGAAAGGCGTAACATGGCAACCAGCTCGATCGAGTGGACCGAAGCGACGTGGAATCCCGTCGCCGGGTGCACCATCCTGTCTCCGGGCTGCACCAACTGCTACGCCATGCGGATGGCCGCGCGCCTCGAGGCGATGGGCATGGCGAAGTATGCCGGTCTGACGCGCAAGAGCGGTGGCCGCGCGAAGTGGACGGGCGCGGTGCGCCTTGATCGGCAAGCCCTCGAGATTCCGAAGAGCTGGCGAAAGCCCCGCATGATCTTCGTCAACTCGATGTCCGATCTGTTCCAGGAAGCCGTGCCGGCGTCGTTTGTCGCCGCCGTGTGGGAGGCGATGGCGGCAACGCCGCGTCATACCTACCAGATCCTGACGAAGCGTCCGGAGCGCATGGCTGAGCTCACGCGGGACCTTCCCGTGCTTCCCCACGTCTGGCTTGGGGCGAGCGTCGAAAGCGCCGCTTACCTGGATCGCCTTGATGGTCTTCGAGGGGCCCGGGCGGCCGTCCGATTCGTATCGCTCGAGCCTCTGCTCGGATCCGTCGCCGGCGTCGATCTCTCGTCGATCGACTGGGCGATCGTCGGCGGCGAGTCGGGGCCTGGCGCGCGGCCAATGGACCCAACATGGGTACGCGAGATCCGCACGGCCTGCCGGCGCTCGGGCACTGCATTTTTCTTCAAACAGTGGGGCGGACGTAACAAGAAGCAGCGGGGCAGAACGCTAGACGGCAAAGTCTGGAGCGAGTTTCCGACGATTGCGGCTTAGGGGGGGAGCGCATGCCAAGCATGACTGATCCCGCGGAAGGTCTCACCTCTTTTCAAGCCGCTTTAGACGCCGACATCGTCACACTTCAAAAGGGCGCCCTCGATCCGAACATTCACGTGCATCTGGATCATCCAGCAGGTTCGCCGCGATTTACTTACGTTCGGCTGAAAGGGAAAACCGTAACGTCACTCGTGATGTTGGTGCCCGTCGATCACCTCGACGGCTTGCCTTGTTTTCAAATGGGCTGCGCGGTTCCCGAGAAATTTCGCGGGCAGGGACTAGCGCAGTGCACCATGCTTGCGGCGCTCGCTGAACTCGAGGCTGGCCTTGGTCGCAATGGCGTGTCGGCGTTCTACGTCGAGGCAGTCGTAGGTATCGACAACGAACCTTCGAAGCGAATAGCGGAAAAGGTACTGTCGTCGAATCCGGAGCAGGTAACCGACAAGTTCTCGGGGCAGCCGGCTTACCACTACGTCAAGCGCATCGGCACCAAAGCCTAACTGAGTTCGCCGGGAAGAGCTGCACAGCCGATAACCCGCTGCTTCCGCCGTCTTGACGCTCAGCCGGAAGTGGCGTAGCGCCTCGCGGCGGCGGCCAGCCGCCGGCTGTGCAGATCCTCATAGAGCCGCTTCAGGTACTTGGCGTCCTCAATCTCCTGGAAGCTCGGATTCGGCCCGCCCTTCATCTCCGGTATAGTACTCACCTATTGGGGGCGCTCATGTCTGACGGACCAGTGAAGATCGAAATTGGTGCGAAGGCGACTCTGGAGATAAAGGCTGAGGTTCCCAAAGAATCAGCGGGCCGCATGGTCGATGCACTCACAGACCTTGTACGTCCATGGTCCGAGGCTCGCGGCTTGCGGGCCGACATGATCCGGCTCCATCGCGAAGACGTGGCGCTCCAGATCGCTTAGAAGGCCGCGCACCGGATTGCACTCGAGAGCAAGCCCGTGCACGCCATTCCCCTCAAGACCATCGTGCCCCTGCTCGAGCGCGGTTCCCAGGAAGAGCCGACAGACGAGCGCATGATCAGCATGTGGGGCAACCTTCTCGCTTCGTCAGCCACCACAGACGCCGTTTCTCCGCGCTTCATTTCCCTTCTCGCTGAAATGAATCGGCGTCAAGCGCTCTTGCTCATTGAGCTCTTCGAGTTTGAGGAGAGCACCACGGTCGATCTCCACGACCGCGCTGGCGAATTGGTCGAGTCACCGCTTGCGCTCAATGCGATCGAGGTGCCCTCTCCGCACATCGTCACGGCGATTGTCGAGGCTGCCGGTCCGGCCCTGCTCGCGATCGACGCGGTCTCACCGATCGAACCGTCGAGAGCACACACGAAATTCAAGCGCGTGAATGCGTGGGAAGCCGTGCCTCAGCGCGCAACCGATCTGGGCATCTTGGAATCCTTGGGCCTGATCAGTTTCAGGACACTCAGCACGGGGTATTTCGAAGGCTCGTACGTGTCTCTCGAAATCGGTCAAGGGACTTGCACTCCTTTGGGCGACGAGCTTCTGTATCTCGTCGGCGAGGCAGATCCTGACTAGAGATTTCCCCACCTGATCATTATGTCCCGGACTTATCAGCTGCTGGCAGCGGAACCGCACGTCGACGAATCGCTTGCCGCGCAGCAGCGCGCCGGCCGGGTCGGCCTTGGCCCGGTGATGGCACTGGTGGCAGTAGATCTCGACCTCGAGCCCTAAGGCCGCGATCTGGTCGAAGATGGTGAAGGGCGGGGCGAGCAGCATGCCCGGACCTTGGCGTCGCCCCTCGCGCGCGGGATCGGTCAGAACGTCGCGCCGCTATAGGTCCTGTTGGTGATCGGACGATGCCAGCACGATGCTGTCACGTTGGCCGCCGACATGCCCGCCCGAATCAACTGATGGTTGGGGCTGGGTGTCGGGGCGTAGGAGGTGTAGCTATGTGATCGGCATTCACAAAGGTCCGTACGTTGGCGCTGACGGATGGCAAACGAGCGAAGGCCTGATGCTGACCAAAGATATGGTCCGTTCACTTTACAAGTGATCAGCAGAGCGCCGAGGGTATCCCCCGGGAGTACTTCCATGGGGCTTTCGACACTCACAGGGCTTTGAGGGGTGGTTTAGACGTTGCGAGGGCTAGTTGAGCTGTTGATTTGGCTGGGCGGCCCAGCCACCTGAAAATCGTAGTGTTGGTGGTTCGATTCCAGCCCTGCACGGTCATTGGTGTTCGTGAGAGGTAAGAGGGTTGCCGGGGAGCCGGCCAGAGAAGCCAAGCCAAGGCAGGGAGGGGTCTGATCGAGTTTCCGAATCGCACGCCAATCCCGCCGAGCGATCGCTCCATTTTCCGCTGCACTTGTAGAGCTACGCTCGGCCGGCTGATTTTACGTTGGCATGTCCGCGACCAAGATCCTCTGGGGACAGATCACCCTCGTTTTCGCCATCGTGCTCGTCACCCTGTGGGCGGCGACGCAATGGACGGCCTGGCGGTTGGGCTATCAGCTCCAGCTCGGGCCGCCCTGGTTCGAACTCGCCGGCGTTCCTGTCTACCACCCACCGGCCTTCTTCTGGTGGTGGTATGCATATGACGCCTATGCGCCTTCCATCTTCGTCGAAGGCGCCTGCATCGCGGCCTCGGGAGGATTGATCTCGATCGCGGTGGCGATCGGCATGTCGGTCTGGCGGGCCCGCGAGACGAAGAACGTGGCCACATATGGCTCGGCGCGCTGGGCGACGGTGCGCGAGGCACGCAATGCGGGGCTGTTGGGTCTCGATGGGGTCGTCCTCGGAAAGCTCGGTTCCGACTACCTGCGCCATGACGGGCCAGAGCATGTCCTGTGCTTTGCGCCGACGCGAAGCGGAAAGGGCGTCGGGCTGGTCGTGCCGACCTTGCTGACCTGGCCGGGCAGCTCGATCGTACACGACATCAAGGGCGAGAACTGGGAGTTGACCTCGGGCTTCCGCGCCCACCATGGCCGCGTGCTGCTGTTCGACCCAACCAATGCCGAATCGGCGGCCTACAACCCGCTGCTAGAGGTTCGCCGGGGAGAATGGGAGGTCCGCGACGTCCAGAACATTGCGGACGTCCTGGTCGATCCCGAAGGGGCGCTGGAGCGACGGAACCACTGGGAGAAAACCAGTCACGCCCTGCTGGTCGGCGCGATCCTGCATGTCCTGTATGCCGAGCCAAACAAGACGCTGGCCGGCGTCGCGGCCTTCCTGTCCGATCCGAAGCGGCCGATGGAGACGACCCTCCGGGCGATGATGACGATGCCGCACCTCGGCGAGGCGGGTGTTCATCCGGTGATCGCGTCGGCGGCGCGAGAGCTGTTGAACAAGAGCGAGAACGAACGCTCGGGCGTACTGTCGACTGCAATGTCGTTCCTCGGTCTATACCGGGATCCTGTGGTGGCGCGGGTGACCCGCCGTTGCGACTGGCGCATCCGTGATCTCGTCGAGGACGAACGGCCGACAACCCTCTATCTCGTCGTGCCGCCGTCCGACATCAGCCGGACCAAGCCGCTGGTGCGGCTCGTCTTGAAT
>LSKJ01000165.1 GCA_001557035.1 Rhodospirillaceae bacterium CCH5-H10 | reverse complement strand
TGACACCGAAGCTCATGTCGCTGAACCACACCGACGCCACAGCCTCAATCCATCACAAGCTCTCAGGGCAGGCGTGTCGGAGTGTCTGGACATCGTGCCGGCCCAGTTCCGGGTACTGGTCACACGACGCCCGATGTACGCCTGCCGCCCTTGTACAAACATGGTCATGCAGGCGCCGGCGCCAGCCCGGCTGATCGAGGGCGGGCAGCCAACCGAGGCGACCGTGGCCCATTTGCTGGTGTCGAAGTTCGCCGATCACCTGCCGCTGTACCGCCAGGCCCAGATCTACGCGCGGCAGGGCGTTGTCCTGGATCGCTCGACCCTGGCCGACTGGGTGGGGCGCGCTGCCTTCCTGCTGCGGCCCGTGCACGAACGGCTGCTCGACAGGCTGAAGACCTCGGCCAAGCTGTTCTCCGACGAGACGACGGCGCCGGTGCTCGATCCGGGGCGTGGCCGGACAAAGACCGGCCAGCTGTTCGCCTACGCCAGGGCAGGCCGATCGGCCGTGGGGTGGCACCGATCCGCCGGGTGTTGCCTACGTCTACGCGCCGGATCGCAAGGCCGAGCGGCCGATCACGCATCTCGCCGGCTTCAAGGGTATCCAGCAGGTTGACGGTTATGGCGGGTGTAAGGGTGCTGGCTACGCAGGGCGAAGTACGACTGGCCTTCGGCAGGAGCCACGTGCGCCGATACTTCTACGAACTGGCCATGCCCAGCCCCGCGCCGATCGCCAGCGAGGCGCTGACGCGCATCGCACAGCTCTATCGCATTGAAGGCGAGATTCGTGGCCGTTCCGCCGAGGAGCGCCATCGGGTCCGCCAGCAGCGCACCCGGCCGTTGGTCGAGGCTCTCGAGCCCTAGCTGCGCGCCAAGCTCCAGCTCATCAGCCAGAATGACCTGAGTCCGCCTTCGAGGGGAGACGGACGATGAAGCGGACGCGATTCACGGAAGAGCAGATCATCGGGGTGCTGCG
>LSKJ01000164.1 GCA_001557035.1 Rhodospirillaceae bacterium CCH5-H10 | reverse complement strand
GGGCTCCTGCCGTACCCAATCCGCGAATTCAGCAAATGCTTCGGTCGATTGATGATGAGACCCGAGCGGCTGCGGCGAATGCTATACAGCAGTTCATTCAGGAGGTGTCGGCCCCCGAGGTTAGTGGGCCAACTACTGTTTCTGCGGCAACGTTGTTTCGAATTGCGGCTGTTCCATTCCTCGAGCAGGTATGGCCTCAGGAACAATCATTAGTAACGCCCGGAATTAGCAATGCGTTTGCGGATCTTCCAGCTGCCTCTCATGAAGCGTTTGCTGAAGCAGTCCGTGCAATCGAACGTTTTCTGATGCCTTTCGACTGCTGGTCCATGTTGGATTACGGATTGTTTGGTGACGAGGGGAGCGGCGAGAGTAAAGCGCCAAAACTCAATATGATTGATGATAAGGCCAAGGCTAAGGCGCTCCTGCGATTGCTGGATCTAACCGTAGGAACAGCGGATCGAGCTGTCGTTCCGCACGATCTTACTGATGCATTGGATCAAATACGTTTATGCGCTCCGGCTCTCGCTGAATCTCCAGAGTTCAGACGCCTAGCAACAGCTGCACGGCGGTAGTTGCCGTCGACGCTCTCTAGCGGTTGCGTATGAACCGGGCACAGGCTTTGGCCGTGCCTGTCTGCAGCGCTCGCATGCCGCCCATTCACAACCTCATCCTCGTCCGCCGCGACCAGTTGAGCACTCGCAAAGGACTTTGCTTCGGCGGGAATCGCTTGCCGCCGTCAGGCCCGTCCTCTTGACAGGATCCGGCGGCCCAGCGGTTTGACCCGGCGCCAGAGCGGCGACAGCACGCGGCTGGTCAAGGGGATCGCCAGCAGCCCGACTACAAGTCCGGCCACGCCGAAGCCGGCGGCTTCCACTGCCCAGGCGACGACCGGCTTGGCCACGGGAACGGCGTGCGCGGCGGCGGCGCCGGCGTCGTGCAGCAGATGCGCGGGTCCGCCAAGCCCATAGGTGTCGAGGCCGTGCAGGATGATGCCGCCGCCGACCCAGATCATCGCCGCCGTGCCGATCGCCGACAGCGCCTTCAGGAGATGCGGCATGGCCAGCACGATCGCGCGGCCCGTGACGCGCAACGGCGCCGCGAGCGCCGAGGCCGGCGACAGCCGGGCCAGCGCCAGGCCGACATCGTCCGCTTTGACGATCAGGGCCACGGCGCCGTAGACCGCCACGGTGATGCCGACGGCCACGACGGCGAGGATCAGCGCGTGTTTCAGCCAGCTGTCCGCCGGCAGGGCGGCCAGAGAGATCGCCATGATCTCGGCCGAGAGGATGAAGTCGGTCTTGATGGCGCTCGCGATCTTCTGATCCTCGAGGGTCTGCGGATCGATGGCGACCGGCTCGATCATCGCCTCGTGAGCCTGCGCCTCGTGCGGGAAAACGACTTCGTAGAGCTTTTCCGCGCCTTCGTAGCAGAGGTACGCGCCGCCGATCATCAGAAGCGGCATGATCGCCCCGGGCAGCACGAGGCTCAGGGCCAGGGCCGCGGGGAGGAGGATCAGGAGCTTGTTGCGGAGCGAGCCGAGCGCGATCCGGCCGATGATCGGCAGTTCGCGCGCCGGGCTGAACTCGGTGACGTAACGCGGAGTGACGGCCGCGTCGTCGATGACCACGCCGGCCGCCTTGACGCCGGCCTTGGCCGCCTGTCCGGCGATGTCGTCGATCGAGGCGGCGGCGAGCTTCGCCAGGGACGCGATGTCGTCGAGCAGCGCCACGAGACCGACGCTCATGGCCGCACCGCACGCCGAAGCGACCGGGGAGAGCAGCCCAGGGGGCCCGTCACTGCCATTTCGAAGTTTCCTCTTTTGCCAAGGGCTCGGCGGGCCGCCGGGATGACCTGTTAGGTGGGAGATGCCGAAGCCGTGGTCAAGGCAGGGCCGGCGACGCTTTGAGTATTCACGGCGACCGATCGGTGAACCGGGCAGGGCCTCCGGCCGTATCTGGCACAAGCGCCCGCATGCCCCCCATCCGCAACCTCATCCTCGTCCTCGGCGATCAGCTGACGCCGAGCCTCACCAGCCTCGCCGCCGGCGATCCGGCGCGCGACCGCGTGCTCATGGCGGAGCTGGGGGACGAGGCGAGCTATGTGCGGCATCACAAGAAGAAGATCGGCTTCCTGTTCTCGGCCATGCGCCATTTCGCGGCGGAGCTGCGCGGGCTGGGCTGGACGGTCGACTATTTGACCCTGGACGATCCCGACAATCGCGGGTCGTTCACGGAGCAACTCGGCGCGGCGATCGCACGGCACCGGCCGAAGCGGGTGGTCGTCACCGAGGCCGGCGAGTGGCGGGTGCGGCAGATGCAGGAGTCCTGGGCGGCGCGCTTTTCGTTGCCGGTGGAGATCCTGCCGGACGAGCGCTTCCTGTGTTCGCCGGCGTCGTTCGCCGCCTGGGCCACGGGCCGCAAGCAGCTGCGCATGGAGTATTTCTATCGCGACATGCGCCGGCGCACCGGGCTGCTGATGGAGGGTGACGAGCCGGCGGGCGGGCGCTGGAACTTCGATGCCGAGAACCGCAAGCCGGCGAAGGCCGACCTGTTCATGCC
>LSKJ01000163.1 GCA_001557035.1 Rhodospirillaceae bacterium CCH5-H10 | reverse complement strand
GCCCGCCAGTACGTCGGCGAAGCCGTGGTTGACGTCGCGGTGATGGGCCTCGTCGGCCCGCACCACCAGCACCACGTCGCGCAGCGTGGCGTCGTCCGGCAGCTTCCAGTAGTGCCGCGCGATGGCCGGCGCCGCCACGTTGGCCGTGCGGCCTTCGTCCAGTTCTGCGAGGAAGTGCGTGTAGCTGATCACCGCCTCCTCCTCGAAGTAGCCGACGACGCGATGCGCGGTGCGCGCGCTCACGAGATAGAGCGCGAAGAAGGCGAGGTAGAACACCCATTGCACGCCCAGGATCACGCAACGCTCGAACAGCGTGGGTTTCGCCACCTCGATGAATGTCATGAGGTGCATGCGCTCGTTCTCGGCCTCCTCCATCAGCGTGCGGATCCAGCCCTGGTCGTCGCACATGTTCCGCAGGCAGCGCAGGTGGGTGAGCGTCGCGCCGACCATGCCCGGCACCGCCGCGACGGTCTCCAGCACGATGGCACGATGGCCGTAGCGCTTCGCGAAGAAGGTGTCGGCGCAGAAGCGCAGGGTCTTGGTGAAGCCGTAGGCCAGCCGGTCGCCGAAGCCGCGCGCCCGGTAGTGGACGGCGAGATCGACGGTGGGAATCTGCGGGGTGGTGTTCATGACACTCTCCTTGCTCAGCGTATGCCCGCGAGCGCCCGGCTTCCGAGCGCCAGCTTGAAGTTCTCGGCGATGCGGCCGGCCTTCGCCTGCATCGAGCGCGCGACCGCGGGCGGCATCTCCGCCTCGGTGGCCTCGCGCCACAATGAGAGCCAGCGGTCGAACATCGCCGGCGTGATCCGGTCGCGGTGGCGCAGGTGCGCGGCCATCGGCATGCCCTTATAGCGGCCGCTGCCCAGCATCAGGGACGACCAGAAGGCGGCGAGCTTGCCGAGGTGATCGGGCCAGTCGTGGATGGCGTCGTTGAACAGCGGGCCGATCATGTCGTCGGCGCGGACGGCGGCGTAGAAGCGGTCCACGAGGCGGGCCAGGCCCGCTTCGTCCACCCCGTCGATCTCGCCGTCCAGGCCATCCATCGCCCGCTCCATAAATCATGTATATCTTGTACATGTATGGCGTTTCGCTAAACATGTAAACACGATACATGTATCGTGAACGCCCGTTCTCCAACGTGTCGCAGGACTCGACCGATGCGCCTGACCCGCTACACCGACTACGCGCTGCGCGTGCTGACCTACCTCGGCGCCCAGCCCGACCGGGTCTGCTCGATCGCCGAGATCGCGCGCGCCTACGGGATCTCGCAGAACCATCTGATGAAGGTGGCGCACGATCTGGGGAAGGCGGGCTACATCGAGGGCGTGCGCGGCCGCACGGGGGGCATTCGCCTCGCCCGGCCGGCCGATCGCATCGGCATCGGCGCCGTGGTCCGCCAGACCGAGGAGGGGTTCGAGCTGGTCGAGTGCGGCGCCTGCGCGATCGCCCCGGCCTGCGAACTAACCGGCGTGCTGGACGAGGCGCTCGCCGCCTTCATGGCGGTGCTCGACCGCTACACATTGAGTGACCTGGTGAAGCGCCCGGCGAAACTGATGCGGCTCCTTGCAGCGGAAGCCCCTTGAATCGCCGCTACAATTGCGTAGCCTGTGCCAAATGTTACGTCGAAGTAACGTCCTGCTGCTTTTTGGCACCCTGCTCCTTGCGGTCGCGGTGTTCCTGCGGCCGGACGCCGTCGGCGCGCAACCCTGCCATCCCCACATGCATGCCGCCAGCGAGGCGCCGCCCGCCACCCCGCCGGGCGAGGCCGAGGCAACTTCGCTGGCCCCGCGCACCCTGGAACACGCGCACATGACACTCGCGTCGATCGCCTTCGACGACGCCCCCGTCGTTGCCGGCGAATCCCAGGTACACGCCGCACCTTTCGTCTCGATGGCTGACCGGAGCTGCTGTGGCGCGGGCTGCAAGAACGCGCGATGCGTGGGCGGCAAGAGCATGACCGTGGCCCCGCCGTCGGAGACGTTGCTCAGTGCCGCCGAGTCTGCGCCGTTCGCCATCGACGACGCGCCCCTTTCCGACCGGGTCCCGAAAGGACCGAGGAAGCCACCCAGATCTCTCGTCTGAATCGTCCCGCGTGCCCCGACGCACGCCTGCGAGTCACGATGAAGGATCACAATCATGTTCATTCGTTGAGCCGTCGCGCCTGCGGCGGTGGCGTTACCGTCTTCCTGTCCGCGCGGGAGCTGAGACATGCCCCTGCACTGGACCATCCACTCCCGAACGGCGCTGTTCATCGCCACCGCCGAAGGGCTCGTCGACAGGGCCGACGCGGACCGGATGATCGACGTCCTGGTCGAGGCGAACATCCTGGGCTACCGCAAGCTGTTCGATGGCACGGCGGGCGACACGCATATGGGGGCGGCCGACCTCCTCGCCCTTGGCGTGCGCATGCGCGAACTGCACGCAGCCGGTCCGATGGGCCCGCTCGCGGTCGTGGTGCCCGAGGACAAATACGTGCTGCTGTCGCGGGTGCTGGGAATGCTGGCCGCCGCGAGACGCCCCATGCGGATCTTCAACGACCGTCGCAAGGCGCTCCAATGGCTCGAGTCCCACGCCGTTCGGGCGAGCGTACCGGGGCCCGCCGCCATCCCGGACGGCACTGCGTCCCGGAGTGACGAGGGAACCGACCGCTCCGGCGAAGGCCCTTCGCCGTCGTGATGCGCGTGTAACCGAGGCGGCGCCTGGAAAAAAGCCCCGCGCCGCGTCGCCTCGATGAGGCGGGCGGGCGGGGCTGTTTTCGTCGAGACGTCGCGGCGTTTACATGCACTGCACCTGGAGGTTCATGGCCGTCTCGAGGCTCTTCATGACCTTGGGCGTCATCTCCGGCGAGGCGGGCGTGCCACCCTTGGCCATCACGGCGTTCGTCGTGGTCATCGCCTGGATCAAGTCGCTGCGATCGGCCCCGGTGACCTTGCTCGACATGCACGTGCAGATCTTTTCGGAGTCCGGGCCCGGCGTACCGATCTTGCACTGAGCCATGAAATCGTCGCCGGCCGCGGTCGCGATGAAGCCCGCCGACAGCGCGAGGGCCACCGCGACGGCGCGGAAGCCTGTTCCCAAAATACGCATTGATTGTCCCGTGATGGCCGGTGCCGGAAGCGGCGCCGCGCGCCGTGACCTGCTCACAGGCGGCGCGCCGGCTCAAGCGGGAAAGGCGGCGTCAGGCCACGAACCGGTCTCGCACCTGTTCTTCCGCGCGGGGCGTGATTGTTTCCCGCGACGTCGCGGGGGAGCGCCATCTGCCACTGTCGATCTCGGCGATCTGCCGCGCCATCTCGCGCGAGACGATGCGCGAGAAGGGACCGAGATGGAGGTAGAAGGCGGCCATCGTGCCGACCGCCTGCAGCGCGCCGGGATTGGCGCGTTGGCAGTCGAGCAACGCCTTGACGTAGTATCCAATCAGCAGCGGCTGGCGTCGCATCACCGCGCGCAGGAGACGGTAGAGCGCGGTCCAGTCGGCTCGCGCGAGGCCCAGCACGCGCCGGGGCGGCTTCGATCCCGGCACCGGCTTCCTCGTCGGCCAGAAGCAGTCGAGCTGGCGCGCCGCGCGGCTAACCCGCCCGAAGTAGGCGCTCGGCCTGTAGATGCGATCGATCACGCTCTTGTAGTCGGCCAGCACATCGCGCCGCTGCCGCAGCGTCTCGAAGTTGAGCCCCAGAAGGCACTGGTCGCCGCCTTCGCGCAGCTTTTTCTGGCTCCAGTCCTCGGGGAACATGCGGTTCTCGCGCTCGAGCCGCCGCGTGAGCTGCGTGTTCGGCAGCGCGGTCAGCAGCCCCGCCATGCAGATCGCAATGCTGGCGTCCTCGATGCAGTCGACCATGCCGTCTGCGATGCTCGCCTTCTCGCTGTCGAAGCCCACGATGAATCCCGCGATCACGAACATGCCGTGGCGATGGATCCGGGCGATGCTGTCGCCGAGCGGACTACGCGTATTCTGCTTCTTCTGCATCGCCGTCAGCGTGTCGCCGTCGGGACTTTCGATGCCCACGAACACCACGAAGAAGCCGGCTTCGCGCATCATCGCCAGAAGCGCCTCGTCGTCGGCGAGGTTCACGGAGGCTTCGGTCGAGAAAATGAAGGGATAATCGTGTTTCTTCTGCCATGCGATGAGCGCGGGCAGGAATTCCTTCACGGCCTTCTTGTTGCCGATGAAATTGTCGTCGACGAAGTCGACGTGACCGCGATAGCCGCTGCGGCGGATAGCGTCGAGTTCGGCCAGCATCTGCGCCGCGGTCTTCACCCGCGGCCGGCGGCCATAGAGCTCGATGATGTCGCAGAACTCACAGGTGAAGGGGCAGCCGCGCGAGAACTGGACGGCGAGGTAGAGATAGTCGCCGCGCTTCAGCAGGTCATAGCGCGGCACCGGAGTCGTGGTGACGTCGGTCTTGAATTTCTCGGCGGTGAAAGTGCCGCAGCGCTCGCCGGATTCCCATGCAGCGATGAAATCGCGCATGACGGACTCGGCCTCGCCGATCACGACGAAGTCCGCTTGGCCATAGTATTTCGGCTCCGAGGTGACGTCGGGTCCGCCCACGGCCACCGGCTTGCCGCTCGCCTGCGCCAGCGCGATCACCTCCAGGCAATCCGGCCGTTGAACGATCATCCCGCCCGTCATGACCAGATCGGCCCAGGCGAGGTCCGCCGCGCCGACGGTGTCGATGTTCCGGTCGATCAGCCGGCACGTCCATTCCGGCGGTAGCAGGGCCGCAACCGTCAAAAGCCCGAGCGGAATCGCCGAATGGCGTGCGCCGCCTGCTTCGCAGGTCGCCTTGTTGTTCCAGAAGGTCGCCGCCGGAAACCGTGGCGCCACGAGGAGAACGTTGCAGCGTTTCATGCGATCCGATCACCCAGATCGGGCTGCCGATCGAGCGGGAGCCCCATGACGCAATCCGGATACGCTATCGCTGAAGTGTGGCCGCAACGGGGCTGGCCACCGGCCGATGACCCCGTTGTGCGTTCCCGGACAGTCGTCCAACCCATCATCTCAAGCCGGTGCCGGCATCTCCTTCAGAAGCTTGTCGAGTGTGATCGGATAGTCCCGCACGCGGACACCGGTGGCGTTGTGGATGGCGTTGGCGATGGCGGCGGCGACGCCGCAGATGCCGAGTTCGCCCACGCCCTTGGCCTTCATCGGCGAGGACAGCGGATCGGTCTCGTCGAGGAAGATCACTTCCTGGTGGGGGATGTCGGCATGGACCGGCACTTCGTAGCCGGCGAGGTCGTGGTTCACGAAGAAGCCGTGCCGCGTGTCGACCGCCAGCTCCTCCATCAGCGCCGCGCCCGCGCCCATGGTCATGGCGCCGATCACTTGGCTGCGCGCCGACTTCGGGTTGAGGATGCGGCCGGCGGCGCAGACCGCCAGCATGCGCCGGATCCGCACTTCGGCCGTCGCGGCATCGACGCCGACCTCGACGAAATGCCCGCCGAAGGTCGAGAGCTGGTACTTCTTGTCGAGACCGCCGAACTCGATCGTGTCCTCGGCGGACAGTTCACCATCCCTGGTCGCCTCGACGAGGGCGATGCTTCGGTCGCCCGAGCGGACCTTGCCGTCGGCGAACTCGGCGGCGGCGGCGTTGAGGCCGAGCTTGCCCGTCACCGCGTCACGCAGCTTGACGCAGGCGGCGTACACGCCGGCGGTGGAGGCGTTGGCGCCGAACTGCCCGCCCGAACCCGCGGAGACGGGAAAGTTCGAATAGGCGAGCCGCACCACCACCCGGTGCAGCGGGACGCCCATCATCTCGGCCGCGGTCTGCGCGATGATCGTGTAGCTGCCGGTGCCGATGTCGGTCATGTCGGTCTCGACCGTGACGATGCCCTTGGCATCGAGCCGCACGCGCGCCGCCGACTTCACCACCGGCGCGCCGCGATAGGCAGCGGCCATGCCGAGGCCGACCAGCCAGCGCCCGTCGCGCACCTCGCCGGGCCGGGACTTGCGCCGGGTCCACCCGAAGCGCTCGGCGCCGATGCGCAGGCATTCGGTGAGCTGGCGCTGCGAGAACTTGCGCCCGGGCTGCTCGGGATCGACCTGCGTGTCGTTGCGGATGCGGAACTCGACGGGATCGAGGCCGAGCTTCCCGGCCATCTCGTCCATGGCGATCTCGAGCGCCATCATGCCCGGTGCCTCGCCGGGCGCGCGCATCGAATTGCCTTCGGGCAGGTCGAGCTCGGCCAGCCGCTGCCGCGTCAGGCGATTGGCGCCGGCATAGAGCAGCCGTGTCTGCATGATCGCGGTCTCCGGCTTGCCGCCGGGCAGATCGCCCGACCAGCTGTCGTGGCCGATCGCCGTGAGGGTGCCGTCCTTGTTCGCACCCAGCCGGATGCGCTGGATCGTGGCCGGCCGATGGGTCGTGTTGTTGAACATCAGGGGCCGGTGCAGCGCCACCTTGACCGGCCGCCGCGCCGCACGTGCGCCCAGCGCCGCCAGCAGCGCGTCGGCGCGCACCCATAGCTTGCCGCCGAAGCCGCCGCCGACATATGGCGACATGAGGTGGACCTTGTCCTTCGCGATGCCCAGCGTCTTGGCCACGTCGCCGACGCTCCAGGCGATCATCTGGTTGGACGTCCAGAGCGAGAGCCGGTCGCCGTCCCACGCCGCGACGGTGGCGTGCGGCTCCATCATCGCGTGGGCCTGGTCGGGCGTGGTGTAGGTGGCGTCGAGCTGTACGGCTGCCGCGGCAAAGGCGGCGTCGAAATCGCCGACGCGACTGTCGGCCGGCTCGTCGTCCTTGCCGGAGGGCTTGGCGGAGTCGCGCGCCGCGGCGAGATCGTAGGCTCCCTTGGCCGGCGCATACTCGACCTTCACGAGGGCGGCCGCGTCGCGTGCCTGTTCGAAGCTCTCGGCGACCACCAAGGCGACGGCCTGGTGGTAGTGCTCGATCTCGGGCCCGCCCAGCAGCTTTGCGGTGTTGTATTCGCCCTTGCCGAGTTTGCCGGCGGTCTCGGCCGTCACGATGGCCAGCACACCCGGTGCCGCCTTCGCCGCTGTGAGGTCCATGGCGGCGATGCGGCCCTTGGCGATGGCGGCACCGACGATATGGCCGTAGGCCGCATCGGGCGCCGCGTCGTGACGCTCGTAGGCATAGTGCGCGGTGCCCGTAGTTTTGTAGCGACCGTCGATGCGATCGACCGGCTGGCCGACTATCGTGAGGCGGTCGATGGGATTGGTGGTGGCGGGCGTGTCGAACTTCATGGCTCAGCCCCTCGCATCGGCCAGCACGGACGCGAGCGCGCGCTCGGCCAGCGGCAGTTTGAATGCATTGTGCTCGGTGGGTTTGGCGTCCGCGAACAGCTTGCCCGCGACCGCCTTGGCGCCGCGCGGCATCTCCGCGTCGGCGGCGTCGAGGCGCCACGGCTTGTGCGCCACGCCACCCAGCGCGACGCGTCCGCTGCCGTCGGGCTGGACGATCGCGGCGACCGACACCAGGGCGAAGGCATAGGAGGCGCGGTCGCGTACCTTGCGGTACTGCTGCGCGCCGCCCGCC
>LSKJ01000162.1 GCA_001557035.1 Rhodospirillaceae bacterium CCH5-H10 | reverse complement strand
CGGCAGCGGCGGGATGGTTTCGCGATTCTTGGCGATCATCCAGAGGCCGGCGCGCAGGCGGATCGGCACCGGCTTCAGCATGCTGGGGAAGTAGAGCGAGAAGACGCCGACGCGCACGCCCAGGCGCGCCAGGGCCTTGCGGTCTTCCTCGCTGAGCTGGGCGAGTTGTTCCTCGACCGGGCGGCGCGGCAGGACTCCCAGACCCTCGCAGAGCTGGAAGATGACGCCGCGGGCGCCGGGCGGCAGCTCGGTCGTGGCGCGAGCGTCCATCAGTTCGCTGAGGCCGAGGCGGATTCGTGTCTCGACCCAGGTCGCGGCGCGCTTGCGCACTTCCTCTCGCTGCGGGCCGTCGAGCAGGTCGGAGGCGATGGCCTCGACCTTGGGCGCCAGCACGTCGCCGGACGGCAGCAGGCGCGCGACGGGGCCACCGCCCCAGCAGACGCGGAGCTGGCCGTCGAAGACGATCTCGCCGTCGGGACTGTTCACGAAAGCCTGCAGGCGATCGGGCAGATCCTGACGCAGCGCGCGCAGGGCCGCGCTCAGCACCGCCTTCTGGTCGGTCTGTCCTTCGGTTGCATCCGCCACAAAACGAAAGCCCTCGATGCGCCCGAGATGCTCGCCTTCAACGATGACTTCGCCGGCTGCGGCGATTGTCGAGTTCATTTCACCCTCATCGCGCAATCTTCGTACAAGCAAAGCCGCGCGTCTATCGACAAACCGTTGCGTCAGCCGCTGATGCAGAACGTCGGAAAGCCTGTCCTCGATCGCGCGGGCGCGTTCCTGCCAGTGGACGGCGCGCTGAATCCAGTCGGTACGATGTGAAATATAGGTCCAGGTGCGAACGTGCGCGATGCGTGCCATCAACGTGTCGATGTCGCCGTCGAAGCGCTCCAGGCGCTTCACGTGGCTGTCGATCCAGTCCTCGGGCAGCCGCTCGCCGCCTTGCGTCAGATGCCCGAAGAGCTGCGCCAGCAAGGTCGTGTGCTCTTCCGTCATCGTCTTGCGGAAGTCCGGAACCTGGCAGACCTCCCACAGCAGCCTGACGCGCTTGGGCGAATGCAGGCGCGGCAAAAAGGCCGACTGGGCCGCGAGGGTCTGCAGAGCGAGCTGGTCGTCCTGTTCCCGCACGCGCTGCAGCGCGGGATGCGGCGGGCTGGCGTTCAAAGTGGCGATCAGCGACGGCACCGAGCGGAAGTCGAGATCGCTGTTGCGCCATTGCAGGTCGCGCAGCGGATCGAAGCGGTGGTTCTCGATCGCCTCGACGACATCGGGATCGAGGCCGCTGATGCCGGCGGTCGTGCCGAAGGTGCCGTCGTTCATGTGCCGCCCGGCTCGGCCGGCGATCTGCGCCAGCTCGCCGGTGCGCAGCGGGCGGGAGCTGCGGCCATCGTATTTGCGCAGGGAAGCGAACCACACATGGTTCACGTCCATGTTGAGGCCCATGCCGATCGCATCGGTCGCCACGAGGTAATCGACCTCGCCCGACTGGAACATGTCGACCTGCGCATTGCGCGTGCGCGGGCTCATCGCGCCCATCACGACCGCCGTGCCGCCGCGCTGGCGGCGGATCAGCTCGGCGATCTCGTAGACTTCGTTCGCGGAGAAGCCGACGACCGCCGAGCGGCGCGGCAGGCGCGTCGCCTTCTTCGAGCCGACATAGGTGAGGTTGGAGAAACGCGGCCGTGCGACGACGTCGATGGCCGGCAGCAGCCGGTTCAGCACCGGACGGATCGTGTCTGCTCCCAGCAGCATGGTTTCGTTGAGGCCGCGCGCATGCAGCAGCCGGTCGGTGAAGAAATGACCGCGCTCCGGATCGGACGCCATCTGCACTTCGTCGACCGCAAGGAAGGAGACCGGCCGGTCGACCGGCATCGACTCGACGGTGCAGACGAAATAGCGCGCGCTCGCGGGCGCAATCTTCTCCTCGCCGGTGATCAGCGCGACCTGGGCGGCGCCCTTCAGCTTGACGATGCGGTCGTAATTCTCGCGCGCCAGCAGGCGCAGCGGAAAGCCGATCATGCCCGAATCGTGCCCGAGCATGCGCTCGATCGCGAGGTAGGTCTTGCCGGTGTTGGTGGGACCGAGGACGGCGGTCAGGCGGCCGGAGGCGCCGGAAAGCGACATGGGCGGCACCTTCGCTTGCAGCCGCGGCGGAAGCAAGGCGATCGGCCGGCGCCGGATTTCAGCCCGAGTAGGCGGGTTCCAGCTTGTTGCAGCCGATCATCGGACCGTGGTCGGTCTCCTGCACCAGCACGGCCATGCCCTGGGTGGGGCCGATGCGGTCGCCGGGGACCGTCCAGCTCCGGGCCGTACCGTTCCAGCGGTCGACCAGCTCGAGGTGGCGCACCGTGTTGAAGTTTTCGATCATGCGGCCCTGGTTCTCGCCGCTTCTCACCGGTGTCGTATGCCGGCGATCGTAGATCGCCAGCGTTACGTCGGCGACGCGACCGCCGAGCGGGAAGGCGTCGAGTTTGATCGAAAGCGGGCCGCCGAGGGACCGCGAGAGGTCGGGCGTCGCGCGCCGCGTCGCGCGGGCCTGGGCGCGGGTCAGCAGCGCCTCGATCGGCGCCCGATCGCGACCGGTATCGTGCCCAATGCCGTCGACCACCATCTCGGGCGTGTAGACGTAGCGTTGCTTCAGGGTCCGCGCATAGGCGCGCTGGCGTTCGGTGGTGTCACGCGACGCGAACGGATCCTTCCAGCCGATATAGTCCCAATAGTCGACGTGGAAGGCGAGGGCCACGATGTCCGGCCGCTTCGAGAGGCGACCGAGATGGGCATCCGCCGGCGGGCAGGAGTTGCAGCCCTGCGAGGTGAAGAGCTCGACCGCCCAGGGACCTTCGGTGGCGGGTCGCGCCGAGACCTCGCGCGACAGGCCGGCCGCAACGGCAGCGGCGCCGATCAGCACCGATCTGCGGCCGGGAAAGGAGGCAATCGACATGATGGACAGGATGCGCGCGCCGGCCCTCGCCCGCCAATCAACAATCGGTCACTGACCGGTGACGTACTCATCGTCGCGCGGCACGCCTCGTCTGGACTCGGCAAGGGTAATATTATAACAATCTATTTCCATGCCCCACTCTCGTTCTCCCGGCACGACCCTGCTGGCCATGAGCGCGCCGGCCCGCGTCGGCGCCGCGCTCGGCCTGTCGGCGCTGCTGTGGCTCTGCGCCTGGTGGGCGCTGTGAGGACCGACATGACGGCCGCGCTTCGCTTGACCGACCTGACAGTCAGCTACGACCGCCATCCGGCGGTCCATCACGTGTCGGCGGAGATCCCGGCCGGCGAGATGACCGCCATCGTCGGCCCCAACGGCGCCGGCAAGAGCACGCTGCTGAAGGCCCTGCTGGGGTTGGCGCCGCGGATAGAGGGCCGCATCGAGTGTACGGCCAGGCGCATCGCCTACCTGCCGCAGCAGGCGGAGATCGACCGTTCCTTCCCGATCTCGGTGCTCGACACGGTGCTGCTCGGCCGCTGGTCGCGCTTCGGCGGCTTCGGCGCCGCAAAGCATGTCGACCTGCACGATGCTCATCACGCCATCGAGGCGGTCGGGCTCGGCGGCTTCGAGCGCCGTCCGATCGATACGCTGTCGGTGGGCCAGTTCCAGCGCGTGCTGTTCGCGCGCCTGCTCCTGCAGGACGCCGATCTTGTCCTGCTCGACGAGCCGTTTGCCGCCATCGACAGCAAGACAGTCGCCGACCTGATGGTGGTGATCCGTCGCTGGCGGGAAGAGAAGCGCACTGTCGTCGCGGTGCTGCACGATTTCGACCAGGTGCGACGCGACTTCCCGCATGCGCTGCTGCTGGCGCGCGAACTGGTCGACGTCGGCCCGACCTCGCGCGTGCTCTCGTCGGAGAACCTGCTGCGCGCCCGCGCCATGGCCGAAGCCTGGGACGAGCATGCCGGCGCCTGCGAAGTGCCGATGCGGCTCAGCGCCTGACCGACGGCCGCGTCTCATGTTGTACGAGTATGTGATCGCGCCCTTCGCCGATTTCGGCTTCATGCGCCGCGCGCTGGTCGCGAGTCTGGCGTTGTCGGTCGGCGGTTCGGCGATCGGTGTCTTCCTGATCCTGCGCCGCATGAGCCTGATGGGCGATGCGCTGGCGCATTCGCTGCTGCCCGGCGCGGCGATGGGCTTCCTGATCGGCGGCCTCTCCCTGCCGGCGATGAGTCTTGGCGGCTTCATTGCCGGTGTTGCGACCGCGCTGCTCTCCGGCGTCATCGCGCGCTTCTCCAGCATGCGCGAGGATGCGAGCTTTGCCGCCGCCTATCTCACGGCGATGGCGCTGGGCGTGCTCATCGTCTCGTTGCGCGGGTCGGCGGTCGACCTGATGAACATATTGTTCGGCGCGATCCTGGCGGTCGACGACGGCGCGCTGATCCTCGTCGTGTCGACGGCGACGGCGACGCTGGTCGGGCTTGCCGCCATCTACCGCCCGCTGGTCGTGGAGTGCTTCAACCCCGGCTTCCTCGCTGCCATGGGCGTGCGCGGCTCGCTCTATCACTATCTCTTCCTGTCGCTTGCCGTGCTGAACATGGTGGCGGGCTTCCAGGCGCTGGGCACCCTGATGGCGCTGGGCCTCATACTGTTGCCGGCCGTCGCCTCGTCCTTCTGGGCGCGCGAAGTCTGGTCGATGAGCCTGGTCGCTGCGCCGATGGCTTTCGTGTCGGCGGCCGTCGGCCTCCTCGTCTCGTTCCATGCCGGTCTGCCGTCGGGTCCGGTGATCGTGCTGTTCGCCAGCTTGTTCTTCCTGCTGTCGCTGCTGTTCGGCACGCGCGCCTCGGTGCGGGCGCGCCTGTCGCGACCGGTTCACTTGCGCGGGTAACGCGGCGGGCTAGGGTGACCTCCGCGGAGGAAACCTGAAATGACCAACTCACCGGTGCCGGGCGTCACGCTCAAGACGACGACGGCCAACAACATCCACATGCGTTACGCCGAAGCCGGCAGCGGGCCGCTGGTCCTGTTCTGCCATGGTTGGCCGGAGAGCTGGTATTCGTGGCGCCATCAGCTTCAGGCGGTGAGCGCGGCCGGCTTCCGCGCCGTCGCTCCGGACATGCGCGGCTATGGCGGCACGCAGTCGCCCGAACCGATCGACCAGTACACGCTCTATCATCTCGTGGGCGACATGGCCGAGCTGGTGAAGGCGCTCGGTGAGACGAAGGCGGTCATCGTGGGCCATGACTGGGGTGCGCCCGTCGCCTGGCATGCCGCCCTCTGGCGGCCCGATCTCTTCACCGCGGTCTCGGCCATGAGCGTGCCCTACGCGCCGCCGGGCTATGTCGACATCCTGTCGGCGCTGGAGAAGCTCGGCATCGACAACTTCTATCTTCAGTATTTCCAGAAGCCGGGCGTGGCCGAGGCCGAGCTGCAGCAGGACATCCGTGGCGCCCTGCGCAAGCTCTACTACACGGCCGGCGGCGAGATGACGGAGAAGGACAAGGGCTTCGGCCGTCTCACGGGCGGCACGCTCCTGGCCAACACCGTCGATCCCGAGAAACTGCCCGCTTGGCTGAGCGACGCCGACCTCGATTACTACGCCGGCGAGTTCGCGCGCGCGGGCTTCCGGGGCGGGCTCAACTGGTACCGCAACCTGCGCCGCAACTGGGAACTGAGCGGACCTTGGCGCGGCCAGCCGATCCGCCAGCCCTCGCAGTTCATCGCCGGCAGCCGCGACGGCGTGCTGCGCTTCCCCGCAGCCAAGAGCCAGCTCGACGCCTACCCCAAGACCTTGCCCGGCCTGCGCGGCAGTCACATCCTCGACGGCGCCGGCCATTGGGTGCAGCAGGAGCGCGCCGCCGAGGTGAACCGCCTGCTGATCGAATTCCTGAAGGGTCTTTAGGGGGAGATAAAGATGCGTTCTTCCGCTTCTTTCGCCGCGACGCTTGCCCTCGTGCTTGCGCTGCTGGGCGCCTGCGCCGCGCCGCCGGTCAGGCCGGCGGCGATGGTGCCGGACCTGACGTCGCTCCCGGCCGGTCCGGCGCCGGCCTACCGCCAGTCGATCACCGCCGGCCCGGTGAGCGGCGGTCCCGGCGCCTCCCCGCGCTGGACCGCCGGCATCGACAATGCGCAGTTCCAGGCCGCGCTCGTGCGCACGCTCATGGAGGCGGGTCTCGGTCGCGCCGAGGGCGGGCGCTTCCGGCTCGATTCGACGTTGCTGAAGCTCGAGAAGCCCTTCGCGGGCTACGGTATGACCGTCGAGGCGGTCGTCGCCTACCGGCTGACGGACGCCGTCACGGGCGCGGTGGTCTACGAAACCACTCTCGCGACGCCCGCCACCGCGACCTTCGACGACGCACTCGACAACAATGCCCGCCTGGTCATCGCCAACGAACGCGCGGTGAGCGCCAACCTGCGCAAACTCGTCGAGGCGCTCTACACGCTCCCTGATCGCCCCGCGCGGTAGAGTCTTTCCGTCGTGGATTGAATTCATGATCAATTGCTTCCCCCTTCAGAGGGGGAAGTGCCCCGTCATACGGGGCGATGGGGTCATGGGC
>LSKJ01000161.1 GCA_001557035.1 Rhodospirillaceae bacterium CCH5-H10 | reverse complement strand
GTCCAGGCACGAGGCGAAGACACCCGCCGGCGCATTCTCGAACGCGCGCTCGATCTGTTTGCGGCCCAGGGATACGAGGGCGCCAGCACCCGGCAGATCGCCGAGGGCGCCGGCGTGAACCTTCCCGCCATCCAGTACTATTTCGGCAACAAGGAAGGCCTCTACCGGGCGATCATCGAGGACATCGTGGCCGACACCGAGCGGCACATGGCCGGGGTGTCGCCCCGCGTGCGGGCCGCGCTCGACGATCCCGCCGCCACGCCGGCCGAGCTCACCGAACTCCTGTGCGAGATGCTCGAGACCTTCGTCACGCTGGTCACCAGCGGCACGCAGGTCGAGAGCCGCCGCCTGTTCTTCGCGCGGGCCGAAGTCGAGGAGACGCCCGGTCTCGACAGGCTGCACGACAACGGCATGCGGCAGATCTTCAATCCCTGCCTCGCCCTTCTGTCGCGCATCCATGGCAAGTCCGAGACCGACCAGGAGATGACGATGCGCACGATGGCGCTGATCGGGCAGGTCGTCATCTTCTGCAGCAACAACAAGCGACCCATCCTCGCGGCCACCGGTTTCGACGAAGCCAGCGTCCGCCTGATCAAGCAGATCATGCGCGACCATACGCTTGCCATCTGCCGCGCCGCCACAGCCAACCGTTAGATCGCGAGTACGCCCATGTCGACGCGTTCGCCTTTTCTCGCAGCCTTCACGGCCGTCCTTCTCGCGGGCTGTACCTCGGGCCCGGATTTCGTGAAGCCCGACAAGCCCACCTCGACCGGTTACACGCCCGAGGCACTGGCGCCGCAGACCAGCTCGGCGACCGGACCGGGCGGCGCGGCGCAGACCTTCGTGCCGGAGAAGGACATTCCCGGCGAATGGTGGACGCTGTTCCAGTCGCAGCAGCTCGACACGCTGGTCCGTGAAGCGATGCAGGCCAACCCCGACGTCGATGCCGCGCAGGCCGCGCTCCGGCAGGCCCGCGAGAATTTCTTCGCCCAGCAGGGCAGCCTGTTCCCGACGCTCAGTGCCAACGGTTCGGGCCAGCAGCAGCTCGCCTCGCCCGCAGCGCAGGGGCAGGTAGGATCGGGCACCATCTTCGGCGTGACCGCGGCGTCGGTGAACATCTCCTATGCGCCCGACGTGTTCGGCGGCGTGCGGCGCCAGGTCGAATCGAAGGAAGCGCTGGCGGAAGTCCAGCGCTTCCAGCTCGAAGCGACTTACCTCACGCTCACCTCCAACGTCGTGGTGGCCGCGATCAACCTTGCGTCACTGCAGGCGCAGATCGACGCGACCAAGGGCATCATCGCCATCCTCAACAACTCGCTGTCGGTTGTGCGACGCCAGTTCGACCTGGGCGGTGCCTCGCGCGCCGACGTGCTGGCGCAGGAAGCCGTACTCACGCAGACGCAGGCCACGCTGCCGCCGCTGCAGAAGCAACTCGCCCTTCAGCGCAACCAGCTGATGCGTCTGGTCGGTCGCACACCCGACCAGGATCGCGGCGAGAGCTTCGATCTCGCCAGGCTGAAGCTTCCGACCGAACTGCCGCTCAGCCTGCCTTCGACGCTGGTCGAGCAGAGGCCCGACGTGCGGGCGGCCGAGGCGCAGCTGCGTTCCGCCAGCGCCGATATCGGCGTCGCCGTTTCCAACCAGATGCCCCAGTTCACGATCACCGGCCTGCTGGGCTTCACCTCGGGTGGCATCGGCTCGCTGCTCGTCCCGGGGGCGGGCGTGTGGAGCATCGGCCTCGGCATCGCGCAGACCGTGTTCGACGGCGGCAGGCTCGACAGCCAGCGCAAGGCGGCGATCGCCGCCTACGAGCGGGCCGCCGCGCAGTATCGCGGCGTCGTGCTGTCGGCGTTCCAGGACGTCGCCAATGCCCTGCGCGCGCTGCAGGCCGACGCCGACACGCTGCGCGCGCAGGTCGCGGCCGAGCAGACGGCCGCCGCGAGT
Organism: Rhodospirillaceae bacterium CCH5-H10; assembly: GCA_001557035.1. Taxonomy (GTDB): domain Bacteria; phylum Pseudomonadota; class Alphaproteobacteria; order Reyranellales; family Reyranellaceae; genus Reyranella. The sequence continues at coordinate 7,930 of LSKJ01000161.1, read as the reverse complement.
CTCAGGCTGTCCGAGCAGCAATATCAGCTGGGCGCGGTGAACTACCTGATCCTGCTGAACGCCCAGCAGACCTACCAGACGGCGGTCATCAACCGGCTGCGCGCACAGGCAGCGCGCTACTCCGACACGGCGGCGCTGTTCCAGGCACTGGGCGGCGGTTGGTGGAACCGCAGCGACGTCGATCCGAAATCCATGGGCACGCCCTCTCGCTTCACGCTGCCGCCCGTGCAGGACATCAAGCTTCCGCGCGCCGGTCACTGACCGGCCGCACTCCCGAATACAGATCAACTCATCCAGATCAGCTCAAGAGGCATGCGATGATCAAGCGAATGCTCATCATGCTCATTCTCGTCGGCGCGGTGCTCGGCGGATTGTTCGGCTTCAAGACCTTCGTCAACGGCAAGATCCAGGAAGCCATGGCCGGCATGGCCAACATGCCCCAGACCGTCTCCGCGACGAAAGCGGTGACAAGCGACTGGCAACCCCGGATCGATGCGGTCGGCAGCCTGCGCGCCGTGCGCGGCGCCGAATTGTCGCTCGAAGTGCCGGGCGTGGTCGAGACGATCAGCTTCCAGTCGGGCGACGAGGTGAAGGCGGGGCAGGTGCTGCTGACCCTGCGCAAGGAGGACGAGGAGGCGCGGCTGCAGTCGCTCGAAGCCACGGCTTCGCTGGCGCAGATCACCTACGACCGCGACGTGAAGCAGCTCAAGGCGCAGGCGATCAGCCAGGCCATCGTCGACAACGACGAGGCCAACCTGCGCAACGCCAAAGCGCAGGTCGCGGTCCAGAAGGCGATCCTCGACAAGAAGACGCTGCGTGCGCCGTTCGACGGCAAGCTCGGCCTGCGTCAGGTCGACCTCGGCCAGTTCCTCCCGGCCGGCACCGAGATTGCCACCCTTCAGTCGCTCGATCCGATCTTCGTCGACTTCCTGTTGCCGCAGCAGGCGGTGGCGCAGATCCTGGTGGGCGAGAAGGTGCGGGCGAAGGTCGATGCCTTCCCCGGCCGTACCTTCGAAGGGAAGATCACCGCCATCAACCCGAAGATCGATACGGGCAGCCGCAACGTCCAGGTGCGGGCCACGGTCTCGAACGCCGACCAGAAGCTGCTACCGGGCATGTTCGCCACGGTCGAACTCGACACCGGCGGAGCGCAGCGGCTCGTGACGCTGCCGCAGACGGCCGTGAGCTACAATCCCTACGGCTCGCTGGTCTACATCGTCGATGAAAAGGGTCAGGGGCCTGACGGCAAGCCGCAGCTCACCGCGCGCCAGGTCTTCGTCACGACCGGCGCCACCCGCGGCGATCAGGTCGCGATCCTGAAAGGCGTTGCCGAGGGCGACACGGTCGTGACCTCCGGCCAGATCAAGCTGCGCAACGGCGTGCCGATCGTCGTCAACAACAGCGCGGTGCCGAGCAACGACGCCGCCCCGAAGATCGTCGACAAGTAATCAGCCCGTCAGGACATCGTCCCATGAAGTTCACCGACATTTTCATCCGCCGCCCGGTGCTGGCGAGCGTGGTGAGCCTGCTGATCCTCGTCGTCGGCCTGCGCGCCATCAGTGCGCTGCCGGTACTGCAGTATCCGCGCACCGAGAACGCCGTCGTGACGATCACGACGACCTATTACGGCGCCGATCCCGACGTCATCGCCGGCTTCATCACCACGCCGCTGGAGCAGGCGATCGCCCAGGCCAACGGCATCGACTACATGACCTCGACCAGCCAGAGCGGCGTCAGCACCATCACGGTCTACCTGCGGCTCAACTACGATTCGAGCAAGGCGCTGACCGAGATCAACACCAAGGTCAGTTCGGTGCTGAACCGGCTGCCCCCGGGTACGCAGCAGCCCGTGCTGACGGTGAAGATCGGCCAGACGATCGACGCGATGTACATCGGCTTCAACAGCACCGAGCTCGCGCCCAACCAGATCACCGACTATCTCGTCCGGGTCGTGCAGCCCAGACTGCAGGCGGTCGAGGGGGTGCAGACCGCCGAATTGCTGGGCGCCAAGAACTTCGCGCTGCGCGCCTGGCTCGATCCGCAGAAGCTCGCGGCCTACGGCCTGACCGCCGCCGATGTCGGGCAGGCGCTGACCGCGAACGACTACATCGCCGGTCTCGGCACGACCAAGGGCCAGATGGTGCAGGTCACCCTCAAGGCCTCGACGGCGCTGAGTTCGCTGGAGGAATTCCGCAACCTCGTCCTCAAACAGGAAAAGGGCGCGATCGTCCGGCTGAGCGACGTCGCCAACGTCACCCTGGGCTCCGACGACTACGAATCCGAGGTGAGCTTCGACGGCCAGAAGGCGGTCTATATCGGCATCCAGGTCGCGCCGGCCGCCAACCTGCTCGACGTCATCGCCGGTGTCCGCAAGATCTTCCCCGAGATCCAGGCGCAACTCCCGCAGGGGCTGAACGGGCAGATCATCTACGACTCGACGGAGTTCGTGAACTCCTCGATCGACGAGGTGATCCGCACCCTGGTCGAGGCGCTGGTGATCGTGACCCTCGTGGTCTTCGCCTTCCTGGGCTCGGTGCGCTCGGTGATCATCCCGGTCATCGCGATCCCGCTGTCGCTGATCGGCACCTTCGCGATGATGGCGGCCTTCGGATTCTCGATCAATCTGCTGACCCTGCTGGCGCTTGTGCTGGCGATCGGCCTGGTGGTCGACGACGCCATCATCGTGGTCGAGAACGTGAACCGCCATCTGGAGGAGGGGCAGAAGCCGTTCCCCGCCGCCATCCAGGCGGCGCGCGAACTGGGCGGGCCGATCATCGCCATGACCGTGGTGCTGATCGCGGTCTATGTGCCGATCGGCTTCCAGCGCGGCCTGACCGGCGCGCTATTCACCGAGTTCGCCTTCACGCTGGTCGGCGCGGTCACGATCTCGGCGATCGTGGCGCTGACGCTCTCGCCCATGATGTGCTCGCGCATGCTGAAGCCGCATGCCGAGAACGATCGCGGCCTCGAAGCCCGCCTGATCCGCGGCATCGACCGCGTGTTCGACAGGCTGCGCCGCGGCTACTCGCGCTGGCTGACGGGCAGCCTCAACTACCTGCCGGTGACCGCCGTCTTCGCCGTGCTGGTGCTGGGCAGCATCTTCTTTCTCTACTCGGCGACCAGCAGCGAGCTGGCGCCGCAGGAGGACCAGGGAATCATCATCGGCTTCGCGACCTCGGCGCCCAACTCGACCATCGACCAGCGCCAGATCTACTCGCGCGAGATCTACAAGATCGGCGTCAGTCATCCCGAGACCGATCACGTCTTCCAGCTCGACGTGCCCGGCCAGTCGATCGCGGGCTATGTGCTGAAGCCGTGGGACCAGCGGGCGATGACCTCCAACCAGCTCCAGCCGATCGTGCAGCAGCAGCTGGCAGGGATCGCGGGCGCGCAGGTCGTGGCCTTCCAGCCGCCGCCGCTGCCCGGCTCGACCGGCCTGCCGATCCAGTTCGTGATCAACACGACCGGCGGGTTCGACGCGCTGAACGACGTGGCGCAGAAGTTCCTGCAGGAGGCGCTCGCCACCGGCCGGTTCATCTTCCTGAACACCGACCTCAAGATCGATGCGCCGCAGGCCACCGTGGTGATCGATCGCGACAAGGCGGCCCAGCTCGGGCTGAAGATGAGCGACATCGGCGGCGCGCTGGGCTCGATGCTGGGCGGCGGCTACGTCAACTACTTCGCTCTCGACGGCCGGTCCTACAAGGTGATCCCGCAGGTCCAGCAATCCTCGCGGCAGAACATCGACCAGATCCTCGACTATCACATCAAGGCCGCCGACGGTTCCTCGGTGCCGCTGTCGACGGTCGCGAAGATCGTCACCAAGGCGATCCCGCAGTCGCTCAACCACTTCCAGCAGCTCAACAGCGCCACCATCCAGGGCGTGGCCTTTCCCGGCGTGTCGCAGGCCGAGGCGCTGGAGACTCTGAAGGACCTGGCGCAGCGCACCCTGCCGCAGGGTTACTCGATCGACTACGGCGGCGCGTCGCGCCAGTACATCCAGGAGACCGGCGGCTTCATCGTCACCTTCGGTTTCGCGTTGATCATCATCTACCTGTCGCTGGCGGCGCTGTTCGAGAGCTTCCGCGATCCGCTGATCATCCTGTTCTCGGTGCCGATGTCGATCGCGGGCGCGCTCCTCTTCCTAATGGCGCTCAGCACGGTGGGCATGCCGGGCGCGACCCTGAACATCTACACCCAGGTCGGCCTGGTGACCCTGATGGGCCTGATCAGCAAGCACGGCATCCTGATCGTCGAGGTCGCGAACGAGCTGCAGGAGGCTGGCAAGTCGCGGCGCGAGGCCATCCTCGAGGCGGCTTCAATCCGTCTCCGCCCGATCCTGATGACCACGGCGGCGATGGTGCTGGGCGTGGTGCCGCTGATCGTGGCCACGGGTGCCGGCGCCCTGTCGCGGTTCTCGATGGGCCTGGTGATCGCCAGCGGTTTGGCCGTCGGTACGCTGTTCACCCTGTTCGTGGTGCCGGCCGTCTATGTGATGCTGGCGGCCGACCACTCGAAGAAGCGGAGTGACGAGGCCCCCGCCGGTGTCCCCGCAGCGGGCGATTGAGCTAGAGCCGCTCCAGCGCCGCGCGGGCGATCCCGTCGCCCCATTCCTGGACGAAATGGCCGCCGTCGGTGATTTCCACCGGTGGCGGACAGTTGCGGATGACGGTGTGAAGGTCGCGCATGACCGGCGGGCCGAGGACCGGATCCTTCATGCCGATCGCCATCAGGCTCTTGCCGGCCCAGCGCTCGCGCCAGAAGGCCCGGGCCTCGCGGGAGAGGGCGGCACCGCCGGCATCCCGCCGGTCGGGCACCAGATTGGGGAAGCGCCGGACGCCCGCCTTGTAGGAACCGTCCGGGTAGGGCGCGCCGTAGGCCGCCGCCTCGGCGTCCGAAAGGTGCGGGCAGGCGCGCTTCATCAGGGCGGGAATGTCGAGGTCGGGGTTGCGGTTCGAATAGTCGCGCCAGGCGAGGAAGCCCGCGCCAAGGGGGCGGTCGCCCGTGCCGAGGTCGGTGTTCATGACCAGCAGCCCCGTATAGCGCTCGGGTGCCGCCATCGGCAGCGTCAGCCCGATCAGGCCGCCCCAGTCCTGCACGACCAGTACGATGTTGCGCAGGTCGAGCGCCTCGATCACGCCGAGCAGCGTGTCGCGATGGAACTCGAACGTGTAGACGGCCTCGTCCGTCGGCTTGTCGGACCGCCCGAACCCCAGGAAATCCGGCGCGACGGCCCGGTGGCCCGCTGCCGTGAAATGCGGGATCATACGCCGGTAGAGATAGCTCCAGGTGGGCTGGCCGTGCAGGCAGAGGAAGGTTTTCCCCGAATTGCGGGGACCCTCGTCGACATAATGCAGGCGCAGCGCATCCGTCCGCGCGAGATAGTTCGGCCGGAAGGGCCAGTCCGGAAGATCGGCGAACCGCTCATCTGGCGTGCGCAGGGCCTCGATCAATGGTGTATCCTCCCCGCCATGACGGCCCCCTCCAAATCCCTTCCGCCGAAAGATGAACGCGCCGAACGGCTGGCTGCTGCTCTGCGTGAAAACCTGAAGCGGCGCAAGGCGCAGGCGCGCTCCAAGGGGGATGTCCCGAAGCCGGCGGACACCAGTGACAAGCCCGGCGGTTGAGCCGGCCCTCTCCCTCCTTTAGAAGCGCCCCCATGAGCATTCTTTCCGACCGCTGGATCCGCCGCATGGCGCAGGAGAAGGGCATGATCGAGCCCTTCGTCGACGCCCAGAAGCGGGAAGGCGTCATCTCCTACGGCCTGTCGTCCTACGGCTACGACGCCCGCGTCGGGAACGACTTCAAGATCTTCACCAACGTGAATTCCTCGGTGGTCGACCCCAAGAACTTCGACCAGCAGAGCTTCGTCGACCGCAACACCGATGTCTGCATCATCCCGCCCAATTCCTTCGCGCTGGCGCGGACGGTCGAATATTTTCGCATCCCGCGTGACGTGCTGGTGATCTGCGTCGGCAAGTCGACCTATGCGCGCTGCGGGATCATCGTGAACGTGACGCCGCTCGAGCCCGAGTGGGAGGGTCACGTGACCCTGGAATTCTCCAACACCACGCCGCTGCCCGCGAAGATCTACGCCAACGAGGGCGCGTGCCAGTTCCTCTTCCTCCAGGGCAACGAGCCCTGCGAGGTTTCCTACCGCGACAAGGCCGGGAAGTATCAGGGCCAGCGCGGCGTCACCCTGCCGAAAATCTGAGCGGAGGCGACCATGGACAAGATTCGCATCAGGGGCGGCCATCAGCTCAAGGGCCAGATCCGCATCTCCGGCGCCAAGAACGCGGCCCTGCCGCTGATGGTGGCGTCGCTGCTGACCGACAAGCCGCTGACGCTGCATAACGTGCCGCGCCTGGCCGACATCACGACCATGATCCAGCTCCTGCAGCAGCATGGCGTGGAAGTCTCGGCGGCGGCCGGCGAGAACGGCCACAGCCACGGCACGACGCTGGTGCTGAAGGCGGCGAACATCACCTCGACCACGGCGCCCTACGACATCGTGCGCAAGATGCGCGCCTCGATGCTGGTGCTGGGCGTGCTGCTGGCGCGCGAGGGCCAGGCCAGGGTCTCGCTGCCAGGCGGCTGCGCCATCGGCGCGCGTCCCGTCGACCTGCACATCGCCGGCCTGAAGGCGATGGGCGCCGAGATCGACATCGACGGCGGCTACATGGTCGCGCGCGCGCCCAAGGGCCTGCGCGGCGGCCGCTACACCTTCCCCAAGGTGTCGGTGGGCGCGACCGAGGACCTGATGATCGCCGCAGCACTGGCCAAGGGCACGACCGTGCTCGACAACGCCGCGCGCGAGCCCGAGATCACCAACCTCGCCGAATGCCTGTCGGCCATGGGCGTGCCGATCGGCGGCATCGGCACCGAGACGCTCACCATCGAGGGCGTGACCTCGTTCAACGCGATCGAGCATGCGGTCATTCCCGATCGCATCGAGACCGGCACCTACGCCATGGCCGTCGCCATGACGGCGGGCGATGTCGAGCTGATCGGCGGCAAGGTCGACCTGATCGACACGGTGGCTGCCAGCCTGCGCGCCGCCGGCGTCACGCTGGAGGACACAGACAAGGGCATGCGTGTCCATCGGACCAACGGTGCGCTGCGCGGCGTCGACGTGATGACCGAGCCGTTCCCCGGATTCCCGACCGATCTCCAGGCCCAGATGATGGCGCTGATGACCCGCGCCGAGGGCGCCTCGATGATCACCGAGACTATCTTCGAGAGCCGCTTCATGCATGTGCCGGAGCTGGCGCGCATGGGCGCCAACGTCACCATCCATCATCAGTCTGCCCTGGTGCGCGGCGTGCCGAAGCTGCGCGGCGCCGAGGTCATGGCGACCGACCTGCGCGCCTCGGTATCGCTGGCCATCGCCGGCCTGTCGGCCGAGGGCGACACGATGCTCCACCGCGTCTACCACCTCGACCGCGGCTTCGAGCGGCTGGAAGAGAAGCTCGGCGGCTGCGGCGCGGACATCGAGCGGCTGAAGGGCTGAAGCGCATGACGGGCAAGCTGAAGCTGAGCGCACTCGACGCCGACGACCTGGCCATCCTTTCGGCCGCCGTCCAGGACGCGCTGGTGGCGGTCCGCGATTGTGCCTACCTCAAGGATGAGAAGCGCTTCGTGCTGCTGCTGAACCGGTTCCGTTGGGAAGCCGACCCGGACGCCGATTCGAACGGGGGCACCGGCCACTCCCGCACCCATTCCGCCCTCGTTTTCAACGAGGTGACGGCGGTGCGGCACCATGACATCCCGACCGGCGAGCCCGACCGGATGCTCGAAGTGCTGGCCGTGGTGCTGGAAAACGACCATTCAGTGCTCGTGCGCTTCTCGGCCGGCCGGGCCATACGGCTGGAAATCGGCCGTCTCGCGTGCCATTTGGGGGATGTCGGGGAGCCTTGGCCCACCCCGTGGA
>LSKJ01000160.1 GCA_001557035.1 Rhodospirillaceae bacterium CCH5-H10 | reverse complement strand
ATACCCTGCTTACAGACAACGGTCTGCGCTTCACCGATCCCCGTGGCACGAATTGGACAGCGGCCGAGATCAAGGACTTGATCGCACGCAAGAAGCCCTTCCGAGGTCACGCCTTCGAATACACCTGCGCCGCGGTCGACATCGACCATCGCCTTGCCAAGCCCAAGCATCTTTGGACCAACGGACAGGTCGAGCGCATGAACCCAACGATTAAGGATGCGACGGTCAAACGTTCTACTGCGAAAATCACGGTCAGCTTCGAAGCCATCCCGCCGACCTCGTCACAGCCTACAACTTCGCTAGACGCCTCAAGACCCTCAATGGCCTCATGCCCTACGAGTACATCCGCAAGCTCTGGACAAAGGAGCCTACCCGATTCACCCTCAATCCGCTCCAGCATATGCCGGGACTAAACATCTAAGCAGCACGCCCAGCCTGAGCTATTGGCAGCAGTTGAGTGCCATGTGAGTGTTCAAGAACGGGGGGCGAACACCGCTTGCGGCGATCTGCATTCAGTTCAACGCTTGGTGCCCTCGGCCGGATGTTATTGTTGGCATAGGGCTACATATCAAAGGCTATTGCTTAAGATTTATTGGCACTTTTGCTGAGAATGTCGGAGGATAGCGATAGATCTGGTCTGAGGCGGTGCAATGGAAAGCAGTGCTCAAACTTCCAGTCGATGGACTTTGAAGGATCTTCCACTAGAAGCGGTGAACCGTCCCAAAATCGATCCTCGCGCGGTTCTAGCCAAGGTTCTGTCCGATTTCGACGAACGAGTGGAGGAAGTGCGCGCCGAGGAGGAATTGCCACGCCGAATCGAAGCTGTTTTCCTCAAAGGAGCGGCAGCCATAGACCGCGAAACGTTTCGCAAGTTTCAAGCCGATCTGCTCGCGCTCGGGGACGCTGTCTTTCAAAAGGCGGGTGGCCAGTACAACTATCTGGACATAGCGCGATACCTTGCGATCAAAGCACATCACGTCGTAGAACTGCGACTTGACCGCGCTTCTCCATTGAAGATACTGGACCTTGCAACCGGTGGGGGGCACTTCCCCTTTCTCGCAAAGCAATATGGGCATGAGGTCATTGGCATTGATCTGAATATTCCGATATATGCTAAGATTCTCGGCCTCTACAGCGTGGAGCGAATCGCGCAGCCGATTATCCGGATGCAAAGAATGCCGGTTGCCGGCCCATTCGATGTCATCACCGCCCTTCGACCGATGTTCAATCGCAGTCTGGGTGACCCCACGCACCGATTTTGGACTATCGACGAATGGATCTGGTTCATCGAATATCTTTGCAGTCTGCTGAGATACCCGGGCCGCATCTACTTTTCCCTCAATCGCTATTTCGTGCAGCAGAGGGATACGTGTGACGACCTCCTCGATCTGTTCGAGGCGAACGGTGCATCCGTGTGCTTCGACTCACGCACGGTTCTGTTCAAACTCGACGGGCCTATTAAGCTGAGAAAATAACTGGCTTTGCCAGTAGGAAGCGCTCAGCTGGCCAGCCGTGGCAACGTCCATGGTCTTGCGAAGTAAGTAGTGATATTGCGGTGACCCTCCCCATATGTCGCAGATTGGGCAAAGGCGGTGATGTTAGTAAGAGGCTTGTTGCTGCACGGCCTCGTACTTTGATGCTGCCGTCATTCTGTTGCGTGGCGCCTACCTGCGTCCTTATGGCGAAGGGTAGGGACCTGTCCCTGTCCCCCCCCTCCCCTTCAGAACAGTTGAGCTGGTGGGTCTAACAGGCTGTTGAAAAACCCATCGCAACGTTCATTGGAAGATGATTCACTGATCTGAGTATTCAGCCGGAGGGCGGCGATGCGCGGATCGGATGAGCGTTCGGTATCGCTGTTCAGCTATGTGGATCTGGAGGCTCGGGTACGGGGGGATCATCCTTTGCGGACGATCCGCAAGATGGCGAATGCGGCGTTGACCGATCTGACGGGGGAGTTTGCGGGGTTGTACCCGGCTCGGCTGGGTCGGCCGTCGATTGCGCCGGAGCGTCTTCTGCGGGCGATGCTGCTGCAGGCGTTCTATGGCATCCGGTCGGAACGGCAGCTGATGGAGCGGATGGAGTTCGACCTTCTGTTCCGCTGGTTCGTGGGGCTGGGTGTGGACGATCCGGCGTGGGACCATTCGAGCTTCTCGAAGAACCGGGACCGGCTGCTAGAGGGCGAGATCGCAGCGAAGTTCCTGGCGGCGGTGGTATCTCAGCCGAAGGTGAAGCGGCTTCTGTCGAGCGATCACTTCTCGGTGGACGGGACGCTGCTGGAAGCGTGGGCGTCGATCAAGAGCTTCCGGCGCAAAGACGGGGGCGACAACGACGCGCCGGGCGGTGGGCGCAACGCCGAGCGCAACTTCCACAAGGAGAAGCGCTCGAACGAGACCCATCGCAGTACGACCGATCCGGAGGCCCGGCTTTACAAGAAGAGCGACGGCCAGCCGGCCAGGCTCTGCTACATGGGCCATGCCCTGATGGAGAATCGCCAAGGGCTGGTGGTCGGTGGGTGTGCCAGCCTGGCGACGGGCACGGCCGAGCGCGAGGAGGCGCTGGCCCTGGTCGACGCTCATCGAGGCAAGCGCCGCATCACCCTGGGCGCCGACAAGGCCTATGACGTGGCCGCCTTCGTAGCCTCGTTGCGATCCCGTTCGGTCAGCCCCCACATCGCCATCGATGGCCACCTGAGCAAGACCGGCAGACCGCGCAAGACAGCGGTGGATCGCCGCGTGACGCGCCACGTCGGGCTACGGCATCAGCCAGCGCTGGCGCAAGCGGATCGAGGAGGTGTTCGGCTGGATCAAGGCTTCGGCCGGGCTGGCAAAGATCAAGCTGCGAGGACGAGCGCGGGTGGACGCCGTCTTCACACTCGCCCTGGCGGCCTACAATCTGGTTCGGCTGCCCAAGCTGCTGGCGGCACCGGCATGAACATGCTGGGTCGATGGCGTGTCGTCGAGACACCTGGCTGGGACATGGCCGGGCCGGGTGCCTACATCCTGTTCGGCGAACAAGGCGGCGAGTTCGCCTTCGATTGCCTCACCGGCTCGATCCACGGCCCCTGCTATGGCGACGATGTCGAGTTCGATTGGGACGGCAACGACGAGAGCGAAGAAGTCTCAGGCCATGGCTGGGCCGAACTTCAGGCCGATGGCTCTCTCCAAGGTGAGATCTGCCTCTGCAATGGAGACGACATACCCTTCATCGCACGCCGCCCGACTTCTTCAACAGCCTGCTAACGCATCTGCTGACCCAAGCATTTATCACCTCTACAGTATACGAGGCTGTGGTGACAATTTGAAGATTTCCTTGGGGGGCAGTTCTGATTCAACGCTGGCTTTGGGGGGCTGGCGTGGAAGGCGAAGTGTTGAGAGACGATCAGTGGGCACGACTGGAGCGGTTCGTGCCTGGTGGGTCGCAAGGGGGAGCGCGGTCCCCGCAGTGATGGTCGTTTTCTGGATGCGGTGTTGTGGTTGGCACGCTCTGGGCCCCGCTGGCGGGATCTCCCGGAAGACCGGTTTGGTCCTTACCAGACGGCCAAGCGGCGTCAATATCGATGGATCGAGGGGGTGTCTTTGATCGGATCTTCGAAGCCGTCGCGGCCGATCGCGATCTGGAATGGCTCTCGATCGACGCCCCCGTGATACGCGCCAATGCGCAAGCCGCCAGCGGGCGGCGTAGAGTGGGACTGCAAGCCCAGGCTCTCGGCCGCTCGCGCGGGGGCTTCGGCAGCGAGCTGCACGTGGTAGTCGATGCGCTCGGCCTGCCGGTCCGCTTCGCGCTCGGACCAGGGCAACAAAACGATATGGCACCAGCATGCGACTTGATCCGTGGCCTTCCAGCCCATCAGGTCATCGCCGACAAAGCCTATGACGCCGACAGCCTTTACGAACTTGTCCTGGAATAAGGGGGCGAGCCGGTCATCCCGCCCGGCAGCCATCGCAAGTACCAACATCGCTACGACCGTGGCGCCTATAAGCAACGCTGGGGCATCGAAGGCTTCTTCGCAAAGCTCAAGCAACGGCGACGCATCGCAACCCGTTACGACAAGCTCGCCGCCAACTTCCTCGGCTTCGTAAAGCTCGCAAGCACTTTGCTCTGACTCAAGTAGGATTTGTCACCGCAGCCTATTAACTGTCGGTCGAAGCGAATTGCGGGCTGACGAGACTAGTCTAGACGCCAGCTTCGGCGAGGCATTGATCTTCGACCAGCTTGCAACGGTTTGTAGCGGCCACAATAGAGGCCACAGCATGCCGGCGCGCGGCTACGGGGATGGTCGATTGCTTGAAGCCGTACATCTCCAGCGCAGGCCGCCAACCTCACTCAGAATGACATCGTAGTGCTTGACTATGCAGAAGCCCTTATAGCTGTCACGAAGATCGACGAAGCAAAGACAATCCTCAAGAGGCCACCATGCAAAAAATTGCCCAAGCGCTAGGAGTACATGTTTTGCCTCGCGATACCTCACACCTCCGCGTTGGAATAATTCTGATCGCGCTGCAACTGGCTTTCAGTCAATCAGCGCATGCTGAAGGGTGCCGGGCTCCGGCCCCTGAGGCTTCGAGGGAGGTCGCCGTCCCACAGGCGGCCGATGTCTTGGTGCTAGGAGATTCGATTGCCGCTGCATGGCCGCGTGCGCTACTGGAGGCTACCTATCCAGGCCGCCAAGTTGCCAAGATCGCGGTTAGCGGCGAACGCGTGCAGCAGACCAAGTGGAAGATCGAAACCGGTCGCTTCGATCATCTTCGACCTGGGACTGTGATTCTTCTAGTCGGCACCAACAATCTGGGGCGCAACCCGCGCTGCGCGATCTCGCGGGGAATCCTAGACATCGTCGACGATGTCGAGCGGAGATGGAAACCGGAACAGCTTGTCGTCTTCGGGATCCTGCCTCGCGGCGTCGCTGGCGGGTATCAGGCAAGTATCCGCACTGAAATCAATGTGGCTGTCCGCAATGGGCTCGCAGGCCGCCCCGGCATACGTTTCATCGAACTGGATAACAAGATGTCCTGTGCACCATGTGCGACCTACCAGCCCGACAACACACACCTGACGACCGGCGGGTACCGCATTCTGACCGAGGCGCTCAAGTAACTTCGCCATTCTTTGTCTTGCTGGCTTAATGTTGGTCGCGGCGTTCTTGGCTTTGTTCGATCTTCTCCATAGGTTTCTCTACGCATCTCGTTATTGTTTCAACTAACAGTTTGGTGGCCAGACGGGGCGAGCCGCATGATACTATTTGGTGAACTGAAGCCTGTGGGTCGGATTAGTAGCGACGAGCAAGATGAGTGGTGCCTCTTCTGGGGGTGTTAAGGTTATGTCGGCACGGGAAGTAACTGAGCGACAGTTTTAAAAGTTCCATTGCGCTTTTCCCGCTAGCAGCATCTTGCGATTAAGAATTGCCGCCGCAGTAAGCGGTGGTAAGATGTGCGTATCATGCACGAGAGTATCGCCGGAACTGGCAAGCACTGTTGTCACTATTGCAATAGCGTAGCAATTTAATCCAACTACAGAGGTTTCATCTGGAGTGGCTAATCTGAACTTCGGCATTTTTGTATAGCCGCCTATTCGATGGACCTACGGGAGCGCGTGGCGGCTGCGATTGGCGACGGTCAGTCAGCCGTCAGGTCTCGGCGCTGTTCCGGCTGAGCGTGTCCAGCGTCGTGAAGTGGGCACAACGAGCGCGCTCGACAGGTAGTCCGGCCCCTAGGCGGGTGGGCGGTAGCCGGGGTTTCAAGCTGGATAGCGAGCGGGACTGGCTGTTGGGGCGGCTGGTGGAAATGCCGAATCTGACGCTGCATGCGCTGCCGGCCGAGCTGCGTGAGCGGCACGCGAAGGTGTCGTGCGACACACTGTGGCGGTTCCTGCGTGCGGCTGGGATTAGCTTGAAGAAAACCGTGTTCGCCGGCGAGCAGGATCGGCCTGACGCCGCTCGGTGGCGGAAATACCAGGGCCGGATTAATCCCCGGCGGCTGGTCTTTATCGACGAGACCCAGGGCAAGACCATCATGGCCCGAACCCATGGCTGGAACAAGCGCGGCACGCCGCTGATGGCCAAAGTACCTCACGGTCACTGGAAGACGCTTGTTTGATCCGGGGATATGATGGTGCACCCTTGTCGGGCGATTTGAGGGATGCGCTATAGGAAGAGTCGGCTGTAGCTGTCGGCGGAGGGGAGTGGGTGAGTGCGCGGCGTGGAAATAGCTGAGGAGCGGTGGGCACGGCAATCGCGGAATGGAGGTGACGCCACTCACAAAGCCACGCCGGAGCATCGCTGCGAGTTGGCGCTAGAGCATCAAGGAGGAATTAGGAATCGACTTGGGATTCCCAAGGGATCGGAAGTCTGATTCAAGTGCAGGCTGGAGACAGGAGGGCAGGTTGCATGGGAAAGCCCTATTCGATGGACCTTCGGGAACGGGTGCGAGCGGAGATCGCGAATTGCGGTCGCGGCGGGCGGCGTCTCGTCGCTACGACGTGATCCCGAGCTTTGCGGTGAAGCTGATTGATCGGATGTCTCGCACGGGCTCGGTGGAGCCGGAGCGGCAGAGCCGTCCGCCCGGTGGCGCAAGCTGGCGCCGTATCTGGCCGATCTGCTCGATTGGGTCGAGGCCGAGCCGGACATCACGACGCCGGAACTGGCGGCCAGGCTCTAGGCCGAGAAGGCTATTACGGCGCATCCGGCATCGC
>LSKJ01000159.1 GCA_001557035.1 Rhodospirillaceae bacterium CCH5-H10 | reverse complement strand
TTGGCGGGTTTGCGGCCCCTGTCGAGCCGCTCCCGTGCCTTCTCGGCCAGCCGCGCGAGCTGCACCATGTCGACGTTCAGCAGTTTGCGGCCCTCCAGGACCATGCGTCCGGCGATCATCACCGATTCGACGGCCGAGCCATCCTCGGTATGGACGATCTGGTTGGTCGGATCGTTGAACGGGATCCAGTTGATGTGGCCGAGGTCGAGGAAGACGATATCGGCCTTGTAGCCGACCTCGATCTTCCCGATCTTTTCACCCAGGCCGAGCGCC
>LSKJ01000158.1 GCA_001557035.1 Rhodospirillaceae bacterium CCH5-H10 | reverse complement strand
GTCTCACGCACCGACTTCGCTGGCGGCTGCAGGGGCGTCGGCGGGGCGGGAGGCGCCGTGGCGACGACGGGCTCCGGCGGGTTGAGATGATTGGTCCAGTAGTAGTAGCCGCCACCCACGGCGAGCAGCACGAGGACGGCGGCGATCATCCACCCGGTGGCGCCCGAGCGCTTCGGGACCTCGGCCATCGGATCGCGCGCGGCGCGCA
>LSKJ01000016.1 GCA_001557035.1 Rhodospirillaceae bacterium CCH5-H10 | reverse complement strand
GAGAGGTGGCTCAGGAAATCTGAACAGTGGGATAAGTGGATTTTCTGCCTGACGACGGCCCAGGATGCCGAGATCAGGAGAGAGCATGAGCAGACGATCACGACGGAACCACAGCGCGGCCTTCAAGGCGAAGGTGGCGTTGGCAGCGATCAAGGGCGAGAAGACGGTGAGCGAGCTGGCGCAGCAGTTCGATGTGCACCCCAATCAGATCACGCAATGGAAGAGTCAGCTGCAGGAGGGAGCGGCGGCGGTGTTCGGCAGCGGCGCGGCAGTTGCGCCGGCGGTGGACTTGAAGGTCCTGCACGCCAAGATTGGGGAGCTTGCGCTGGAGAACGATTTTTTGTCCGGCGCGCTCGACAAGGCCGGCCTGTCGAGCGCCAAGCGATGATCGAGCGTTCACACGATCTGTCGGTTGCGCGGCAGGCGCAGCTTCTGGGGATCAGCCGGGGCAGCGTCTACTACAAGCCGCGTGCGGTCTCGGTGGCGGACCTGGCGATCATGCGCCGGATCGACGAGCTGCATCTGGAGCATCCGTTCGCGGGCAGCCGGATGTTGCGCGACCTGCTGGCGGGCGACGGTGTCGCGATCGGCCGGCGGCATGTCGCGACGCTGATGAAGCGCATGGGGATCGAGGCGCTCTATCGCCGGCCCAACACTTCGCGGCCGGCGGCAGGCCACAAGATCTATCCCTACCTGCTGCGCGACCTGGCAGTCGAGCGGCCGAACCAGGTGTGGGCAATGGACATCACCTACATCCCGATGGCTCGTGGCTTCGTCTATCTGGCGGCCGTCGTCGACTGGTACAGCCGGCGCGTGCTGAGCCACCGGGTGTCGATCACGATGGAAGCCGACTTCTGCATCGAGGCGCTGCAGGAGGCGCTGGCCAAGCACGGCCGGCCGGAGATCTTCAACACCGACCAGGGCAGCCAGTTCACGTCGACCGACTTCACCGGCGTGCTGCTCGACAACGCCATCGCGATCAGCATGGACGGCAAGGGCGCCTGGCGCGACAACGTCTTCGTCGAGCGACTGTGGAGATCGGTCAAGTACGAGGAAGTCTACCTGCGGGCCTACGACACCGTCAGCGACGCGCGCAACTCGATCTCTCGTTACTTCGGCTTCTACAATGGCCGGCGTCCTCACTCGAGCCTTGACCGGCAGACGCCGGATCGAGCCTACTTCGGCCAACTGCCGCAAGCGATCGCAGCATGAACTTCGCCGCGCGTTTGGGGTGCACTGCGGTCGGGCTACGCCCTCCCTCCGTTGCACCCCAAACGCGCATCAGACTGACGACTGAAACCCGGCAGAGATCCACTTATCCAAAGACGAAGGCTGTTCAGACAAGCGGAGCCACCTCTG
>LSKJ01000157.1 GCA_001557035.1 Rhodospirillaceae bacterium CCH5-H10 | reverse complement strand
GTCCATCGCCTCGACAAGGACACGAGCGGGCTGCTGCTGATCGCGCGCACCGGCCAGGCGGCCAAGCACCTGACCGCATCGTTCCGCGATCGCGAGACCGAAAAGCTCTACTGGGCGATCGTGGTCGGCGTGCCGTCCAAGAAGGAAGGCGCGATCAACCTGCCGCTGGCCAAGCGGCCGGGCGCCTTCGATCGCGAGCTGATGCAGGTCGACGAGGAGAACGGCCAGAAGGCGCTGACGCATTTCCGGGTGGTCGACA
>LSKJ01000156.1 GCA_001557035.1 Rhodospirillaceae bacterium CCH5-H10 | reverse complement strand
GGAGGCGCCCACGGGCGCCGCCGCGCCGTCGAGCTTCTCGCCGGCCTTGTCGCGCCGGTCGAACTGCAGGCCGAAGCGCACCGACGGATCGACGAAAGCGGAGAGCGCTGCGAACGGAACTTTTATGCGTTCCTGCTGCTTGTTGAAGCTCACCGTCACTTCGAACCAATCGTCGTGCAGGATGAGATCCCAGTACTGGTGCTGCAGCACGATCGTCATCTCTTCGGGATACTTGGCGCGCAGGTATTCCGGCAGTTCCACGCCGGGATCGCCGCTGCGGAAGCTGATGTAGAAATGATGAGAGCCCGGAAGGCCCGTTTCCGCGACCTGAGTCAGCACGCGTCGCACGACGCTGCGCAGCGCATCGTCGACGAGAGCGTCGTAGTGAAAGCGATCGTTCATGGCCTGTCGGAAATTTCGTGAAAGCATCGGCCCGCCGTGCGGGAGAGTCAACGATGGCAATAGCGGTCAATCGCCGGGAAGGAAAGCGGAGATGACCGCGAGGATGAGTGGGGGGCTTCTGTTGCCCGGTGCCCCCCGGACCGCGCTTACGTCCGCTGTTTAGGCGGCAGCAGCGAGTGTAACGGTGTTATCGTTAGCACTTGTGAATGGCCCGTCACGGCGGAACCATACCGGGCAAAAACCGCGCCTTTACCACGCTCGTCGATCCTGGTTCGCCCCCATCGGTTCCGCCCCACGGGAAGTCCCGGGCGCGGAAAGAAATGGTGGAGGCGCCGGGTACTGCCCCCGGGTCCGAAACGCTTATTTCACGCGGCGTTTATCGCCATAGTCGGTTTCCCGACCCGCTCTATATAGGCGCTTCCCCCGGCTTTTTGAAGATGTCGGGGCCTCGATCCTTGCCCGCCCGCCGCGATTCCCCCCATAAAGTCCGGCGCAAACAAGGACAGCGAACCGATGCCCCTCTCGAGCGACCAGCAGGCTGAAATCGACCAGGCCCGGGCCGGCGCCCAGCCGACCCTGCGCCCCGTGGCTCCGGCGCTGGAAGAGATCCTCTACCAGGCGCTGCCGGTGCTCGATCACGGCTTTGTCCGCGTCGTCGACTACATGGGTGACGATGCCGCCGTGGTGCAGGCCGCGCGCGTGAGCTACGGCCGCGGCACCAAGAAGGTCAGCGAGGATCGCGGGCTCATCAACTATCTCATGCGGCACCGGCACACGACGCCGTTCGAGATGTGCGAGATCAAGTACCACGTGAAGCTGCCGATCTTCGTGGCGCGCCAGTGGATCCGCCATCGCACCGCCAACGTGAACGAATATTCCGCGCGCTACTCGATCCTCGACAACGAGTTCTACGTGCCGAAGCCCGAGCATCTCGCGGCCCAGAGCGCGATGAACCGGCAGGGTCGCGACGCGGTTCTGGCAGGCAAGGAGGCAGAGCGCGTCTTCGACCTGCTGAAGAAGGACGCCGAACTGGTCTACGAGCACTATCTCGAGATGCTGAACGAGGGCGAGGCCGGTGCGCCGCTCGATCCCGAGCGTTCGGGCCTCGCGCGCGAACTGGCGCGCATGAACCTGTCGCTCGGCTTCTATACCCAGTGGTACTGGAAGACGAACCTTCACAATCTCATGCACTTCCTGTCGCTGCGTGCGGACGCCCACGCGCAGTACGAGATCCGCGTCTATGCCGAGACCATGCTCGACACGCTGAAGCGCTGGTGCCCGATCAGCCACGACGCCTTCGTCGAATACCGCCTGGGCGGCACGCATCTCTCCAAGACCGGCCTCGTCATCGTGAAGCGCATGCTGGCCGGCGAGAAAGTCGACCAGAAGTCGAGCGGACTCAGCGCCCGCGAATGGCGTGAGCTGATGGCCGCGCTCGGACAGGAAGCGTGATCCGCGATCCCGGCCGGCTGCGGCTGCTGCGCGAGCGGCCGCGCGACAACGCGGCGGTCGAGGAGATGAACGAGGCGGCCTTCGGGCCCGACCGCCAGCAGAAGACCGTCTATCGTCTGCGCGAGGGCGTGAAGCCGATCCGCGAGCTTTGCTTCGTGGCGATCGACCAGAAGGACCGCATGGTCGCGTCGATCCGCAACTGGCCGATCCTGATCAACGAGAAATGGCCCGCGGTCATGCTGGGCCCCCTCGCCATCTCGCCGGAATTGCGGGGCCTGGGCTACGGCAAGGCGCTGATGTGGCACTCGATGGCGCAGTCGCGCATGCTGGGCCACAGCCGCATCATCCTGGTGGGCGATCCCGAATACTACAACCAGTTCGGATTCCGCCGCGATCTCGCACTGAACATCCAGCTCCCCGGCTGGGTCGAGGACCGCCGCTTCCTCGCGCTGGAACTCGTCGCCGGCTCGATGATCGGCGTCCACGGCATGATCGGCAAATGGCGCGTCGGCTGGCGGCCGAGTCGGCGCAAGACGAAGAAGTAAGCCCCTGCTTTCTTCCCCCTTCAGAGGCAGGGCTGTCCGGGGAAATGTACACGAG
>LSKJ01000155.1 GCA_001557035.1 Rhodospirillaceae bacterium CCH5-H10 | reverse complement strand
TGTAGTAGGCCTTGACGATCTCTTCCTTGTTGACCGCCATGTTGAGCGCGCGGCGAACACGAAGGTCCTTGAAGGGGCCGTCGACATCCATGCGCATCGCCATGAAAGTCCCGCTCATGTTGAGCCAGCGATTCCACTGGAGCTGCGGCACGCTCTTCTTCAGCGAGTCGACGTTCTGCCAGCGGATCGCTTCCAGAATGTCGAGCTTGCCGGTGCGCAGCGCGGTGATGAACGTCGCCTCGTCCTTGATGGTGCGATAGACGATCTTGTCGACGAACGGCAGCTTGTAGTCCTGGCCGCCGATCTTCTCGCTTCCCCAGTAGATCGGATTCCTGGTGTAGGTGTTGGAGTTTCCGGAGACATAGTCGGTGAGCTGGAAGGGGCCTGTCCCGACCGCGTTCTTCCAGTTGGTGGCGCCGGCGTCGACCATCTCCTTGGCATAGATCGGCGAGTAGTAACCCCAGCCAAAGCGATAGTCCCATTCGGAGTGGAAATGCTTCATGTGGAAGACGACGGTATGCTTGTCCGGCGTCTCGACTTTCTCGACGTGGTTGAAGTAGCCCTTCTGTTGCTTGGGGCTGGAGATCAGGCGGTTGAAGCTGTAGGCCACGTCATCGGACGTCAGTTCCCGGCTCTTCATGACTCCGGGCTTGTCGGGAAACATCACGCCCTTGCGCAACTTGATCTCGACCCGGAGCGGATTGTCCTTCCACTCCCAGCTTTCCGCCAGCTCGCCCTTGATCGCGTCCAACGGCAGATAACCATCGGCGACGAATGCGTGCGGCCCGCCGCGGCTCTTCGCCTTCGACAAGTCGCCCTGAAAGAGCTGCTCCAGGTATTGCCCCGTGTCGTGGTTCAGCTTCCAGTTCCAGTCGTTGGGGTCGAACGACAGGGCCGACAGCGTCACATAGACGGTCCCGATCTCGAGCGAGCCACCATACTGCGGCTTTTCGGGGGACTGGGCTGCAGCTGGTGCCGCACCAAGGGCGAGAGACAACGCGGTACCGACCAGAAAGCCACGCACTTGCCTCATCGAAACCTCCCTGTTCACCGGCTGCCGCGCATGCGTGGATCGAGCAGATCCCGCAAGGCATCGCCGAAGACGTTGATGGAATAGACGACGATCGTGATGCAGAGGCCGGGCGCGAGGGCGAGCCATGGGGCCAGATACATGAAGGAGCGACCGGAGCCGGACAGCATGCCACCCCAGGTTGGCGCCGGTGGCGGCACGCCGAGCCCGAGGAAGGCGAGGCCGGATTCGGCGAGGATCACGGCGCCCACCCGGGTCGTAAACAGCACGATCACCGGCGCCATGACGTTGGGCAGGATGTGCCGCCACAGAATGCGCGGCAGCGAAGCGCCGGTCGACTGCGCGGCATGGACATAGGCGTTCTCGCGCACCGAGAGTACGGCACCGCGAATGATGCGGCTGCCGCCGATGCCGTAGAGAAGGCCCAGAATGACGATCACCGGCCCCATGCCCGGGCCCACCACGGAAACCACCACGATCAGGATGATGAGATCGGGAAAGCTCATCCAGGCATCGACGAAGCGTTGCATCACCATGTCGAGCTTGCCACCGATGTATCCGGAGACGATGCCGATGAACACGGAGACCACGGTCGCGAGCGCTGCCGCCGAAAGGCCGATGATGACCGAGAGTTGCGCCCCATAGAGGCAACGCGAAAGCATGTCGCGGCCGAGATTGTCGGTGCCCAGCCAGAATTTCTCGCTCGGCGGCTTCAGCCGGTTGAGCGGGCTGATCTGGTTGTAGCCGTAGGGTGCCAGCAGATCGGCGAACAGACCGCAGAACAGGAAGATGACGCAGATCACGAAGCCGAATGCCCCGAGCGGCTTGTCCCGGAACAGGCGCGCGATGAAGCGCATGGAGCCCGACGAAGGTGACGGCGGCGAGGGACGGACGGCTTCGGCGATCGCGACCATCAGCGGTACCTCACCTTGGGATCAAGCAGCCCGTAGCTCAGGTCGACCAGCAGATTGATGAAGACGACGGCGACGCCGACGATCAGGAACACGCCGGTAATGATCGGATAGTCGCGCTGACTGACGGCCTCCAGAAGCAGCAGGCCCATGCCCGGAATGACGAAAATCTGTTCCAGGATGACCGCGCCACCGAACAGCACGGGCGCCTGCAGGCCCACCAGGGTGACCACCGGGATCAGCGCGTTGCGCAGCGCATGGCGCAGGATCGTCGTGCGGGTCGCCAGTCCCTTGGCGAGTGCCGTGCGGATGTAGTCCTGGCGCATCACCTCGAGCATCATGGTGCGCGTGAGACGCATCACGACGGCGGAGAAGGCCTTGCCGAGGATCAGTGCCGGAATAAGCATTTGCCCCATCTGGCGCAGCGGATCCTCGGTGAAGGGCGTCAGCTTCACATCGGGCGACCAGCCCCACCAGATCGATGGAAAGACCATGACGAGGGTGCCGACCCAGAAGCCAGGCAGCGCCAGGGCGAGGATGGCGAACGAACGCGTGATGTAGTCACCGAGGGTATCCTGGGCGACGGCGGAGTAGACGCCGATGGGAATGCCGACGATCAACGCCACGATCATGGCCATCAGGCCGAGCTCGAAAGTGAGCGGCAGGCGGTGGAGAATGTCCTCCATCACCGAAGTGTTCTGCCACAGGGACTTGCCCAGGCTACCCTCGAACAGCAGGGCGCCGATCCAGCGGAAATATTGAAAGTAGACGGGCTGGTCGAGGCCGAGCGCCGCCTGGAGCTGTTCGCGGCTCTTCTTGTCGGCACCGATGTCGTTGGTGGACAGCATCATGTCGATCACATCGCCCGGGATCAGCCGCACCGTGACGAAGACGATCAGGCTGGCGAAGATAAGGGTCGGGATCAGCGCCAGCACCCGCCGGATGATGTAGGCATGCATCAGCGAGTACCTCCCGCGACAATCAAGTCCGGATCGATTGCTTCGGCATAGAGCCGCGCTACGTCTCCAGAGCGTCTTTCGAGCACGCGCCGACCATTGATCGAACGCTTGTCGGTCACTTCACCCTCGGCCACGGACGGCGGCTCCCGGAGCGGCAGCACGCGCAGCACCCGCGTGCTTGATCCGCCGGGCCGTCCGTTGAAAGCGGCGAGCAGGCGGCCGAGCGCCGGTCGCCAGACGTCAGCGCCCCCCGCTTCGGCGCAGGCCGCCGCGTCGAGCCATACGAGCGCGCCGAGATACGGTCGGTCGGGCGCGGCGATGACGAGGTCTCGCACATAGGGCTGCAGCGCATCGATCAGCTGCGTGCGCAGGGTGGTGGCGCGGACCCACGTGCCCGACGCCAGCTTGAACTCCTCCGAGAGTCGTCCGGCGAACTGGATGCCGGCCTCGGGCCGGTCCTCGTCGACCCAGCGCGCGGCATCGCCGGTCCTGAAGAAACCGTCCTCGTCGAAGGCCGCGCGGTTGGCCGCCTCGTTGCGGTAATAGCCCGGCATGACGTTCGGGCCCTTCACGCGCAACTCGTAACGGTCGCCCGCCGGCACCAGCTTGGCCACCATGCCCGGCTGCGGCAGGCCGAGAAGGCCCGCACGATCGACGTTCCAGTAGACCATCAGCCCGGTGCTGGTCGTCTCGGTCATGCCCCAGCCGCAGCCGAACGGCAGGCGCTCGCCCAGCTGTTCGGTCGCGGCACTCTGCAGACGGTCGAAGCTCTCCTGCGGCAGCAGCGCGCCGCCATAGCCGAGGCCGCGCATGTTCCTGAAGAACCTGGCGCGCAGGTCGGCGTCGCGTTCCAGCGCTTCGAGCAGCATCGGATAGGCGGCCGGCACGGTGCCGAAGCCCGAGGGCGACAGCTCGCGCAGATTCTCCAGGGTCTCCTGGAAGCGGCCCGCGACCGGCCGGCCGCCGTCGATGTAGAGCGAACCCGCGACGCGGATGATGCTGTTCAGGTTGGCGTTGCCGCCCCAGGTGTGGTGCCAGGGCAGCCAGTCGAGCGACACGGCGATGCGGCTGTCGTCGAGCGGTTCGCCCACCGCGCGGATCATCTCGGCCCCGGCGGTGAGGTTGCCGTGGGTGTTCAGTACGCCCTTGGCCATACCCGTGGAGCCAGAGGTGAACAGGATCTTGGCCGGCGTATCGGCCGTGATGCGCTGGCGCCGTTCGGCGACGGCGGCATCCACCGAACAGGCCGCGAGCGCACCGAAAGCGAGGCCGCGCCCGCCATCCACCGTGACCACGCGGGCGCCGGTCCGTTCGGCGCGGTCGAGCGCCGCGGCGTAAGTCTTCGAGTCCTGCGCAAAGACGAGCCCCGGCTCGACGATGCCCAGCGCATGATCGAAGCGGGCGAAGTCGCCGGCCAGCGAGTAATTCGGCGAGATCGGCGCCACCAGCACGCCCGCGCGCAGCGCGCCGAACAGGAAGTGCGCGTTCTCGAGACTGTTGTCCGACAGGATCGCGACCGGCTTGCCCGCGGGACCGAAGCCCTGCGCGATCAGCCACGAGGCGACGGCGCCGGTCCTGGCCCAGGCCTCGGCATAGGTCAGGCGCTGCCAGGCGCGATCCGGGCCGCGACGCTCGGCGAGAAACGTGACGTCGGGCCGGCGCATCGCCGCCCGCTCCAGCCAGTCGATGACGAGCGGCAGATCGGCCGGCAGCGACCGGCCGGCAGACAGGATCAGTGTGCCGTCAGCGCGTCGCTCGACGCATACCGATGGCGTCGGCCGGTTGAGCGCGCGCATGGGCGCCACATGGCTCACCCTGTCCATCCTCCCGCAAAGACGCTTCCCCGGTCATCCGTTCGTGCGGACGATCCTGTTGCCGACAAGCTGCCGGGTTTGCAGGCGAACTGTCAAATGAAACACAACGGCCCGGCGACGGGACGAGAGATCAGCGTGCGTCGAGCAGTTTCTTCAGTGCGATGGCGATGCGCTCGGTGCTGAACGCCGAAGGGTGTCCGTCGTGCGGGATCATCAGCCGCGCGGCCGTCTCGCCCTGTGTCGCATCGGCGACGCTCAGCATCGGCGCGCCGAGTTGGCGCAGCTTCACCAGCGTCGCCACCAGCAACGGCTGCTCGACCTTGGAATCGCCGTAGCGGTTCTGCGTGCTCTCGTCGGGCCAGGAATAGATGATGACGAGTGGGGCGTTGAACTTCGCGCGGGCCTCCGCCTGCAGCTTCGCCATCATCGCCAGGAACAGCTCGATCTGCTCCTCCTGACGCTGCTTCTGGCCGATCGCCTCGATGAACGCGAAGTGCTCGCCCAGGAAATAGTGCAGCCCCGCCAGCGGATCGCGCCAGCGATGCTCGTTGAACGTACCGGTGAAGCGCAGCTTGCCGTCGTCGAGGACATAGCGCGGCGAGGAGCCGAGCCAGGAGCCGTCGCCGGTCACGCGCTGGAGATGGGCCGGGATGATCCAGGTCACCACGGCTTTCACCTTCTGATCCCTGTAGCGGTCGAAGAGACCCGCCTCGAAGGCCCGGACGAGATGATTGGGGCCGTAGCCGGGAACGCCGAAATTGACGGTGCGCGCGGCCGGCGTGTTCAACCTGGTGAACTGGGACGCCACCGTCTGATCGTCGGCCAGACCCTGCCCGAAGATGAACGAATCGCCGATGAACAGATAGGTATCGGACGCAGGCGACGCAGGCGGTGTCACCCGTGCCGCGACGGAATCGAAATGGTAGGTCTGGCGATAGACCAGCTCGTCGCCCCAGGTGGCGGTGGCGATCACTTCGCTGTCGGGCTTCGGCCGGAACCCGAGGATCGGGTCCGGCGGCGGCCACCATTGCGGGATGGTGCGCGTCACCACGCCCACGTTCACCGCCTTGGGCGACAGGAAGCCGGCGAACAGGTCGAGCGCCACGAGGCTCAGCGCCAGCGCCGTCGTGAGCAGCGCGCCGCTGCGCCAGCGGTTGCCGCGGAACAGGACGACGCCCGCCACACCCATCACGGCGGCGGCCACGCAGGCCCATAGGGCGGAGCGCAACGCGAGTCCGATCGCGAGGATCACCAGCAGAAAAGCGCCCGAGAGCCAGAAATTGCGAAACCTGCCGGCCATTGACCTGATGCCGTTCTCCCCGGATAGGCTGGGGTGTAGGCGTTCGAAAGGGAAAACTCAATGAGCGGACAATTGCCGCTGCAGGGCCTCCGGGTCCTCGACCTCGCGAGCTTCATCGCCGGTCCGGTGGCCACGACGGTGATGGGCGACTACGGCGCCGAGGTCATCAAGATCGAGCCGCCGGGCGAAGGCGACCCGCAGCGCAAGCTGGGACAGGCCCATTCGATCCCGCAGCATCCGGTCAATTTCTGCTGGCACATGACCAACCGCAACAAGCGCTCGGTGGTGCTCGACCTGAAGAACCCCGAAGGCCGCGCCGCCTTCGACCGGCTGGTGAAGACCGCCGACGTCATGGTGGTGAACTTCCCGCTGAAGGTCCGCGCACGGCTGCGGATGCGCTACGCCGACGTGGCGCCGCTCAACCCGCGGCTGATCTACGCCTCGATGACCGGCTACGGCGAGGCCGGACCCGATGCCGAGCAACCCGGCTTCGACTCGACCGCCTTCTTCGCCCGCTCCGGCCTGCTCGACGGGCTGACCTACGAAGGCGGGCCGCCGGCCTTCTCGCTGCCGGCGCAGGGCGACCAGATGGCCGGCATGAACCTGTTCGCCGCCATCTCGATGGCCCTGCTGCATCGCGAGCGCACCGGGGAGGGTAGCGAGGTCGGCACGTCGCTGCATGCGAGCGGCCTGTGGTCCAACGCCATCCTGGCGCAGGGCGCCCTGCTCGGCTCGTTCGTCGCGCCGCGGCCGCCGCGCACCAAGCCACGCAGCGCGCTCGCCAACCAGTACCGGACCTCCGACGGGCGCTGGATCCAGCTCACCATCGTGCGCGAGGACAAGCTCTGGCCCGAACTCTGCCAGGCGATCGAGCGCACCGACCTGATGGATGATCCGCGCTTCGAGACGACGGAGAAGCGGCGGGCGCACGCTCCCGACCTCGCCGCGATCCTAGATCCGGTGTTCGCGGGACGGCCGTGGCCCGAGTGGAAGGAACGCCTGCGCCGCCACGAGATCACCTTCGGCCTGCTGGGCATCCTGCGCGACGTTCCCGACGACGAGCAGGCCGTCGCCAACGGCGCGGTCGTGGACACAAGCCAAGAGGACATGCCGCGCACGATCTCCGCGCCCATCCGAATGTCGTTCGCACCCGAACCGGTGACGCCCGGTCCCGGACCGGGACACGGCGCGCACACGGACGAGATCCTGGGCGAACTGGGCTACAGCGCCGCCGAGATCGGCCGGCTCAGAGAGTCGGGCGCGATCGGCTGACAGCTCGAAGCGACACTTCAAACAATGGTGTCATCGCGAGCGGAGCGAGGGACCTCATGCTGAAGCAGTCAAGGATTCCTCGCTACGCTCGGGATGACACCGGTGGCGTAATGAAACTTTGCTTCATCCCTGGCGAACCCTGACGTCTTCAGAATGACAATCACGACTCCGGGATGGCGCGATCGATCTGCCAGGTCGCGGCGGATACGTTGGGTTCGAGGCTGAGTCGGCCGACGATCTGCTCGAGCGCGGTGTCGTTGCGCTTCGAGGCGACCGCCTGGGCGGTGACCGTCACCTTGGAAGTGTCGGGAATGTCCTCGCTGTCGAGGCGGCGCAGGCCGAGGCCGGCCTGCGAGAGCGCATGCAGCAGGAGCGAGCGCATGTGCGCCTCCTCGGCGCCCTTGCAGACGACCTCCACCGTGTAGTGACCCTCGACATCCGTCGAGGTCAGGAGCCGGGTGTTCATGCGCCGCACCAGCGGCCGCAGCAGCAGGTTGGTCGCCACCACCATCGCCGCCGCCAGCAGCGCGGGAGCGGCATGGCCCGACCCGGCCATCGTGCCGACCATGGCCGAACACCACAGGGTCGCGGCCGTATTGAGCCCGTGCACGTTGACGCCTTCGCGCAGGATGACGCCCGCGCCGAGGAAACCGATGCCGGTCACGACCTGCGCGGCGACCCGGGTCGGATCGCCTGCGCCGACCAGCCCGGAGAAGGCCACGAAACCCGAAGCACCCAGGGCGACCAGCGCATTAGTGCGCAGGCCGGCCATCTTCTGGTTCCATTGGCGCTCGAACCCGATGGCCGAACCCAGCAACAGGGCGATGCCGAGCCGCAGACCGGTGTCGGCGAGGGAATGGAGATCGAACAGCATCGCCCTGAAGTGACGGGCGAGGGTTACAATCGCATTACGGCGGTGGATGCCGGCGCGGCCGGGCGGTCAGTACTTGTAGGCCTGCCGCGCCAGCAGCTTCCAGGCACCGGCCTGCTTCTGCCACACCAGCAGGATGCCGATCCGGATCGGGTGAACTTTTCCGCTGTGCTCCGTCTCGCCGACCATGAGATGGCGCACCAGCGCGACGTCACCCGCGAAGGAGATCGTCTGGTCGTTGAACTCGAGCGACTTCCAGGTCGCGAAGCCGTTGGTGTTCGCCTCGACGAACTCCGCCCGGGTCTCGAGCGTGCCGCCGGAATGGCCGTAGCTCAGCTCGGGGGCGCAGAGTTGTTCCAGCGCGGCGCGATCCGCCTTCAGCAGGCCCTGGCGCAATTGCTCGACGGAGCGGGCGACGATCGAGGCTTCATCGGATCCAGTGGCCATGTCTCATCCTTGTTTGTCGGCGCCACTATAGCCCCGGGCAATGCCGCTGCCGAGATGGCGGCGGACGTCGGCGATCACGCCGGCATCGGCCGGCTCGTCGCGGCGGCGCGGCCGCGGCGCGTCGATCGTTCGGTCGACGACGGTGCGGCCCGGCGAGCCCGCCAGCACGACGACACGGTCGGCGAGATAGGTCGCTTCCTCGATGTCGTGGGTCACGAACAGGATGGTCTTGCCGGTCTGCTGCCAGATGCGCGTGAGTTCGTCCTGCAGCCCCTCGCGCGAGATCGCGTCGAGCGCGGAGAACGGCTCGTCCATCAGCAGCACCTCAGGCTCGACGGCAAGCGCGCGGGCGAGCGACACGCGCTGGCGCTGGCCGCCGGAGAGCTGATACGGCCAGCGATTGGCAAGTTCGGCCAGGCCGACGATGCGCAACGCTTCCACGGCCTTCGCGCGGCGCTCGGCCTTCGACAGGCCCGAGCCTTCGAGGCCGAAGGCGACGTTGTCGACGACGCGGCGCCATGGCAGCAGGCGCGAATCCTGGAAGACCAGCGCCACCGGCTGGCGCGCCGTCGAATGCGTCGCCAGCGAGACCTGACCGGCGCTCGCATTGGCGAGGCCGATCAGCACGCGCAGCAGGGTCGACTTGCCGACGCCCGATGCGCCGACGATGGCGACGAACGCCCCACGCGGGATCGAAAGGTCGAGGTCGCGCAGCACCTCGGTGCGGCGGCCGTCGCGATCGAAGGTGAGGCCGAGGCCCCTTATGTCGATGACGCTGTCGATCACGCTTTCCATCGGAGCAACCAGTTTTGGGCGACGAGGAACAGCGAATCGAGGATGCCGTAGAGCGCGGCCATGGTGAGCATGTAGACGACGACGATGTCGGTCGCGAGCAGCGACGAGGCCTCGATCATGCGGTTGCCGAGGCCCGGCACGCCGAAGATCTCGGCGGCGACCACCGCCATCCAGGCCTGGCCGAGCGCGGTGCGCAGGCCGACCAGGATGCCGGGCATCGAGGCCGGCAGGTAGATCTTGAAGAGCTTCTCGTGGGGCTTGCGAAAGCCGAAGGCCTCCGCGACTTCGAGCAGGTCGCGATCGACGGCGCGCACCGCGCCGTGGGCAGCGAAGAACACGATCCAGAAGACCGAGACGGCGATGATGAAGACCGCGGCCTTGGGCGTGACGCCGAACCAGATGATGGCGAAGGGCGCCCAGGCGAGGCCCGGGATCGGCCGCAACAGGCGCACGATCCACGACGTCAGGTCCTCGGCGACGCGCGACATGCCGGTGAGGACGCCGACCGCGACGCCCAGCGCCGCCCCGACCACCAGGCCGATACCGTAATGGCTGAGGCTGCCCGTGACGGCCTTCAGCCACATGCCGGAATCGAGTTCGCTGCGGAAGGCCGTGGGAATCGCCAGCGGTCCCGGCAGCATCATCGGGTTGACGAGACCGAACGAAGGCACCGCCTGCCAGATCAGCAGGAAGGCGAGCAGACCGGCGGCGCCGAGCCCGATCGAGCCGAGCGCGCCCAAGCGGGCGCGGACCGGCGCGGAAGCGGCCGGCAGTTCGCCGGTTTGTGTGAGGGCCATCGGGCAATCCTAGGGCGACGTTACTTGAGGTTCGACACGGATAAATACCCGTCGTCTCGACCGAAGCACCGAAGGTGCGAAGCGGAGAGACCTTCTCTCGGCGAAAAGCCGGCAATTCGTCGAGAGTAGGTCTCTCCGCTCCGCGCTACGCGCTCCGGTCGAGACGACGGATTTTCCAAGCTCTGATTTCTCCGATCAAATCGACCCGGTTTTGAGTTCATTTGGCCGCCGTTCAGCCCGGGCGCCGCGCCTTCTCGAAGAAGCGCACGTCGAACAGGTCGTCGAGCGGGGCGGCTTCCTTGAGCGAGCCGAGCTTCACCTGATAGGCCTCCATCGCCTTCGACGGCGCGATGACCTCGCGCGGATCGATCACGAACCGGGTGGCCGGCGACTTCAGCGCCGTCTTGATGATCTCGATGTCGACGATACCCTTGGCGAGGTTGGCGGCAACCGCGGGCGCGGCCTTGTCCGGATCGCGCGTCAGCAGGTCACCGGCGCGCACCAGCGCGTCGACCAGTGCCTGCACCGCCGCCGGTTGCTTCGCAATCAGCGCGCCGGTGACGGCGACGACGGTGCCGGGCTGGCCGGGGAAGAGCTTGTCGCCGACCTCGACCAGTTTGATGCCCGGGTTCGACTTCTGGATGATGGTCAGTGCAGGCTCGCGCACGGTCGCGCCCTCGACGGCATCGGCCAGCACGGCCTGCTGCGTGGCGTCGATGCCCATGGCCACGACTTCCACGTCCTCGCGGTTGGCCTTGATGACCTCCCACAGCCAGTATTGCAGTGTCGTGTTCGGCACCGAGCCGGCCGGCTGGGTCGCGAGGCGCGCGGGCTTGCCCGTCGCCGCCTTGTAGCGCTTGAAGGCCTCGGCCGGGGCCACGCCTTGCGCGAAATGCTGCGCGAGGCGCGGTACGGCCACGAAGACGTTCTCGCCGCTCGCCGTCGCCGCCACGACCTTCACGTCGATGCCGCGCGAGCGCGCGACGCCCAGCGGCGCAATGCCCGCGACATAGACATCGAGCGTGCCAGAGGCCAGCGCCTGGATGGCATGCGGTCCCGACTGGAAGGTGGTCAAGGTCAGGTCGAGGCCGGCGTCCCTGGCCCAGCCTTCCTTGTCGACGACGAAGATCGGTGCGGCGCCGATCACCGGGATGTTGCCGACACGGACCGGGATACGCGCCGTTTGCGCCTGGGCGCGGCCGGACAGCACGGCCGGGGCGGCCAAAGCCGAAACGCCGGCGGCGAGGAAGGCGCGACGCGCGAACAACGAGAAGGTCATGGAACTCTCTGCAAAACGGGCGCGCGAGGGCGCGAGCCGCGCTGAGATAGAAAATTCAGTCGCTGAGAACAATCCACCCGGCTTAAATGGATGAGAACTGGTCGCGACGTACCGCGCCCTTGGAAAGATATTCTTCCCCAGCACAAGAGAAAGGATCCTTCGCTGCGCTCCAGGGCGGAGATTACTCCGCCCGCGATGACACCTGTTTTTGGATCAGCGCACCGCGCTACTCCCAATACCCTTGGCATCCTGAGCGCAGCGAAGGATCCTTAACCCATACGCTCAATAGATCGACGGCTCCGCCACCGGCTTGCCGAACTCCGTCTCGAGGAAGTCGAAGTCGCAGCCCTCGTTGGCCTGCTTGATGTGCTTGGTGAACATCCAGCCATAGCCGCGCTCGTAACGAGGCTCGGGCTTCTTCCACGCCGCCTTGCGCCTGGCCAGTTCCTCGTCGGAGACGTTCATGTCGATCGTGCGCTTGTCGACGTCGAGCGAGATCATGTCGCCGGTCTTCACCAGGGCGAGCGGTCCGCCGATATAGGATTCCGGCGAGACGTGCAGGATGCAGGCGCCGTAGCTGGTGCCGCTCATGCGGCTGTCGGACAGCCGCACCATGTCGCGCACGCCCTGCTTCACCAGCTTGGTCGGGATCGGCAGCATGCCCCATTCCGGCATGCCGGGCCCGCCCTGGGGTCCGGCATTGCGCAGGATCAGCACCGTGTCCTCGGTGACGTCGAGATCCTCGCGATCGATCGCTTCCTTCATCGAGGGATAGTCGTCGAACACCAAGGCCGGACCGGTGTGCTTCAGGAACTTCGGCGCGCAGGCGCTCGGCTTGATGACACAGCCGTCGGGCGCGAGATTGCCCTTGAGCACCGCGAGCGCACCCTCCTTGTAGATCGGGTTGGCGACGGAGCGGATCACGTCATCGTTGTAGATTTCCGCGCCCTTCACGTTCTCGCCCAGCGTCCTGCCGGTCACGGTGAGCGTGTCGAGATGCAGGTGATCGCGGATCTGCTCGATCAGGCCCGGCAGGCCGCCGGCATAGAAGAAATCCTCCATCAGGTATTTGTCGCCGCTCGGCCGGATGTTGGCGATCACCGGCGCCTTGCGGCTGGCGCGCTCGAAATCGTCGAGGCCGATCTTCTGGCCGGCACGACGCGCCAGCGCGATCAGGTGGATGATGGCGTTGGTCGAGCACCCGACCGCCATCGCCACGGTGATGGCGTTGAGGAACGCCTCGTGCGTCAGGATCTTGTTGGGCGTCAGGTCTTCCCAGACCATGTCGACGATGCGCCGGCCGCATTCGGAGGCCATGCGGATGTGGTTGGCGTCGGCCGCCGGGATCGACGAGGCGCCGGGCAGGGACATGCCGAGCGTCTCGGCCATCGCCATCATCGTGGCCGCCGTGCCCATGGTCATGCAGGTGCCGTAGGAGCGCGCGATGCCGGCCTCGACATCGACCCAGTCTTCATCGGTGATCTTGCCGGCGCGGCGCTCGTCCCAGAATTTCCAGGCGTCGGAGCCCGAGCCCAGGACCTTGCCTTTCCAGTTGCCGCGCAGCATCGGCCCGGCCGGCAGATAGATCGTCGGCAGGCCGACGCTGATCGCGCCCAGCAGCAGCGCCGGCGTGGTCTTGTCGCAACCGCCCATCAGGACGACGCCATCGACGGGATGCCCGCGCAGAAGCTCCTCGGCGTCCATCGCCAGCAGGTTGCGATAGAGCATGGTCGTGGGCTTCAGCAGGCTCTCCGACAGCGACAGCGCCGGCAGTTCGATCGGGAAGCCGCCGGCCTGCAGCACGCCGCGCTTCACGTCGTCGACGCGCGTCTTGAAATGCATGTGGCAGGGCTGGGCGTCCGACCAGGTGTTGAGGATGGCGATGACCGGCTTGCCAGCCCATTCCTCGGGCGCGTAGCCCATCTGCATCGTGCGCGAGCGATGGCCGAAGGCGCGCAGGTCGTCGGGCGCGAACCAGCGCGCGCTGCGCAGCTGGTCGGGAGTCTTGTTCCTTGGCTTGCTGTCCGGCATGGCTTCTTCCTCCGCGCCGGACGCGACCACATTCAAGCAACCGCGGTCAAGCGGCGGGAAGTGGCTTGCTCATGTAGACCGTGACGCCGAGCGCCGACGTCTCCTCGCGGTCGAGGCGATAGCCGAAGGCGAGATAGAGCCGCACGTTCGCCTCGAACATCTTGTTCGTGTAGAGCCGGACCTCGGTGTAGCCGAGGTCCCGCGCGACCTGTTCGGCGTGCGTCAGCAGGTGCCGGCCAAGGCCGCGCCCCTGGAAGGCCGGCGCGACGGCGACATTCTCGATCACCAGGTGGTCGCCCTTGTCGATCGTCTCGATGAGGGCCGCAAGGCCCCCGTCGAGGAAGGCCAGGTCGATGCGATGCTGGCGCACCGCCTCGTCGTAGTCGGCCCGCATCGGCAGCGGTTCGCGGCCGATGACGGGCACCCATTTGGCATAGGCTTCGCGCGTGAGCGTCCGCACGGCGGCGGCATCGTCCGCCACCGCGCGCCGAAGCGCCGGTGTCTCGTCCATGGGGAAGGTCTCAGCCGACGGCGAGGCCCGTCGTCTCGGCGACGCCGGTCTTGAGGTTGATGCACTGCACCGCCGCGCCCGACGCGCCCTTGCCGAGATTGTCGAGCGAGGCCACGGCCAGCACGTTGCCGTCGGCATCGTTGCCGTAGACCGCCAGCTCCATCGTGTTGGTGTCGATCAGCCGGTCGGCGCGCAGGAAGCGGTCGCGCTCCAGCCAGGCGCGGTCGGCGAGCGGCCGCACCGGCACGAAGGTCTCGCCGGCATAGTAGTCGCTCAGCACCTGATGGACGTCCTTGGCCGACACCTGCTTCGTCGTGATGTCGCGCGTGATCGGCACGGTGATCAGCATGCCCTGGGCGTAGTGGCCGACCGACGGCACGAAGAGCGGCGCGTGCTTCAGGCCGGAATACTTCTTCATCTCCGGCACGTGCTTGTGCGTGAGCTCGAGCCCGTAGAGGCCGAACGGCTCGACGCCCGGCTGCTCATGGACCGCGATCAGCTCCTTGCCGCCGCCGGTGTAGCCCGACACGCCGAACACCGCGGGCGTCGAATCGGCGCGCACGAGGCCGGCGTCGATCAGTGGCCGCAGCAGCGCGATGGCGCCGGTCGGATAGCAGCCCGGATTGCTGATCCGGTTGGAGGCGAGCAGCTTCTTGCGCTGGTCCTTCGCCAGTTCCGGGAAGCCGTAGGTCCAACCGTCGGCCACGCGATGCGCCGTCGAGGCGTCGATCACGACCGTATCGGAATCACCCATCGCCGCGACCAGCTCCTTGGCCGCCGCATCGGGCAGGCAGAGCACGGTGATGTCGGACGCCTTGGCGATCTCGGCGCGCTTGCCCAGATCCTTTCGGTCGGCCATCGGCAGTTCGAGCAGCTCGATGTCGGCCCGGTCCTTGAGCCGGTCGAGGATCTGCAAGCCGGTGGTGCCGTGCTGGCCGTCGATGAAGATCTTGGTCTTGTTGCTGGTCATGTTCTTCTCTCTCGATACGGGGCCTTGGGAAGATGGCCGACTGGAGAAGGAAGGAATGGAAGCCGCTTCGTCTCTCCAGCGGCCTCACGATACGGCGCGATTGTTACGCGCGCGCGTTCTCTTGCCGCTTTTGCGAGCGGCGACGTCGCGACCGGAGGAGGGCGTGCGAAATCATGATGGGCCGATATTTCATCGGGGACCCCCCATGTCAAGATGCCGCCGCCGCGCTAGGCTTGATTATTCCCAATCGGAGACAAGCCCATGAGCCAGTCCGCCCATCCCGAAGGTCTCTCCATGCTGGAGAAGCGCCGGATCGAAGCCGAGATCCTGAAGGAGGTCTACGAGACCCTGAAGGCGAGCCACGGCGTCGAGGTCGCGAAGAAGACGATCGAGGAATCGGTGCGCCGCTCGGCCATCGAGCAGGCCCGCCAGTTCGCCGCCTCGGTGCCCGGCGGCACGTCGCTCAAGTCGTTCCAGGACATACAGCATCTCTGGACCGCGGGCGGGTCGCTGGAGATCGACGTGAAGGAACAGACCGCCGACACCTTCACCTTCAACGTCGTGCGCTGCCGGTACGCCGAGACCTACAAGGCGATGGGCCTGGGCGAGATCGGCGCCCTCCTCTCCTGCAACCGCGACGGCGCCTTCTGCGAAGGCTACGACCCCAAGCTCAAGCTCGAACGCACGCAGACCATCATGCAGGGCGCCAGCCACTGCAATTTCAAATACACGTATGAGGGTTAGTATTTGTCATCCTGAGCGAAGCGAAGGATCTCCCGCCCGCCACGCAGTTCTTTGGTCGTCACGCTAGGTCCTTCGCTGCGCTCAGGACGACAGCCCGGCTCAGTTCAGGAACTCCGCCACCACGATATGGCCCTCCTTGGCGGGCCACGTGCGCGTGGGAATGGTCTCGTTGTTGAACACGGCCATCACGGTGCGGGGCGGCGCGGCGTCGAAGGTGAGGCGGCCGGTCGAGGCGCCGGGGACGCCGTCATTGATGCCGGGCGGCACCTTGCCGTCGAGCGTGAACTTGTCGCGACCGACGCCGAAATAACCGCGCGGTCGGCTCATGATCGTGACCGCGCCGGCGCCCTCGTCGGCCTTGGCGAAGGGCTGCGGCCTGAGATGCACCACGTCGCTCGAGCGCAGGAACGGCGAGCGATAGGTGTGCGTGGTCGGCAGGCCCGGCATGTGCAGCACGAATTCATAGTAGGCGTCGGCGCGACCGACGAACGGCCCCCACACGCCGTCTTCGCCGGTGGTCTTGCGATGCAGCGCCACCGCGCTCTTGCGTTCGCCGGTCTTCGAATCCACCTCGAAAATCTCGACCTCGGCGCCGGCCGCCGCAATGTTGGTGTAGGCGCCTTCGGTCATGCCGGTCACCCGGCCGTTCAGGATGGGCAGCGGCTCCTGGGCGATGAACATGGTGGCGGGCGGCTTGCCGGCGATGTGCTCGAACATCGCGGCGAAGGCCAGCTTGTTGAACGCGACCTCGCGATGGTCGAGCCCGTCGAGCACGACGTTGCGCGCACCGCGCAGCTCGGACGCATCGTAGCTCACCCCGGTCGGCTTGCCGGCCGCGCCGATGAAGCGGCCGTCGGGCTGGGAGTACTTGTCGTTCCTGTCGGACCGGATCGCCATCATCCCGACGCCGGGAACGAGATCGTCGGCGCCGGCATTGAGGCCCTTCAGGAACGGAAAGGCGCCGTTGAACTCGCTGCCGGGCAGCAGCGTTTCGGAGATCACGATCCCCTTGTTGGGCGTGCCGCACAGGACCGCGTGGCTCACCAGGTCGGCGCCGCCGTTCTTCAGCATCGAACGGATGGCATTGCCGCCGCGCGACGAGCCGACCAGCGCCACCTTGCGGCGGCGCGTCGCCTTCAACACCTGGATGACGAAGGACGTCAGCTCCTTCATCTGATCCTCGGCGGACGAGCGGTAGGGCTGCGGCTTCGAATCGTCGCTGCGCGCGTTGGGATAGACGAAATCGATCGCGAACAGCTGGTTGCGCTTGTAGCCGTTGGCCTCGAAGCGCCAGATGTTGTTGATCCAGAGCGCGCTGGAATCGCCGTTGCCGTGCACGAACACGACCGGGGGCGGGCCGGCCTCGGCCGCCGGCTGCGGCCGCCGGGGAACCGGCTGCGCCAGCGCGAGCGTCGGCCATAGCACGGCCGCGCCGCCGAGCAGCGCGCGGCGGGTCGGGCCGTTCCTGGAGGGCCTCATGCCCTTGCTCATCACTCCCCCAGACATTCTTCCCCATGTTGGCAAAAGGCGGGCGCGGGCGCTACGCTTGCCATATGTCCATTTGTTACGTCGACAGCCCCGTCGGCCGATTGGCCATCGAAGCGGATCACGACGCCGTGACCTCGGTGCGCTGGGCCGGCGACGGCGAACGCGCACGCGACACCGCGTCGACTCCGGTCCTGAAGGAAGCGGTGAAGCAACTCGACCGGTATTTCGCGCGCACGCTCAAGCGCTTCGACCTGCCGCTGGCCGCGCGCGGCACCGACTTCCAGAAGAGCGTCTGGAAGATGATGTGCGAAATTCCCTTTGGCGGCACCGCGACCTATGGCGGCATGGCAATGGCCCTGGGTTCCGGCCCGCGCGCCGTCGGCATGGCCTGCGGGCGCAATCCCATTCCGATCATCGTGCCCTGCCATCGCGTATTGGGCAGCGGCGGCAAGGAAGGCGGCTTCTCGGGCGGGAAGGGCCTGCCGACCAAGCGCCAGTTGCTGGCGATCGAGGGCGTCGTCCTTCTTTAATTTCTCTGTCGTTGCGTCCGCGGGACGCCCCGGCTACGGAGGCGTGATGCGCGTGCTGATCACCCGGCCGGAACGCGAGGCGACGACGCTGGCGACGGCACTCGCCGAGCGCGGCCATGTGCCCGTCATCGCACCGCTGTTCCATCTCGAGATTTTGCGGCCGCCCGCGGAATTCGCGGCGGATCTGTTCGAGTGCCAGGCCGTCCTGCTGAGCAGCGCCAATGGCGCCCGGGCGTTCGCCGAAGCGACCGAGCAGCGCGGCAAGCCGATCCTTGCCGTCGGCGACACCACGGCCTCGACGGCCGAGGGGCTGGGCTTCGCGTCCGTGACGTCGGCCGCCGGCGACGGCGACGCGCTGGCCGACCTGGTGCGCCGGCGCCTCGATCCCAAGGCCGGCCCGCTCCTTCACGTCTCTGGCGTCGACATCGCCCAGGATTTTGCCGCGAGCCTCGCCAAGGACGGGTTCGAGGTGCGTCGCATCGCTCTCTACGAGGCGCGCGAGGCGGCGGAACTGCCGGATTCGGCGCGGGCCGCGCTGCAGGCGCGGGCGCTCGATGCCGCGATGTTCTTCTCGCCGCGCGCCGCCGCGCTGTTCGCCCGGCTGGTGCAGGAAGCGGGACTCGCCGGTTCGCTGTCGGACGTCACTGCCCTGGCGATCAGCCCTGCGGCGCTCGAACCCTTGAGCGCGCTGCCATTCAAGGCGACGGTGGCGGCGCTACGCCCGACCCGTCAGTCCGTGCTGGACGAAATCGACCGGCTTCCAAAAGCCGTCGTAGAAGGACCGAGCATCATGAGCGACACACCTTCTTCCTCTCAGGTTCCGCCGGTGGAGACGCCGCCGGAAAGTCCGCGACTCACGCCGCCTCCCGTACAGGTTCGTCGCGGGCTCGGCGTGGCTGGCGCCTTCATCACCGGCGTGGTCGCCTCCTGCCTGGTGCTGGCCGGCGCCCTGATCACCCTGCCCTATTGGCCCGCCGAGATCCGCGCGCTTTGGCAGGGGAAGGGAGTGGCGGCCGCCGCGCCCGTCCCGGCGATCGACCTGCAGCAGGTCCGCCAGGATGCCGCCGCCGTCGCCAATGCCTCGGTCGAGACGGCCCGCAAGGACCTCGGCGCACGCCTCGACGATCTCGAAAAGCGCCTGCGCGCCACCTCGGCCGCCATCGCCGAGCGCTCGGGCGGCAGCGGCGGCACCGGTCCCGATCCGGCGATCGCGGACCTGCGCGCCAAGGTCGAAGCGCTGGAAGCCCGCGCCGCGACGCCAGCGCCAACGCCTGCCCCGCAACAGGCACCCGCCCCGGCTCAACCGCCGGCGGTGACAGCAGACCAGGAGAAGGAACTCGCGACCCTGCGGCTTGAGATGGCCACCTTGCGCAACACGCTGCAGACGATCGACCAGTCGGTCACGGTCCAGCGCGACCAGACCAGGCTGCTGGCCGAGTCCCTCGAGAAGGCGCGCGGCGAGGCAACCGTCCGCTCCGCCGGCGAGCAGAAGGCGATGAGCACGGCGCGCGCGTCGGCGATCATCGGCA
This sequence comes from Rhodospirillaceae bacterium CCH5-H10, assembly GCA_001557035.1. Taxonomy (GTDB): domain Bacteria; phylum Pseudomonadota; class Alphaproteobacteria; order Reyranellales; family Reyranellaceae; genus Reyranella. The sequence continues at coordinate 3,124 of LSKJ01000155.1, read as the reverse complement.
TCGCGGCGCGGCTGAGCGCCGCCGTTGGCTCCGGGCTGCCTTTCGCCACCGATCTCGCGCTGCTGACGCCACTTGCCCAGGGCGATGCGAAGCTGAGCGAGAGCACCACCGTCCTGCAGTCCTACGCGCAGACCGGCGTGGCCTCCCGGCCGGCTCTGGTGACGGAGTTCCCCTCTGTCGCCAAGGCCGCCCTGGCCGACGACCTCGCCGACGATTCCTTCGGCGAGCGGCTGCTCGGCAAGGTGCGTGGCCTGATCTCGCTGCGCCGCGTCGGCAACGACGTCGAGGGCGATGGCACCGAAGCCAAGCTCGCCCGCGCCGAGGCCGCGCTGGAGGCCGGCGACCTCGCCAGGGCCGTCGCGCTGGTGAAGTCGCTGCCGCCGCAGACGGCAAAGGCCACCGCCGGCTGGCTGTCGCGCGCCGAGGCGCATCTCGCGGCCAAGCAGGCGGCCGACCAGATCTCCGCCCAGGCCGTCACCCTGCTCGGCTCGGCGAAGTAGGCCATTCCCATGACCATGCTGCGCACGATCATCTGGTTCGTCGTCGCCATCGCCGCGATGCTGGGCGCGGTGTGGCTGGCCGAGCGGCCGGGCATCGTCACCGCCGAGTTCCGCGGCTGGCGCCTCGACACCAGCTTCGGCGTGCTCCTGATCTCCGTCGTCGTGCTGATCCTGGTCGGCATCGCCGGCTGGCTGCTCTATCGCTGGATCGTCGGTGCGCCCGGTGCGCTGCTCGACGGCTGGGGCGAGAGCCGCCGCCGTCGCGGCTATCGCGAGCTGACGCAAGGCCTCGCCGCCGTTGCCGCCGGCGATGGCGTGGAAGCGCAGAAGCATGCGCGCAAGGCCGAGCAGCTCCTGTCGGAACCGGCGCTCACGCTGCTCCTGTCGGCACAGGCCGCCCAGCTCAACGGCGACCGCGACGGCGCCCGCCGTGCCTTCAGCGCCATGCTCGACGACGACCAGATGGCTTTCCTCGGCCTGCGCGGCCTGATCGGCCAGTCGCTGCGCGACGGCGACCAGGCGCAGGCGCTCGCCTACGCCGAACGCGCCTTCAGGCTCCGGCCGCAGACGCCCTGGGTCGTGCACTCGCTGTTCGACATGCAGGCGCAGGTCGGCCAGTGGAAGGCCGCACAAGAGACGCTGGAATCGGGCATCCGCCGCAAGGTCGTCACCGCCGACAAGGGCCGCACGCTGAAGGCACTGCTGGAAGTGGAGCGCAGCCGCGAGGCCGAGCGCGAGGGCCGTGCGAGCGACGCGCTGGCCCTGGCCCGCGAGGCCTTCGGCCTGGCGCCCGAGCGCATCGCGGTGACGCAACGCCTGGCCGAGCTGCAGCTCAAGGCAGGCGATTCGAAGAAGGCGATGAAGACGATCGAGCGCGGCTGGTCGGTCGCGCCGCATCCCGATCTCGTCTCGCTCTATCTCGAAGCCTCGGGCGAGACCGAGGCGCTGAAGCGGGTCGGCGTGGTGCGCCGGCTGGCGCAGCTAAACTCCAACGACATAGAGAGCCATCTGGCGCTCGCCCAAGCGTCGCTCGATGCCGGCCTGTGGGGCGAGGCGCGCCGTCATCTCGAAACGGCGTCCGGCACCAACCCCTCGACGCGCGTCTGCCGTCTCATGGCCGAGGTCGAGGAACGCGCGCAGACCGGACAGGAGAAGGTGCGCGAGTGGCTGGGCCGCGCCGCCGATGCGCCGGCCGACCGCGCCTGGCGCTGCACCTCCTGCGGCGCCCATCACGAAGCCTGGCGCCCGGTCTGCGAGAGCTGCGGCGCCTTCGGCACGCTGCAATGGCGCGCGCCGGGCACCTTTGGACAGATCCTGCCGCCCGAGGCGACGCCCGGAGAGGCGTTGCCGACCTCCCCGGCGGGAGCCGGCCTGCCGGTGCCGGCCACCAACAACTCGACACGCTAGAGAACGGGGAAACGCCATGTTCGAGACGACACTCGCGGGCAGCCTGCCCAAGCCGACCTGGCTCGCCACGCCCAACGTGCTGTGGGCGCCATGGACCCTGTCGGGCCAGCCGCTGTTCGAGGCCAAGGACGATGCGACCTTCCTCGCGATCCGCCGTCAGGAGGAAGCCGGCCTCGACATCGTGAGCGACGGCGAGCAGGCGCGGCAGCATTTCGTGCACGGCTTCCTGGCCGAGGTTGACGGCGTCGACTTCGACAAGAAGGTCCGCATGGGCATCCGCAACAACCGCTACGACGCCGACTGCCCGACCGTCACCTCGGCGCTGAAGCGCCGCAAGTTCGTGCACGAGCGCGAGGCGCGCATCGCCCGCGCCGCCACTTCGCGCAAGCTGAAGTTCACCCTGCCCGGCCCGATGACGCTGATCGACACGCTGGCCGACGGCTATTACGGCGACAGGGTGAAGATGGCCTTCGCCTTCGCCGAGCTGCTGAACCAGGAAGCCAAGGACCTCGAAGCGCTCGGCGTCGACGTCGTGCAGTTCGACGAGCCCGCCTTCAACGTCTACCTGAACGAGACTGTCGAGTGGGGCGTGCCGGCGCTGGAGAAAGCGGCCGAAGGGCTGAAATGCACCACCGCCGTTCACATCTGCTACGGCTACGGCATCGAGGCCAACAACAAGTGGAAGGAGACGCTGGGCGAGAGCTGGCGTCAGTACGAGCAGACCTTCCCGGCGCTCGACCGCAGCTCGATCCAGCAGGTCTCGCTGGAATGCCGCGACAGCCACGTGCCGCCCGAGCTGATGAAGCTGCTGAAGACCAAGACCGTCCTGGTCGGCGCCATCAACGTCGCTTCCGACAGGATCGAGACACCCGAGGAAGTGGCCGCGACCCTGAAGCTCGCCACCGAATTCGTCGATCCCGAACGCATCCAGGCCTGCACCAACTGCGGCATGGCCCCGATGACCCTCGGCGTCGCCTACGGCAAGCTGCGTGCGCTGAGCGAAGGTGCTGCGCTGGCGCGGAAGGCGTTCGCTTAAACGGCTTTTCGATAACCCACTCCGGTGTCATCCTGAGCGCAGCGAAGGATCTCACGCCAGCGACGAAGTCCTTTGGTCGTTCCGTGAGGTCCTTCGCTGCGCTCAGGACGACATCGAGTATTTCATTGGAGCGCGCCACTCCAGTGGCGCTCATGATCATGATTGCGCCACTGGAGTGGCG
>LSKJ01000154.1 GCA_001557035.1 Rhodospirillaceae bacterium CCH5-H10 | reverse complement strand
TGGGAGGAGCACAATAAGAATCCAGCTCTCGCACGGTTCCTGGAAACGCTTCGGCATACTCATCATCCCACCATCCTGAGCTAGGCTTCGGCGTTCTTCGCCGAGCCCTTTGTGGACCGGCGCGCTTTGCCAAACGCTCGATCGGCAGACATGAACCGGGCCAACATCGGAGCCACGAGTCTCGCCGGGTCGATCGTCTGACCCGTTTCACGGCCGAGCGCCTCCGCATAGACGATGAGATCTCGATGGATCGCCGCGGGCAAGTCCACCGTCAACTTCACAGGCTTCTCGTCCAGAATTGCACCGAGCTTGAGCTTGGACATGGGGTTTCTCCTATCCTCGGTAAGGCTGCAGCACGAGATCGCGCGTCACGATGACCCGGACCGGATGTCCAGGGCGGATCGTGAGGGTGGGTTGGATATTGAGGTTTCTTCGCACCACTTGCTGGCCGGCCTGATTCAGCGTGTCGCCCGCACCCCGGCGCAGGGCACGGACGATATCGCTGTCGTTCTGATCCGAGCCCAGCTCGGTGCCGACCGCCAAGATGGTGGAAAGAAGCGCGGCCTTGAACAGCGAGCCCCAATGATGATCGACACCGT
>LSKJ01000153.1 GCA_001557035.1 Rhodospirillaceae bacterium CCH5-H10 | reverse complement strand
GTACTGCCGACCCTCGCTCTCGATTTCGGCTGGCGCTGGGCGGCCGCTGCCGTCGGTTTCGTGACGATTGCCGCGGCGATCGCCATTCAGCCGCTGCGCGCGCTCTACGACGACGAGCGCGTCGGGAGCGCCGCGCGCCTGCCGACACTGGCCGAAATCTTCGAGCCGCTGCAGCTCGCCTGGCGCGATCCGATCCTGCGGCCAATGTGCTTCATCGGCATGCTGTTCTCGGCCACGCAGGCGATCGTCGTGAACTTCACCGTCGTCTACGCCGTCGACGGTCTGAAAATGTCCTACGTGCTGGCGGGTACGTTGCTGTCGGC
>LSKJ01000152.1 GCA_001557035.1 Rhodospirillaceae bacterium CCH5-H10 | reverse complement strand
CAACGTGGAGCCCTGGAATGGCGGGCTGCCATTCCCGCCCCCGTTCGGCGGCGAGCGCGCGACCGGCACGCTCGACGTCGCGCGCCTCTAGCCGCTGCACCACGTCGCGAGAAATCCTGATCTGCCCGTCGCCGACATCCGTGGCATAGCCCCTCTCGGCCAACCATCGCCGGCGCCTGGCTAGCGCGGCAGTCACGTCCCGGCCGAATCCGTCTTCGGCCAGAACGGTGCGCTGCCGAGACGCCAGCTCTCGGTCGAGCCACGTCGCGCCATCATGAACGACCTGCTTCTCTAGCCCCGTCGCCGAGAGCACGGTCACTCGACCGGACGCGCCGGCCCGTGCGAGGTCATAGGCCTGCCCCCGCTCGGCCAGGTCTGCGGGAATGCGCCAGTGGTCCGCGTCGATCCGCTTGACATGGCCGGCCCGTCGCAGCGCCTCCAGGCGCCGGACATGGGATCGGACGTAGCCCGCGGGATCGCCGCCCAGACGCTCCACCGTGCCGACAGCCCGCTCCAGATGCATGGCCGGCCGATAGATCCCCTCCTCTCCCGCAATTGCCAGGATGTTGCGGTCCGATGCACGCGGTCCCGCCTCGCCAGGACCCGCCGCCACGATCATGCCGCGCTGAATATTCTCTACTCGGGCAGGATCCATCTCGAGATGATGGACATGCCCGTCCACGCCGTCGACGACCAGCCTCACCCGCTCGCCTATCTCGTCGCCGGCCAATCCCTTTTCGAGCACTCGGCCGACGATCGGCGCGGTCATCTCCTCACGATGAAGGACATAGCCGGCGACGGAGCGGGCGTGGGCCAACCCTTCGCGGTCCAGTGCCCGGTGCATGGTCTTGATGATGTCGCCGCGCTCGCCCAGATCTCGCAGGACGGGTTCGGCCCCGGGCAATACCGTCCATTGTCCGGGTTCAACCTCGGTGGCCAGCCCCATGCGCTCGAGCTTGCGCGCCCGCCGGATCAGCAGCGCCCGATTCTGCCGCAGGCCCTCGAGCATGACTCGATCGGGCCTGAGGTCGGCGAACTCGGTTCGGCTCCTCTGCTGGTCGAGCAGCATGCGGTCGAGGCGCGTGAACCGATCTGCATCGACCTCCCGCTCGAGGCCCTGGGACACCTCTTGCTCGGTCTGGCGGCCGAGCTCAAGCGTTACGATTTCGCTAGCCCGCTCCCGGATGCCATGAGCGATGTAATCGCCAGCGATGTTGAGAGTCTTGCCATCGTCGGTGACACCCCGGACGATAATATGAGTGTGAGGGTGGCCAGTGTTGTGGTGATCAACCGCGATCCAGTCGAGCCGGGTGCCAAGGTCGGCCTCCATCTGCTTCATGAGATCACGGGTGGTTGCGCGATGATCGGAGAGCTCGACACCCTCTTCGGACGACACGATGAAGCGGAACTGGTGCCGGTCTTCCCGGCCCCGTTCCACGAACGCAGGACCATCCTCAACATCCTGGCTGGCTGAGTAAACTTGGCCTTTTTCTCCGTCCCTGGTCACACCGTCGCGCTGCAGATACCGCAGATGGACATCAACGGCCTTGGCGCTGACAAACTGTCGTCCTCTGGCAGCGCCTCGCTGCGGATTGAGCTTCACAACTCGAGCCTTGAC
>LSKJ01000151.1 GCA_001557035.1 Rhodospirillaceae bacterium CCH5-H10 | reverse complement strand
TCACCAACGTCACCAACGGCGACACCTTCTGGGCCTTCAGCCAGGCCAACGAAGTGGTCGGCGGCGAGCACATCGCCCATCTCTGGAACTACGGCGCCAACACCTGGGGCTGGGAGGACCTGCTGGGCGGCGGCGACCGCGACTTCAACGACCTCGTCGTGCAGCTCGACTTCACCAGCACAGCCGGCAGCGGCCTGCTCGTGACGTAGCCAGGGTTCAGCCGTTCGGCCCGCGCTGTCGGCGGACGGACGCGCCGCGTTCGTACCAGCCCTTGCTGGCGTTCACGATCTTCACGACCGACAGCATGACCGGCACCTCGATCAGGACGCCGACCACGGTGGCCAGCGCCGCGCCGGAGGAGAAACCGAAGATGCCGATGGCGGCGGCGACCGCGAGTTCGAAGAAATTGCTGGCGCCGATCAGGGCCGAGGGTGCGGCGACGCAATGCTGCTCTCCCGCCGCGCGGTTCAACAGGTAGGCCAGCCCGGAATTGAAATAGACCTGAATGAGGATCGGCACCGCCAGCAGCGCGATGATCAGCGGCTGCGCGATGATCTGCTCGCCCTGGAAGCCGAACAGCAGCACCAGCGTGGCCAGCAGCGCGACCAGTGAGGCCGGCTGCAGGCGCGCGAGGAGACGGGCGAGGCCATCCGGGCCCCCGCTGGACAACGCCCAGCGGCGCATGAGCTGCGCCAGCACCACCGGCACGAGGATGTAGAGGACGACCGAGAGCATCAGCGTCTGCCACGGCACGGTGATGGCCGAGAGGCCGAGCAGCAGGCCCACGATCGGCGCGAAGGCGAACAGCATGATCGCATCGTTCAGCGCCACCTGCGTCAGCGTAAAGTCGGGCTCGCCGTCGGAGAGGTTGCTCCACACGAACACCATCGGCGTGCAGGGTGCCGCGGCCAGCAGGATGAGGCCGGCGATGTAGCTGTCGATCTGGTCGGCCGGCAGCCACGGCCGGAACAGATGGCCGATGAACAGCCAGCCCAGCGCCGCCATCGAGAAGGGCTTCACCGCCCAGTTGATGAACAGGGTCACGCCGATCCCGCGCCAGTGCCGACGCACCTCGGCGATCGCGGCGAAGTCGACCTTGATCAGCATCGGCACGATCATCAGCCAGATCAGCGCCGCGACGGGCAGGTTCACATGCGCCACCTCCGCCGCCCCGACCGCGTGGAACGCCTGCGGGAACAGATGCCCCAGCCCGATGCCCACCACGATGCAGGCGGCGACCCACAGGGTCAGGTAACGCTCGAAAAGGGACATCCTGCCGTCTCCGGGACCGGTATCGCCGCCCTTGCCCGTCGACTCCCGCCGGCTGGCCGCGTAATACCCTTGTCACATAATTGGATTATTCGAGAACTATGGAATCGTCAGACGTAGCTGCCGGATTTGCCGCCCTTTCGCAAGAGACCCGTCTCAACCTGATGCGGCTTCTCGCGAGCAAGGGGCCGTCCGGCATGGCGGCCGGCGAACTCGCCAGCGCGCTGGGGCAGGTGCCCTCGACGCTGTCGTTCCATCTGGCCGCTCTAGAACAGTCCGGCCTCGTCCAGTCCACCCGGCAGGGCCGCAGCATCATCTATGCGGTCCGCTTCGCCGGCCTGCGCGCTCTCTTCAGTTTCCTGACCGAGACGTGCTGTGGTGGACGACCGGACCTCTGTGGCGACCTGGCGCGACTCCTCCCCGAGGATCAACCCGAGG
>LSKJ01000150.1 GCA_001557035.1 Rhodospirillaceae bacterium CCH5-H10 | reverse complement strand
CCCGCCTGTCCTGTCCGTGGTTGAACGGCTCGGCAGATGTTCGGTTCCGTACTTGCCCATCCACGCTGCCTGTCTTTGCACACGACTCTCGTGTGAGTTGTGCGAATTCAACCAATGTTAGGTGGACGGTGGTCGGGGACGCATGCCAGCATACGTTTTCGCCAAGGGGTTTCCATGAGTTCGCATTTCTTCGATCGGTTTTTTGGCGGCCGCGGACGTAGTGGCGGCCACGGCCACGGCCGCGGACATGATGGTGAGCGATACTACCGAGACGCGGATCCACGCGAAGCATCCGTTCGCGAACGTGTCATCGTCTGCCCAGCATGTCGTTCTGACAACCAGCCCGACAGCCGATTCTGCGGCAGTTGCGGACGACAGTTGGGCGCTGCATCGATCATGTGCTCCAAGTGCAATACGGCGATCGAAAATGGAGCCAAGTACTGCTCCTCCTGCGGGACGGCTGCATCAAGCGCTCCCTGATTGCTCGACGAGCCGCCGCTGCGTTCAGCACTAGATATCGTCGCGCTGGGTTTGTATGGGGCATCCTTGAATCGGTGGCTTGAGCTTGCAGTAGTTGTCCGACAGAGCCCTCGATCATTGGATGCAAGTTTCGCGATTTGAGACCATGAGACCAGCCGAACATTTGCGAAGCGCCAGCCACTATGCGGCCGGCGAGAACATGGCGACGGCGCCCGTCCTCTATATTCACGGGACGGCAGGGAATTCAGTCAAGCTGTCGGTGTTGATCGCCGCTCCATCGAAACAGCCGCGGCCTGTCGTGAGAGTCGAAGAAGCGGACGTCGCAGCCAAACTGGCGATGGAACATGAAGACTGGAGCGTATGGTTATACGCCTTTGATCTGCGCATGGGTTCGGACGCGTCTTACGAAGTCGGCGGTATCAAATATGGAGTGAATACCGATTTCTCTGCCGACCTTCGCATTGCGTTCGTGTCCTGCAACGGACAGGAGCACGGAGACGTGGAGCGGCCGGCGGATGAACGAAACCGACTTTGGCGTCGCCTCCTGGTCCAGCATGCCGAACGCCCATTCCAGCTGTTGCTTCATGGCGGGGATCAGGTTTACGCCGACGAACTCCTCGACATACATCCGCTCTTGCGCGAATGGGCGGACGGCTCGACTTGCACCAACTTGGATGCCATTCCGGAGGCCATCCAGATACTCCGAGGGGCCTTTCTCGGAATTTACCTGCACAATCTTCAGCAACCTGAGCCGGCCTGGCTGCAATCGCGCATTCCATCTCTTGCGATGTGGGATGATCACGACATTTGCGACGGATGGGGGTCGCTTTCAGAAGCGAAGCTCGATTCGCCTGTCGGTCAGGCACTTTTTGCCACCGCGAGGGAGTTCTTCCTCGTGTTCCAGCTGGGCGTAATGCCAATTGGCCATACCGAACTGTCGCTGGACGATACGGGCGTCAGCCTGACCTGGCATCTGGGCCTACCCGGACTGGATGTCATCGCTCCAGATCTGCGCTCAGAACGGAGGCCCGATCGGGTAATGGGTCTGAAAGGCTGGGATACCGTCTCGCAGGCCTTCGCCTCCGTGCGGCAGGGCCATGTATTCGTGCTGTCGACCGTGCCGGCGCTGGGGCCGCGATTGTCGATGCTCGAGGCGGTCGTCGGGTTGGGCGGACTGCTGCACAAATACGAAGACGATCTGCGCGACCAGTGGCAGAGCAAATGGCATCGCGAGGAGTGGGGCAGGTTTATGTCGCTGCTCGCCGAAGTGCATGAACGAACGCCGGTGACTGTGCTGTCCGGCGAGATTCACCTCGCGGCCCGGGGAACGTTCGATCTCTCGTCAGGCCCGATGCACCAGCTCATTGCTTCCGGGATAGCGCACCCAGCGCCGTCGCGGCTGTATGCGGCCCTGTTGAAAGTCGTCTCATTGCTTCCAATGGACCTGCTCGACGAGGGCACGATATCCATGCGTCCGCTGCCTGGTCTGCGGGCGCGATATGTTGCGCAACGCAACTACCTGATCCTGGAGCGGCAGAGCGGAATATGGCTTGCGCACTGGGAACTCGAAGGCAGTGGACCGACCCGACCGCTCGACCTTTCCTCCCGCTATCGGGACGGGAAATAGTGCGTGGGCAAAGGTCTCTGTACGACGTTCATCCTCTTGGTGTGACAGCTGGGCGCTTCGCGACAACCACGCCCAGCTTCGAATGGACCGTAAGCAGGAACGTTTGTGTCAACAATGGGCACATGTGATGGCTTTTCGCAGAGCTTCTTCTAGCGAAGCGAGTTGCCTATTGGATCAATTGCAACTGGCTGTCTGTTGACGTTTGGTCGGGGCAGCCAACATAGTGGGACTGTGCAGCAAGCAATTTCCTCGCGATTGGAATCGCTTCCGAGACGGATTGCGGCATTGGTATGCCTCCTCGCGGTCGCGTTCGTTGCTTCTTTCCATTTGTGCAAACTCGGCGGCACGACCCGATACGAGCTCGGAGCGAATTTCGCCGCAAGCGTCGATGGGAATACCTCGTCAGAACCGAACGCCGTCGTCTTCGATGCTTGCCATGTATGTGCAGTTGTCGTGGTTCCGGAAATCCTCATCACGGCATATTCTATCCGTGGCCCTGTTCCGTCGTTGCGCGCGACGCCGCTCGTTTCCGTTCCAGTCAAGGATGTCGGGCCACCCCCCAAAGCCTGATGGATGCCGTGCCGCCACGGCCAGGTGCTTTGCGAAGGATCCCTTCGGAAAGTTGCAAAGCCACCAAGCTCTGTGACGGCGAGGTGTCTCGATTCTCCAAGCCTTGATGAGAGCCTGGCTTCTTTCCTGAACCTCTCAAACTAAGTCGTGGTGATGCGCAAGGATCAGCTCATCAAGTCTCTTTGTTTTGCCCGACTACTCTCAACGAACTCCAAGTAACGCCATTGCGCACAACGCAGATGGCTCACGTAGGATCAAGCATTATGAAGAAGCTATTGATTGCGCTCGCCTTGTTGCCTGTTGGCTATGCGCCTGCTTATGGGCAGACACCAACGCCGGTCTCTTCGGCATACGAAGGTAACGTCGGCGATTGGGCACTGGGTCGATGGACGGGTGTCCGATACGCCGATTCTACCTACTCAAGCCTGACAACAGAAGAGCGGGTGTTGACCGTTGCTCGGCTCGCCGATGGGAAGGTTGGCTGCCAATGCACGAGTTCCGCCGATCCGTCGGCTGCGCAATGGGCAACGCAGTGCGTGGTTACTGCCGGATCGATAACGGTGCGTACGCCACAAGCTCACGTGGAGTTGGATCGACATGGCGCGGAGCTTGACGGCAGATATGTCTCCGCCGGAACCCGCTTCAAGGTTCACATGAAGCGAGTCGCAACAGTCGCCAAATAGTTGCTGTAGAGCCTCGGACCAGCGGAGAGAGGTATAGTGTTGGTGGACGCCTCACTGCGGCTTGCCTGGGGCTGTTTGAAGGAGTGCCTTCCGCCTGATTGAACATCGGGCGGAAGGATTCTTTAGTATTTTCAAAGGCCAAAGAAAGGTGCTGACGGAAGATTCCTCGAACGCACGCCCTCTCTTTGGCTGGCCGAGCACCGGGTACAGGGCAAGACGCCGCATCTTTTGGCGCGTGATTGTATAACCCTGGCGTTTTCGTAGACAACGGGCCACGTGAGGAACCCGGTAGGTCATCGATTTGCACTTATGTTTAGGCGGAGCGCGCGCTTCGTCTGGATGCTGTGCGTCGTGTCACTGGCGCTGGCCAGCGTTCTCCATGTCGTCAACGATTTTCGCGCCAACAGCCAAGAACTGACTCAAACGGCGATCTCTGCCGCCGCGGATGACGTTAGCACGGACGGAGCGCCCGTCGCCGAGGCTTGTCACAGCTGCTCGGTCGCGCCGTACTTCTCCGCAGCATCTCCCGTGTATGTCTCAGCCACCTCTGCTGACGTGCCCGAAGGACGTCGTATCCAAGTGTCGGCCATCTCACTCCGCATAGCAGGACCACCCCCCAAGAACTGATCCCGTCGTGTTTCGTTCGCCGTGCCAATTTTACCGGCGCGGCGCACCGATAAACGCTTTTCTGGGATCAGATCATGACAATCCGCGTAGTGGGAGCGCTATCCGCAGCAATAGTGCTGTGGGCTAGTATGGCCTTTGCACAGCACCACATGGCAACGATAGGTCCTAATGGCGGGCCGCTACGGGACATCGTTGGCGTGCATGCCGAGCTGACGGTTATTGGAAGCGCCGTCACCATTAATCTCCTCGATGAGCATAGCAAGCCAAGTTCTGCAAAAGGCTTCAGCGGCACCGTCCTGATTGTCGCGGGGGCGGCCAGTGAGACCGTGCAGCTCACTGTGTTCGGAGACAGCGCGCTGAAAGGGGAGGCAAAGACGCCAGTCTCACCGGACGCGCAAGTCACGCTCCTCTTGAAAAACGCGGTTGGCAGGTCCGGACAAGCGAAGTTCTAGTTTAAGGCCGGTGTTTGGCTACTTGTTCACACAGTGGCGCTTCCTTTCTCCAACAGATGATTCTTACGGACTTAGCTGGAATTGTAGAAAAAGTGAGTTCGGCAAAATGCTCGATAACGCCTCGCAAGAACTAATGATGAGCGCCGATCAACGTCGTTGGCATCGCGAGCGGCGATCGGCTTGGTTGCGCCTCGTCGCGCTCGCGGTCCTCATCGTAAATCTCGGGCTGGCCAGCCGTCCGGACAGTGTGATTGTTCACGTCAACGTCATCGCCGCATACGGTGTTGCTACAATCGTCGCACTCTTGCTTGCCGAATTGCGGTGGGGAGCGAGATGGTTCGCGTGGATCTACATTGTATTCGACGCTCTGCTCGTCGTTGTGCTGTTCCATGAGCATCTTTTTGCGCCGAGCAAGGAAGTCGATCACACGCTGACGGCACCGTCGCTCGCGATTGGGTTCCTGTTATTGATGCATGTGGCACTGCGCTTGCGCCCCATGATGGTTGCTCTGTTCTCAAGTCTCGTGATCCTCGGTTGGCTTACGCTGTTGACGGTTGCAGTAGAAGCGCATCTTGGGAAGGGAGAGGCTCTTGCACTGGACTGGTCATCCTTTCTGACCGAGGCAGCGCTCGCGGCGGCCTTTGGCTTCGCGGCGCTCGTGTGCGGCCTTCTCACGTATGACCACAATGTGCTGCTTAAAGCCGCTGTACTCGCTGAGCGGCGGCGAGCAAGTCTCAGCCGCTTCTTTTCACCGACCGTCCTGACGGAGCTGCAGGCAACGGGTGCTTCCCTGGCTCTTGCGCAGCGCGACATCGCGGTCCTGTTTGTCGACTTACGATCGTTCACGCGATTGAGCGAGTCGATTCCGCCAGCGAGCTTGGCGAACCTCCTGGTCGAGTTTCGGGAACTCGTTACCCGGGAGGTGTTCGCCCACGGTGGAATGATCGACAAGTTTATCGGTGATGGGGTGATGGCTGCTTTCGGCCAGCCAAAATCGACACCCGATGACGCGGCTCGTGCATTGGAATGCGCACTCCATCTAACTACGGCGCTTCGCGGATGGCGCGATGCTCGCGAGAGGCGCGGCGAAATCGGGCCGCAGGCAGGCGTGGGTATTCACTTCGGCACGGCAATCGGAGGGGTGCTTCGTAGTGGCTCGCACGACGAATTCACTCTCGTGGGCGACGTGGTGAACGTTGCCCAGAGGCTAGAGCAACTTTGTAAGCCTTTGGGAGCGTCTATCGTTGCGTCATGGGAGGTCATCACCGCAGCCGGAGGGGCGATGGGCGCCGCATGGAGCTACGAAAATGACGTGGAGCTTCAGGGACGGGTGGGGCGAATGCGGATCGGTTATCTGCTGCGTGACACGGGGGCGATTGAACCGCGATCCTGTCGAGAAGGGAGTCTAAATGATGAATGAGCTGCTTCCGATCGCGGTAGGCCGACCGCCGGGCAGTGGCGCGTCGCTGCCCCTGCCTTACTTGCCGTTGACGATCAATCCGATCACTTCGACCGATTCCACTGGATCCGTCGAGTTCTAAGGAGGACCTCATGCCGAACCAGGCACGCGATACCGCCGCCGTAAAGGACGAGGCGAGCCCGCACCGTCATTCGCATTCGGAGGATGAAGGACGTGCGCAGGGCGGCCGGCATGACCACGGGGAGGACGACGGCCATTCACATGCAGATGGCGGCATTCTGGGCCGGCACACCGAGCTGATATTCTCTCTGGGGTGCGGGATACTGCTGGGTGTCGGCTTTGCCATTGAGAAGTTGAGCGATACCTCGCCCAGCTGGCTACCATTGAGCTTCTATTGCGGCGCTTACCTGGTAGGTGGTTTCTTTACGGTGCAGGAAGCACTCGCCAACATTCGGCGTGGAAAGTTCGAAATCGACACGCTCATGCTGGTGGCTGCGGTAGGTGCAGCAATTCTCGGTGCCTGGGCCGAGGGTGCGTTGCTCCTGTTCCTCTTCAGCCTCGGGCACGCGCTCGAGCATTTCGCCATGGGGCGAGCCACGCAGGCCATCGAGGCCCTCGCCAAGTTGGCGCCGCAGACCGCGACCGTGAAGGTCGACAACGAAATGCGAGAAGTGCCAGTCGAGCAGCTCTCCGTGGGCGATATCGTCATTGTCCGTCCCAATGAGCGTCTTCCGGCGGACGGTTTCGTGGTGGAGGGACGGTCCAGTGTCAATCAGGCACCCGTAACTGGTGAAAGCATTCCGGTCGACAAGCAGCCAGTGGAAGACAGGGACACTGCACGGGCAAGACCCGACAGTACCGGAGCATCGTCGAAGGTGTTCGCGGGAACAATCAATGGATCCGGTGCCCTCGAGGTGGAGGTCACCCGCACCTCGAAGGAGTCGGTCCTCGCCAAGGTCGTCAAGATGGTCAGCGAGGCCGAAGCGCGGAAGTCGCCCAGTCAGCGCTTCACCGACAAATTTCAGCGGATCTTCGTGCCAGCTGTGCTCTTTCTCGCCGTTGCGCTCCTTGGCGCAGGCTTCGTGGTGGATGAGCCTTTTGCGGCCAGTTTCTATCGCTCGATGGCCGTTCTTGTCGCGGCAAGCCCTTGCGCTCTTGCGATTGCGACGCCGAGCGCAGTGCTGTCGGGCGTGGCGCGCGCTGCCCGTGGTGGCGTGTTGATCAAGGGCGGTGCGCCGCTTGAAGCACTGGGCGCCATCCGCACCATCGCCTTCGACAAGACAGGTACCCTCACGGAGGGCAATCCCCGCATCGCCGACATCAGGCCGATGGAAGGCGTGACCACCGAGGAACTGCTTGCCACAGCCGTCGCCGTAGAGGCCGCAAGCGATCACCCGCTGGCACAGGCCATTGTGCACGACGGTCGGCAGCGACTGGGAAATCGAAAGATCGACCCCGTGACCGACCTGCAGAGCCTGACTGGCCGTGGTGTGCGCGCAAGCTACGATGGAGAAGCCGTCTGGATCGGCAAAGCCGAGATGTTCGGAACTGACGACGTGCCGGCGATCGGCCCGGCGGCCAAATCGGCAGTCGAAGCACTGCGAGCAGCCGGCCAGACGACCATGGTGGTCAGGAAGGGCGAGCGCGACCTCGGCGTGATTGGCCTCATGGATTCACCGAGATCCTCTGCGCGGCCGGTTCTGGCGCGCCTCAGGGAATTGGGGATCACCCGAATGGTCATGCTGTCGGGAGACCATCAGAAGGTCGCCTTAGCCATCGCCAAGGACGTCGGCTTGGACGATGCACGCGGCGATCTCATGCCGGACGACAAGGTCAGGACGATCGGGGAATTGAAAGCTGACGCAAAACAGATCGCAATGGTGGGAGATGGCGTGAACGACGCGCCCGCGATGGCGTCCTCTACAGTCGGAATCGCCATGGGTGCGGCGGGATCCGATGTAGCTCTGGAAACTGCCGATGTCGCCTTGATGGGAGATCGGTTGGAAACTCTTCCGTTCGTCATCGGCCTCAGCCGTGCCACTCGTCGGATCATCCTGCAGAATCTGGTCGTGAGCCTCGGAGTCGTCGCACTCCTGGTCCCGGCGACGATCCTTGGCCTGGGTATCGGTCCTGCGGTGGCGGTGCACGAAGGTTCGACACTTCTGGTCGTCTTCAACGCACTGAGGATCTTGGCCTACCGGGATAACGCAACATGAGAAACCAGCTCGTTGAGGTGGCCAGTTTCAAGAAGCCCGGGCGGGCATCCACGATAAAGGACCCCCTCGATGTTTATGTGGGGAGGCGGCTCCGTCGACGCCGGCTTGCTTTGGGAATTAGCCAGTCGAGCCTCGGTGAGTCAGTGGGCGTGAGCTTCCAACAAGTTCAGAAGTACGAAAGCGGAGCCAATCGGGCGGTTGTGCGGCGTCTGTACGATTTCGCCCGGACACTGAATGTGTCTCCCGGATATTTCTTTGAAGGTTATGGCGAAAGTATGCGGTGCGCCATGCCTTTTGCCGAGTCGCAAAAGCAAGAGGCGCCTGCTCTACCTCACTCGGCAGAGGAAACACTTGTGCTTGTGCGTGCTTATCGCAACGTCGAATCCGCACCTCTTCGTCAAGAGATCCTTCGGATGATCCTTGGTCTTGAGGGCATGTAGATGTGCGTGCCGCAATCACTTCACGCGCCAGCACTCTTGAGAGCAGTCGCGCAATACCGGATTGGCGAACTCGGTAGTCACGTCGTTTTCGGGTGGGGCTGCAGATGAGTCGGGAAGTTGATTCATTTCTTAGCGGTTCAATGGTGAACCGCATCACTGGGAGGCAGGCATGAAGGTTATGTTGGTTGTGATGGCTTTGTTGGTACTGGCAGGGTGCTCCGGGACTCTGCCTGTGTCCGGCGAGACCGTCGATGGTGAGAAATTCTCCGGCACCTTCAGCCGACGTACCGATGGCATCGGAGGCACGGTGACCTTGGTCAGCGACAAGGGACCAAGCTGTGATGGTCGCTGGCATCTGGATGACGTCGACCGTATGGGGTCAGTTGTCCTCAAGTGCAGTGATGGTCGGACCGGCACCGCGGAACTCGATGCGGGGCAGCTAAATGGGACCATGAGAGGAATGCTGGGAGGCAAGCGCTTCGAAGGCACTTTTGAAGATCCCACGCAGCCGGCCGCGCGCTAGGAAGCTAGCCGCAAGAGTCTGGCTGCGCTGCGCAATGAAAAAGAAGGGGAATCAAAATGTATCTGACAAGCACCAACTCGCCACTTGAGGTGGAGTTTCGTCCCAACCTTCTCTTGTTTCCAAGGCCTGTAAGAGGGTTGGTGCCGATCGTATCGAATGAGGAATACGAGCGCGAACGACGAGGTGAATGGGGAGCCAGCACGCTGGCCTCTCGCGGTAGTCCGCGGACAAATGTGTTCGAGAGATAGTCACAAAGCCACTGAATGGCCAAGGACGATTGCATGGCACGAGTGGTGTGCGTCGATGAGGTGCTCGAAAATCCTCACTGCCTGAGAGTTTGAAATCGAGATGATTCTACCTGATCTTACTGCCGATCATGCCTTGTTCCTCGATCTGGACGGCACGTTGCTCGAAATCGCAGCGACACCGGATCTCGTCGTCGTTCCGCCGACACTACCGTTAGTGCTGGATCGAGTTCGCTCTCTTCTTGATGGAGCGCTGGCAATAGTGAGTGGTCGATCGCTTGCAACCATCGATCAACTGTTGAAACCCTTCGTTTTCGCGGCCGCCGGTGAACATGGCGCCGGTATACGCTTCAACAACAGTACCGTAGAGGAGACGCCGGAAGGCTTGGGCATTCCGCGGCCATGGAGCGAAGCGCTCGATGCCGCTGCCAGTCAATGGCGAGGAATGTTCATCGAGCCTAAGCCGCATGGCGTGGCTGTGCACTATCGCCTGGTGCCGGAGCGCCGAGACGATATTTGGAAGCTCGTTCGGTCCCTCGTGACGGATGATCATCCCTGGTTTCGGCTCATTCCAGCACGGAAGGCAATCGAAATCGGTCCGCGCTCCGTTTCGAAAGGATATGCCGTGGATCGGCTGATGAACGACGCCGCATTTAGAGGGCGACGTCCTATTTTTGTTGGCGACGATTTTACCGACGAGGCGGGCATGAGTGCTGCCACCCGTCTTGGGGGTATGGGCTTGCGGGTCCAGGAAGCTTTCAAAGGTGATCCGGCATTGGTGCGCGCTTGGCTCAGACGAAACATCGAACGGAGCGACAAGTCAGGGGCGTCATTGCCTGCTGAAGGACATGCAGGGTGATCGGCACAGCACGAGTTGCCTGTTCGATGGTCCGAGAGAAAGTCGGGCTTGCGACGGCCAAGTGCTTGGAGCCATGGACGTCGGCGTCCGGTATCCAGTCGTATTCTGGCGGCGATGTTGTGACTGCCGTTCGGTCATATCTGATGATAGCGGGCGGGGAGTAGTTACATGGCAAGAACAGCCGTTCCGTCGGAACGTTTTCTTCGCTTTGTTAAGGGGCGCCAACGGCTTTTGCTGTCTATTGCAGCGGGTGCAATAGCGTTCATGGCGTTACCAGCGGAGATGCGCCTAAACACCCAGCTGCTCATCTCGTGGGACGTCTTGGCAATCCTGTACGTCGGGACGACCTTCAGAATGATCTGGGTCTCTAATGTCGATATCTGCCGCCGCCACGCGAAATTCAATGACGAAGGAGGCGGTATTATTCTGATGATTGTCGTGATCAGTGCATCCGCCAGTTTTGCAGCTATTTTCCTGGAGCTCGCTACCGTCAAGTCACAAGGAAAAGGCATGGTTGAATGCTTGGCGGTGGCAGGCGTGACAGTAACGCTGTCGTGGATCTTCACCCACCTCACCTTCGCATTGCATTACGCAAGCGTCTACTACAAGCCGGATGATGACGGTCCGGGCGGTCTTCGCTTTCCGGGAGGTCGCATGCCGGACTATAGTGACTTTCTCTATTATTCATTCGTAATTGGTTGCGCAACGCAGACTGCAGACGTGGTAACATCTTCGCGTAGCATGCGTGTCATTAGCCTTTCCCAAGGTGTTGTCGCATTCATCTTTAACTCTGCGATCGTTGCGTTAATGATCAATGTTGGATCCGGCCTCGCATGAGTAGGGCTCGTCGACGCGAGCGCGTCGGGGTGTCGCTGCATTGTAGCGTGCCACCGACACGGCAAGTGCCAGTTAGCTGCGCTTTGCGAATCTCCGGGCCCTGAAGATCCATGTACTGCTGACCGTACATTCCGATCGGCATGGTGGTGCTGCCTCGGAGCCGGTTCGCGCCGGTCTGGCGGTCGTTGAATAAGTCGGGTCCGGCGTCGATGTGCCGGGCCGACCACAGCGGCAGCTCACCAGAGTCTCAAAAGATGTAGACGGCTAGATCGCCATATGCTCGAGCGTCTCATATCATCTTGCTCAAGCGTGTGCGCGTCGACAGCGCTGCTACTCTTACGTTCAGTCCCTTTTCGCCCAAACACAAAAGTGTAGCATCGACTTTTCGGCTACCCCTTTGTTCCCATTAAATTCTCGTGCCGATTCTGCATAGTTGAGCTCATTCGGGTTTAATACCGGTCACATTGTCAAAGCGGTTCAACTGCGGTCTGCCGCATACGGACGTCATTCTCAGAGGGCTGGTTCCAAAAAATTGAGCGGCTAAGGATCATTGTACCCCCTTGTAGTCCCTGCCGAAGCTGCATGGCTGAGGTGGTTCTTCTTTTCGTCACGCCGCCGCTTTCTCGCGGTCATCCTGCAATCGGTCGAGGGCATTGGGGATCGCGAGTGATAGATTGACTTGGACGTCAGTCACCGCATCTTTCCGACCGTCGAGATATTTACGCTCAAGCTGTCGCACCTTCTCGGCAGACCGCGGGTCGATCTGGAAGTCAAGGCTATCGACTTCCTCATAAATGAGACCTCTGCGAAACGAGGTTTTTGAATGGAAGGATCATCTCTCGGCGATGTCGGCCATGAGGAGTTTGGCCGGCGATCGGTGTTGGGGGAGATGAGGAGGGCGGCGTCAGGCTGTAATGACGGCGGCACGACGTAGATTGAGGGCCAGGCAGAGCAGCTCCAGCTGCAGAGCATTGCGATCGAGCCGGAAGTAGCGGACGCGGCAATAACCGTAGCAGCGTTTGAGGGTGGCGAAGACGTGCTCGATGCCGGCCCGGATCGGAGCGATCAGTCGATTGCGCTGCCGCTGCCAGTGGGGCAGGCCGGCCTGGTGCTTATGGCTGCGATGCATGATGCGGTCCTTGATGCCGAGGACCTTGAGCCGGCGGCGGCGCTCTTTGTGCTCGTAGGCGCGGTCAGCGTAGACCGCCTTCTCGTCGCCCAGGATCAGCTCGTCGGCGACCTGGCTCTCGTAGACCTTGGCCGGCGTCAGCCGCGCGCGGCGGATCAGGCGCGAACCTTGATCCATGGCGACATGGGCCTTGTAGCCGAGGTGCGACCAGCCCCGCTGGCGCGTCCAGTTGGCATCGGGGTCGAGGTCGCTGCGGCCGGCCTCGCCACTGGCGGTCGCTGCCGGCGGCTTGGCCTGTGCGGCCATGAGCGTGGCGTCGATCATCGTGCCCTGCTTGAACATCAGGCCGCGACCTTCGAGCTGGCGGTTCAACTCCTCCAGCAGCCGGTCGCCCAGGCCCGCGCCGATCAGGGCCTGCCGGAAGCGGCACAGGGTCGTCTCGTCCGGCGCCGTCTCATCCAGCGCAAAGCCGCAGAAACGGCGGAACGACAGGCGGTCGCCCAGCGCCCTCCTCCAGCCCCGGATCCGAAAGGCCGTACCACTGCTGCAGCAACAACGCCTTGAACATCGCCAGCGCCCGGTACGGTGGCCGCCCGCTCTCCCCGGGCCGCACGCGCGACAGCAACTGCTCGAACCGCGCCCAATCCACCAGGCTTGCGATCTTCTCCAATCGCGCGTTGCTGCCCAGGCCCTTGGCCATGAACGCCTCGGCTAGCCCCAGCTGACCGTCCTGACCTCGCTTCATCACAGCCTCCGTCAGAGGCTTCCTGTGAATCACCAATCCCCCAAAACACCAAGACCTTTTGCAGAGGTCTCATAAATGGGGACGATGCGTGCGGAGGTCCCTCGCCCGATGATCCTGTAGTCAGGGTTTGCTGGCAGACCGTCTCGAGAGACGGAGGAGTGCATCTTGATTTTCACTCCAAGGGTACGCCGTGCGACATTGCCTTGACCCTATAGTTACCACAGGGCTCATAGGGTGATGGCATCGGCTCTGTCGAGGTTAGAAATATGACCGCTGGCACGGTTTTGAAACTGCGAATCCAGGGTATGGATTGCGCGGCCTGCGCGACCAAGATCGAGAACGCGTTGCAGCGTCTGCCCGGCGTCAGCGACATCGCGGTGAGCTATAGCCAGGAATCCCTGTCGCTGCTGGTCGACGAGGACCGCACATCGCGCGTTTCCATCGAAGGCAGAATCCGTGCCCTCGGCTTCACGCCGGTTAGTGGCGACGCCGCGGCGAATACGATAGCTGGTGAGCGCAAGCCCGCGCAGGCGTGGTGGCGCACGCCGCGCGGACGCTTGGTGATCGGCACCGGTGCATTGCTGGTCCTGGCCTATGCGGTCTCCCATATCGAGCCGTCGTGGTCGGCGTGGCCCTACATCGCCGCGACCGTGATCGGGCTGATCCCGATCGTCCGCCGGGCGGTCGCCGGTGCGACTATGGGTACGCCGTTCAGCATCGAGACGCTGATGAGCATCGCCGCGACCGGCGCCCTGATCATCGGCGAGGCGCCCGAGGCCGCAATCGTCGTTTTCCTGTTCACGACCGGAGAGCTGCTAGAAGGCGTGGCGGCGGGTCGCGCGCGGGCGGGCATCGAGGCGCTGATGGACCTGGTGCCGCGCACCGCACAGCGCATCCGCGGCTCGCAGGTCGAGACCGTGCCAGTGGACGAGCTTGCGCCCGGCGACGTCGTCATGGTGCGGGCGGGCGACCGAGTGCCGTCCGACGGTGAGGTGAAAGACGGCACTTCCGAGGTCAATGAAGCGCCGGTTACGGGCGAGTCGGTGCCTGTCGTCAAGAAGCCGGGCGCGGCCGTCTATGCCGGCAGCATTAACATCGACGGCGAGCTGCAGATCACGATCAACCGCGCCGCCGCCGACAACACAATCGCGCGCATTATCCACGCCGTCGAGGAGGCGCAAGCCACCAAGGCGCCGGTGGCGCGCTTCATCGACAGCTTCAGCCGCTGGTACACGCCGGCCGCTATGGTAGTGGCGCTGCTGGTCGTCGTCGGGCCGCCGCTGCTGACCGGCACTGACTGGTTCACCTGGATCTATCGCGGGCTCGCCGTGCTGCTGGTCGCCTGCCCCTGCGCCCTGGTCATCTCGACCCCGGCGGCCGTAGCATCGGGCCTGGCGAGCGGTGCGCGGCACGGGCTTTTGATCAAGGGCGGCGCCGCTCTCGAGATGCTGGGCAAGGTCAAAACCGTGGCCTTCGACAAGACCGGCACGCTGACGAAGGGCAAGCCACAGGTCACGGACATCGTGGCCCTCGCCGGTTCGGCCGATGACATGGTGGCCAAGGCCGCGGCGGTCGAGCGCGGCTCCAGTCATCCGCTGGGTGTCGCGATCCTGGCTGAAGCGGCCAAGCGAGGCGTGGTGATCCCGCGCGCCTTCGGCGGCAGCACCGCAATACCGGGTAAGGCCGTCATCGCGCGCCTACGGGCGGGCTTCGTCTCCGTTGGCTCGCCGCGCTACGCGGGGGAACACGCCGCGTTCGCTGACGAAACGAAAAGACGCATCGCCATGTTGGAGGGCGAAGGCAAGACCGTTGTCGCCGTGTTGGAGTCCAGGCGCGTGCTCGGCCTGATCGCGCTGCGCGACGAGCCGCGCGACGACGCCCGGGAAGGACTCGAACGGTTGCAGGCGCTAGGTGTGCGGACCGTCATGCTGACCGGTGACAATGAGCTCACAGCCGGAGCGATCGCGGGCTCGCTCGGCCTCGAGGCGCGCGCCGGGCTGCTGCCTGAAGACAAGCTCAAGGCGATCGCCCACTACAAGGCGATGGCGCCCATCGCCATGGTCGGCGACGGCATCAACGATGCGCCGGCGCTGGCGGCGTCCTCGGTCGGCATCGCCATGGGCGGCGGCACCGACGTGGCGCTGGAGACGGCCGACGCGGCGCTCCTGAAGGAACGCGTCACCGGTGTCGCCGAGCTGATCGAATTGTCGCGAGCAACGCTTGCCAACATCTGGCAGAACGTCACGCTGGCCCTGTCGCTCAAGGGTGTGTTCCTGGTGACCACGCTGTTCGGCGCCACCCCGCTGTGGATGGCGATCCTCGCCGACACCGGCGCTACAGTGCTGGTGACGGCGAATGCTCTGCGCCTGCTACGTTTCCGAGGGGCATGAAGGCGCCAAGTAGCCAGCCTGGCTCGCAAATCAGAGCCTAGACCCATTGGCCATAGCCATACGCGAGGGCAGTCCAGATTGGGTTCGCGTACCGCCGCAGCGATGTCAGCACCATTCAGGCTGCCACGGCATGGCGGGACGGTGGCAGCTACAGTCCGTCCTTCGGCACGATCAATGTCGGCCCAGGCTTTGCGCTTACGCTACGGCTCAAGTTAGCAGGCTAAGCTGGTTGCGCTCCCGCAACAGTCTCAAATTGCGAAGCTGGAGCAGACCGACTCCCTCCTGGCTCAGGTCATTTGTTACGGCGCCACGCCTCCTAGGACGCGAGTGTAGGTCTTGCCGTCTAGGACACGCTGGACCTGATCAGTCTTCGTGCGCCGATATGAGTGACGTCGAACATAGCTCTACCCCCCGGCGATCTAATCTAGGGGAGGCCACTCCACCGGCGCTACGCGTGCCCGCCGCAGTCGAGTACCGCTACTGTCCGAATGGCTGCTAAGCGCTGGGTACATTGGTGGGTACATCAAAAATCGCACTTGCAAAAAAACACGTTACTTCAACTATTTAGAAGGAATGCCGATTCCGTCTCGGGGCACCACCTTCCTAAAATTCGAGATCCAAGGCCGTCCGGTAAAACCCGGACGTGCCCTGTTTTGTTCGATTTTCCAGGCGCTGGCATCCGGTGGCGACCAAAGAAATCCATGGGAAGCCGGAGCCTCCGGTTCGCATCGCTGTCGGGGACCCGGCCCAATTGCGCGGGAAATTCAAGCGCATGGGCGGATCGCAGTCGGACGACTGGAACAACCGCATCGTCACCGACACGGCGGCGGAACGCGTGACAGGCAGCGGCGATGCCGAACGGCCGATGCCGAATGCACGGTGGCCTGTCCCCGGCGCGCCAAAGGGTAATCAGATTGCCCGCAAGCATGGGCGGTACACTGCCGAAGCTATCGAGCGCCGCCGGAGAGTGACCGCGCTAATCCGGTCGGCCCGCAAGCTCGTTTGCTGATGGTGAAGAATGAATACTCCCAGCACGATCGTTATGAGGGCGCACTGGCCGCCCTGCGCGACACACGGTCCGCTGTTGGAACGACAGGCTGGAGATGCACCGGACGACGTAGAAGAAGGGCGCCGCTCTCCGGCCTTTGGCGAACCGCTCAACGCGAACAAGCTGAAGATGCTGGCTCGGAGGCGCGCCTGACGGGAACTGGTGTAGGCAGATGGGAACGGGGGCTATCGCTTCGCCGCGACGGAACTTTCGCCCGATCGCCGCAGGCTTGGCCGTCTGATACCGAACGGAGCACTCGCCAAGGCCGGATCGTTGATCCAGAGCCGATAGAACTCGAGCCGCTACGCTTTCATGCTATCGGCCGTTCCACCATTGCGATGAGCGACATCTCTATAACGCACCTGCAACTGCTCAACGAATTCGCCTTGCGCTTTCGCCGATCGGATCGAGCCGATCCTTTTCGTCAGCTAACGGACCACGTCTCGCGTTTGAAGCAAGCAACTATGAGCATTTCGTTCACTTGCGAGCTGCGCAAGTTGCATGTCGCAATTACCTGTGCGAACAAAAAATGTCCTGGCGGCTTCTAAGAGTTGGCGGCGCGCCTGTCCCACACGCCACTTGGAAAGCACGTCGCCATGACCGTTCGTGTCGTCTCGCTCAGCTCGTTCGCCTCGGCGCCCGGGGTCCTCACGGTCGGCCAGTCGGTGACGTTCACCGCCACGACCAATCGCCCCGTCGTCGTGGAGGGCATCCCGACGCTCATCACCTCCGATGGCGGGATCGCCTTCTACGTCGCGGCGCTGTCCACCCCGACGTCGATGGTGTTCCGCTACACGGTGGGGCTGCAGGAAACGTCGTCCAACCTCACGGTCATCGCCATGACCACCAACGGCGGCTCGATCATCGGGGAAGCGAAGCTCTTCCTCGACGGCCCGAAGCAATACGGCACCGGCGACGCGCCGAGGGACATCGCCGTGGCCGACGTCAACGGCGACGGCAAGCTCGATCTCGTCACCGCGAACGACGGCAGCGACTCCGTCTCGGTTCTGCTGGGCACCCGCCCTACAGGCAGCTCGGTGACCGGCAACTTCGGCTTCACCGACGCCACGGACTATGACGCCGGGACCCGACCCAGCTCCCTCGCCATCGGCGACTTCAACAACAACGGCAAGCTCGATATCGCCGTCACCAACCTTCTGGCGAACACGGTGACGGTCCTCGACGGCGAGGGTAACGGTTACTTCGAAACCCTGCCCAGCGACCCGACGGGGGCGGGGCCCGTCTCGGTTACCGCCGCGGATCTCGACGGCGACGGCAACCTCGACCTGGTCATCACCATAAGCAACCGTAAGGTGTCGGTGCTGTCCGGCGACGGACACTTCAATTTCGATGACAGCGTCACCTACGGCGTCGGGTCCTCGCCCGTCGCCTCCGCCGCGGCCGACATCGACGGGGACGGTGATCTCGACGTCTTCGTCGTCAACCAGAACGGAAACTCGGTCTCGGTGCTGCTGAACGACGGCCTCGGCGGGTTCGGCAATGGCGGGACCCTCCGCGTCGGCGCGTCACCGACGGACGTGATGGCCGTGGACGTTAACGGGGACGACGACATCGACCTCGTCATCACGAACAGCGGCGACGACACCGTGTCGGTGCTGCTCGGCGATGGCAACGGCGGCTTTGCGCCCGGCATTGTCTCCAACGCCGGGAACAACCCGCTCGCCGTCGCAGCGGGCGACGTGAGCGGCGACGGCACGATGGATCTCGTCGTCGTCGGTGACGACGGCGTATCCGTCCTCGAGGGCCGCGGCAACGGCAGCTTCGCCGTGCCCGCGACTTGGGTCGTCGGCGGCCGCCCCACAGACGTTGCCGTCGCGGACTTCAACAAGGACGGCCTGGCCGACATCGTCGTCACCAACGCAAACGACGACACCGTGTCCGTCTTCAGGAACACCTCCGATCGAGAAGAGAGCATGCTCCTGCCGAGCATCGTTCTCAATGCCGGCACCGTCACCGGCTTCGTGATCGACGGAGGGGTGCCTAGCGTCATCGGCCGCGCCGCCGCCGCTGGCAGCTTCGGCGCCGGCGCCACCCTCGAGATCCGCATCGTCTTCAGCGAGTCCGTGATCGTCAACGGCGTGCCGCAGCTCACACTGAACAGCGGTGGGACCGCCACCTACGTCGGCGGTACCAACACGGACACCCTGGTGTTCACCACCACCGTCGCCGCCGGGCAGAACGCGACCAACCTCGGCGTGACCGGCCTGACGCTTCCCACCGGCGCGCGCATCGTCGACGTCAACGGCAACAACGTCTCCCTGGCCGAGGCGCCGGGGACGATCGGCGGTGTCGTCGTGGACACGACGCGCCCCACGGTCGCGGTGGACGACCAAGCCACGCCCGACAGCGGACGGTTCGGCACCGGCCAGGTCATCACCATCACGATCACCGGCAACGAGAAGCTCTTCGTCACCGGCACGCCGACCCTGGAGCTGAACAACGGCGGCACCGCCACCTACGTGTCGGGTTCCGGGAGCGCCGACCTCCTGTTCCGCTACACCATCGGCGCCGGGCAGGACACCGCCAACCTCGCCGTCACCGGCGTCGGCGTGACTGACAGCACCATCCGCGACGCCGCCGGCAACGATGCGATCCTGACCGGCGCCAGCGCCACTTTCACCGGACTGAACATCGACACCACGACCCCGGTCGTCGTCGACATCGCCACCATCCCCGGCTTCGGCTCCTTCGACGTCGGCCAGGTCATCACCTTCACGCTGACCATGAGCGAGGCGGTGAGCGTGCTGGGCAGCCCGGTGTTGCAGCTGAACGACGGCGGCACCGCCACCTATGTCGGCGGCGACGGAACCACGACCCTGGTGTTCAGCACCACGGTCGCGGCCGGGCAGAATGCCGCCGTGCTCGCCGTCACCGGCGTGACCCTGCCCGACGGCGCGTCCATCCGCGCCGCCACGGCCAGCGCCCCGGACGCCTATCTCGCCTCGGCCACGGAAACCTTCGACGCCGTCAGCGTGAACACGTCCTTCCCGTTCGTAGAGGCCCTGGTCGCGACCCCCGGCGACGCGGTCTTGGGCGCCGGCGCCGTGGTCACGCTGACCCTGGTGATGAGCAAGAACGTCACTGTGTCGGGCGGCACGCCGTACCTGACGCTGGACGACGGCTCCGTCGCTACCTACGTCTCCGGCTCCGGCACGGACAGGCTGGTCTTCACCAGCGTGGTCGCCCCCGGCCAGACCTCGCCGGACCTCTCCGTCACGGCGATCAACCTCGACGGCGCCGTGATCGCCGACGGGGCCGGGCGGGAAGCGGGCCTCGCGGGCGCCGTGGGCAACCCCGCCGGTACGCTCGTCATCGACGCCGGGGCCGTCACCGTCACGGCGTTCGCGGCGACGGCCTCCGAGACGGGGCCGCTCGGGGTCGGGGACGTGGTGACCTTCACCGCCACGGTGGACCGCGCCATCGTCGTCACGACGACGGACGGCGCGCCGACGCTCGCGCTCAGCGACGGCGGCACGGCCACCTACGACGCCGCCGCCTCGACCGCCACCACGCTCGTGTTCCACCACACGGTGGCCGCGGGGCAGAATGCGTCGAACCTCACCGTCGAGGCCCTTGTCCTGAACGGCGCCACCGTCGCCGTTCCCGACACGCCGCTATCGATGTCGACGCCATCGGTCTACCACTATGGCCAATTTCCCAATCCCTCGGACAGCACGACGATCGCCGACGTCGACGCGGACGGCATCCCCGACATCGTGGTCTCGAACTACGGCGCGCTGACCATCCTGCTGGGCGATGGCGGCGGCGGCTTCCTCTCGCCGATCACCTACAGGCCGGAGCACGCGGGAGGGACGATCTTCGTGGCTTCCGGGCCCGCCGTCGTCGTGGACGTGAACCGGGACGGCAATGCGGACGTCGTCGTTCCGTCGCGGAACACCGGCGGGATCTTCGTGTCGCTGGGCGACGGCGATGGCAACCTCGGCGTCCCTACATTCATTGATACGCGGAATACGGACTCCGGGGAGTACACGTTCTCGGCGAATTCCCTGACCGTCGCCGACCTGAACCGGGATGGCGCGCCCGACATCGTGGCCGGCGCCGGGAGTTCCTACTCCGGGACCGGCCACGCCGTCGTCGTCATGTACGGTGACGGCAACGGCGGGTTCGGCGTGGCGACGCCCTTCGCCGCGGGGATGTCGGCCACTTCCGTCGAAGTGGCCGACATGGACGGCGACGGCCATCTCGATGTGGTCGCCAGTGGCGTCGCCTCGGGCGTGCTCGGCGGCGTGGAAGTCCTGTACGGCGACGGCAATGGCGGTCTGGGCCCCGCGACCACCGTTTTCACCGGCAGCAACAAATGGCCTGAGCAGGTGGTCGTCGCGGACCTGAACGGGGATGGCAGGCTCGACCTCGCGACCGTGGACTACAACGACGACACGCTCTCCTTCGCGCTGGCCGATGGCAGCCGTGGCTTCGGGCCCGTCGCCAGCCTCGCGACAGGTATCGAGCCCACCGACCTCGCGGCGACGGACGTGAACGGCGACGGCAAGCTCGACCTAGTCGTGTCGAACACGCGCGGTGGCGACCTGCAGATCTTCCTCGGGAACGGCAGCGGCGGGTTCGCCGCCCCCGTCAGCTTCGTGGCCGCGTCCGGGGACATTCAGCGGCTGGGCAGCGTCGCCGCCGGGGACCTGAACGGCGATGGCCGGCCTGACTTCGTCGGGACGGACTGGTACTCCGGAAACGTCTTCGTGCTGCTGAACGAGACCCTCGCGCCGAACGTCTTCGACCCCGACGGTGCCGCCGGCGCCGCCGGAAGCCAGACAGGCCTCGTGGTGGATACCACGGCGCCGCACATCGTCTCCCACACCGCGAATCCCGGCCGGGGCGTCTACGACGCCGGCCAGTCCATCACGATCACCCTCACCGGCGACGAGCCGCTCATCGTCACCGGCGCCCCGGTGATGACTCTGAACAACGGCGCCACGGCCACCTATGTCGGCGGCTCCGGCACCGCCAGCCTGCAGTTCCGCACCACCGTCGCCGTCGGCAAAGACGCCACCGCCCTCGCCGTCACCGGCGTTTCACTCCCGGCCGGCACGACCATCCGCGACGCCGCGGGCAATGACGCCGATCTTTCCGGCGCCCCGGCCAGCTTCCCTGGACTCTCCATCGTCACCACGCCGCCGCGCGTGGTGTCGCTGACCGCGAGCCAGGCCGACGGCACCCTCGGCGCCGGGGCCGTCATTACACTCGAGGTGGTTCTGGACAAGATCGTCGCCGTCACCCGCGGCGTTCCCACCCTCACCCTCAGCAACGGCGGCTTGGCCACCTACAGCTCGGGTTCCGGCACCGACACGCTCGTCTTCACCACCACCGTCGCCACCGGCCAGGCCACGCCGGACCTCGCCGTCACCGCGGTCAACCTGAACGGCGCCGCGGTTACGGATTTGCGCGGCCAGGCGGCGAACCTCGGCGGCGCCGTGGTGAACCCCGCCGGCATCCTCGCCGTATCGGCGCCGGCCGTGACGGTCCTCGACATTGAGGCGACACCCTCGGTCTCCGGACCGCTCGGCGCCGGGAGCACGGTCTCGTTCACTGTTGCGCTCACCGGAGGAGTGACCGTGTCCGGCACCCCGGTGCTGACGCTCAACGACGGCGGCATCGCCACCTACGACGCCGCCGCCTCCACCGCGACGAGCCTCGTCTTCCACCACACGGTGCTGGCGGGGCAGAACACCGCCGACCTCACCGTAACCGGGCTCACCCTCAACGGCGCGGGCGTCTCGGTGCCGGGCAGCCTGTCCTTCGGGGCGCCGGTAGGCGCCGCGACCGATCTCGGCAACGCGACCGGCAGCACGGTCGCGGACGTGAACGGGGATGGCAGGCCCGACGCGATCGTCACGATGGACGGTTCCTACAAGGTGTCGGTGATGCTCGGCACCTCGGGCGGGTTCGGCCCCGCCACGGCCCATGACCTGGGCCCGCACGACGGGTCGCCCGTGATCGGGAACGCGTCCGGTGGGACGGTCGTGGCGGCAGACGTGAACCGGGACGGCAGGCTGGACCTGATCGTCGCGGATCAGGGCGCAGCCACGGTGTCACTGCTCCTCGGCACGGGCGCCGGTGCGTTCGCGCCGGCCACCTCCATCCGGCACGATACGAGCGGCTTGCCTCCCGAGGACGTTGCGGTCGCGGACGTGAACGGGGACGGCAATGCCGACCTCCTCGTGGCTGGCGTCACCGCGGTGAGGCTGATGCTCGGCGACGGCGCTGGCGGCTTCGGCGCGCCCAGCAGCTACGAAATGGGCTTCGGCATCAACGGCCTCGCCACCGCCGACGTGAACGGCGACGGCCGGCTCGACCTCATCGCCTCCTTCATGGGCGACTCCTCCAATGGCGACTTCGATACCGGCGGGGTGTCGGTCCGGCTCGGCAATGGCGGCAGCGGGTTCGGGCCCTTCGTCAGCTACTTCGAAAGCGCCTTCATCTACAGCGCGGGGCAAGCTCCGCGCGCGGTGGTGGCGGCCGACGTGAACCGCGACGGCCGGCCGGACCTCGTCGTCGCCAACTATCTGAGCCACGACGTCTCGGTCCTGCTCGGCAACGGCTTCGGCGGATTTGGGTCCGCCACGAACTATGCCGCCGGTCTCGGCGCCCTGGCCGTCGCGGTGGCCGACCTGGACGGCGACGGCATGCTCGACCTCGCCTCCTCCGACGCGTTCGGCGAGATCAACGTGCTGCGGGGCGATGGCGCCGGCGGCTTCGGCGCGCCCACGATCCTTCGCACCACCAGCGTTACCGGCATCGGCAACCTGGTGGCGCTCTCGGCGGTGGACGTGAATGGCGATGGCCGGCCCGACCTGGTCGCCACGAGCAGCGGCGGCGAGGTCGTCACGCTGCTGAACCTTTCCACCGCGCCGGGCACCTTCACCATCGACGGCATCGCTGCGGCCCCTGGAGCCAGCACCGGCCTGGTGGTGGATACGACTCCCGACTATTTCACCCTCATCAGGGGCACCTCCGCCGGCGAAACTCTGGTCGGCGACGCCGGGAAGAACGCCGTATTTGCCAGAGGCGGCAATGACATCGTCCGCGGCCTCGCCGGCGACGATGAACTGAACGGCGACGAGGGCAACGACATCCTCTACGGCGATGCGGGCGACGATACGCTGCGCGGGGGCGCCGGCGACGACACGCTTGATGGCGGTGCCGGGACTGGCGACATGGCGGACTATTCCGACAAGACAGCCGCGGTGTCGGTGACGCTGAACGGGGCAACCAATGCCATCGTGATGGTAAATGGCGTCGCCGAGGACACAATCCGCAACATCGAGCGGGTGCAGGGCGGGTCGGGCAATGACACGCTGATCGGCAACTCAGGCCAGAACATGCTCAGCGGCGGTGACGGGACCGATTACCTGTATGGCCAGGCGGGCGACGACATGCTGATCGGCGGTGCGACAGGTGCTGCACCAAACCAGCTCTGGGGCGGTGAAGGCACCGATACGGCGTCGTATGTCGGCACGACGGGAACCGTCTATGCCGATATCGCGGCGCTGGCCGGCTACGTCGACGGCGTGCTGGTCGACAGCATGAACTCGATCG
>LSKJ01000149.1 GCA_001557035.1 Rhodospirillaceae bacterium CCH5-H10 | reverse complement strand
GTCGCGGTCGACGACCGCGACCCCGCCTGCACCTCCCATCTCGACCCGCTTCTCTGGTTCAAGGGCTACCACGCCCTGCAGACCTATCGCGCCGCGCACTGGCTCTGGCTGCAGGGCCGCCTGACGCTCGCGCACTTCCTGCAGAGCCGCGCCAGTTCGCTGTTCGCCCTCGACATCCATCCGGGCGCGACGATCGGCAAGGGCATCTTCATCGATCACGGCACCGGCGTGGTGATCGGCGAGACTGCGGTCGTCGAGGACGGCGTCTCCATGCTGCACGGCGTGACGCTGGGCGGCACCGGCAAGGAACGCGGCGACCGGCATCCGAAGGTGCGGCGCGGCGTGCTGCTGGGTGCGGGCGCCAAGGTGCTGGGCAACATCGAGATCGGCGCCTGCGCCAAGATCGCGGCCGGCAGCGTGGTGCTAGACCCTGTGCCGGCCGGCTGCACCGCCGCCGGCGTGCCGGCGCGCATCATCGGCTGCGTCGACGTGCCGGAGCCGGCCCTCGACATGGATCATCGGATCTAAGTCTTCGCAATCTGATCGCTGGCCGGCGCCCGGCCGTTTCGGGGGAAGCCGGATGCACCACAAGTTTCGCGGACTCGCGCTCCATCTCTGGACCGTCGACACGACTCCGTTCGCCGATGCACTGGCGGCGGCGAAAGAGGGCGGCTTCGATGCGGTCGAGTTGCGCCGGGTCGATTTCGGGCGGGCGCAGGAGAGCGGGCTCTCCAACACCGAGGTGCTCGGCAAGGTTCGAGCGAACGGCCTGCCGGTCAGCGCCGTAGGCTGCGAGTACGGCTGGACCTTCGCGGCGAAGGAAGACCGCGAGCGGCTGTTCGCGTCGCTGGAGGAGGCCTGCGAGCGGGCCGTGACGCTCGACTGCGCGACGGTGATGAGCGGCATCGGCCCCGGCAGTGCGTCGCTCGACGACGCAGTGTCGAACATCCGCCGTGCCGGCGAGATCGTGGCGCGCCACGGGCTCAGGCTCGCGCTCGAGTACCAGTTCCAGCATCCCATCGTGAGCCGTCTCGAAATCCTGCGCGAGCTGATCGCGAAAGCCGGACAGAAGAGCGTCGGCCTGCTGCTCGACGCCTATCATCTGCAGCGCGGCGGCCGCCCCGGCCGCGGCTTCGAGGAGGTGCCGGCCGCCGAGATCTTCTACGTTCAATACAGCGACGTGCCGAATGTGCCGCCCAACGCTGCGCCGCCTGTCGATCGCCTGCCGCCAGGGCAGGGTGTGGTGCGCTGGAACGAGCTGTTCCAGCTTCTCGCGGCCAAGGGCTATGAGGGTTGGGTGAGCTACGAAGCGCCCAATCCCGCGCATTGGGCGAAGCCCGCCCTTGAGGTTGCGCGCGAGGGGGCAAAATCCACACGGCGTGCGCTCGAGATTGCCTTTGCCGGGTAAGCTGGGCATGCGCCGACGCACAGCCTAATACCTCCCGACCGCTTTGCGACTCTGCTAGCGTGACGCCACCGAAACGCAGGAGGGGAACATGAGCGATCGAAGCGACAAGCCCTTCGACACACGCCGCCGCAACTTCCTGCTCGGGGGCTCCGCGCTCTCGGTGCTGGCGACGGGCCTCGCGCCCACGCAACTCGCCCAGGCGCAGCAGACGCCGCAGCAACGGCCCGCGCAGATGCCGCCCGCCGGCGCCTCAGGCCGCAAGCCCAACATCCTCGTCATCTGGGGCGACGATATCGGCATCACCAACATCAGCGCCTATTCGAACGGCCTGATGGGCTACGAGACGCCCAACATCGATCGCATCGCGCGCGAGGGGATCAAGTTCCAGCACTACTATGCCGAGCAATCCTGCACGGCGGGCCGTGCCGCGTTCCTCACCGGCCAGCATGGCATCCGCACAGGCCTCACAAAGGTGGGCTTCCCGGGCGCGCCGATGGGCATGAGCCAGCTCGATCCCTCGATCGGCGGCCTGCTCAGGAACCTGGGCTATGCCACCGGCCAGTTCGGCAAGAACCATGTCGGCGACCGCAACGAATCGCTGCCGACGGTCAACGGCTTCGACGAGTTCTTCGGCAATCTCTACCACCTCAATGCCGAGGAAGAGCCGGAGCTGCCGGATTATCCCAAGGACCCGGCCTATCGCGCCAAGTTCGGCCCGCGCGGCGTGCTGAAGACCAAGGCGACCAACGTCGACGACCCGACGGTCGATCCGCGCTTCGGCAAGATCGGCAAGCAAACGATCGAGGACACCGGCGCGCTGACCAAGAAGCGCATGGAGACCATCGACGACGAGACGTCGGCCGCGGTCATCGATTTCATGAAGCGCCAGCAGGCGGCAGGCAAGCCGTTCTTCACCTGGTTCAACGCCACCCGCATGCATCTGCGCACGCATGTCCGCGCCGAGCATCGCGGCCGCTACAAGAACGGCGACAGCGAATACATCGACGGCATGATGGAGCATGACGACACGGTCGGGACGCTGCTCAAGGCACTCGACGACATGGGCCTCGCCAACGATACGATCGTGATCTACTCGACGGACAACGGCCCGCATATGAATTCATGGCCGGACGGCGCCATGACGTGGTTCCGCAGCGAGAAGAACACCAACTGGGAAGGCGCCTTCCGCGTGCCGTGCTTGGTACGTTGGCCGGGCGTCATCAAGGCGGGCACGGTGACCAACGAGCTGATGGCACACAACGACTGGATCCCCACGCTCTGCGCGATCGCCGGCGAGCCGGACATCGTTGCCAAGTGCAAGGCGGGCTACACCGCCAACGGGATCACCTACAAGGTGCATCTCGACGGCTTCGACCAGTCGGCGTTCCTGCGCAACGTGAGCGGCAGTGCCGCCAACAACAACGGCACCAAGAGCGCGCGCGACAAGTTCTTCTATTCCGACGATGACGGGCTGCTCGTGGCCGTGCGCCAGGGCGACTACAAGTATGTCTTCTCCGAACAGCGCGCGCAGGGCACCCTGGGCCTGTGGGCCGAACCTTTCACGACCTTGCGTCTGCAGAAGATTTTCAACGTGATGCAGGATCCGTTCGAGCGGGCCGACGTCACCTCCAATACCTTCTGGGACTGGCAGCTCAACCATGTCGGGCTGGCCTACGGCATGATGGACGAGGTCTTCAAGTTCGCCGACTCGTTCAAGGAGTTCCCGCCGCGCTCCTTCCCGCCGAGCTTCAACCCCGCGAACATCCTCGAAAGCATGATGAACGGGATCAAGGAGGATAAGCGGTTGAAGGGCCAGCTCGACCTCGATCGCATCCGTGGCGGTCTGAACAGGATGATCGAGGAGCAGTTGCGCGAGCGCGCCAAGCCGTGATCGCGGCCCGCCTGCGACCAGTCGCGTGATGGCCGAGGGCGGCAGGATGCGTTAAGCCGTAACGCGATGGCGCAGAAGAAGAAGCCCGCGAGCAAGCCCCGGAAGAGCGCCTCTTCCGCTGGCACGAAGCCGAGAGCCCGCAAGCCGGCGTCCCGGACCCAGGGCCCGAAGCCGCTGCCGCCGCCGACCACGACGCTCCAGCAGGAACTGCGCATGATGGCGCACAGTGGCGCGCGGTCACTGCAGAGCCTGATCGTGTTCCTGGCGGTGCTGGTCGTGATCGCGGGCGTCGGGATCGGTGCCTGGTCGATGCGGCCGGTGCCGAGCTACGCCTCGGTGGAACAGAAAGCGGGCTCGCCGTTCGACGCGACCTTTACGGCGGAGAACACAAGCCCCTGGTTCCCGATGAAGGGCCTGAAGCTCAACTGCGTACTCGACCATGTGCGGGCGTCGGGCCGTGAGCCGACGCTGATCGAGGCGACCGACGTGCGCTTTCCCGGCGGCTCGTCCTCGGAGCTGAAACCCGGCGAGACCGTCACCTTCCGCTGCCCGTTCCGCGCCTTGTTCGGCCTGCCGCCGGCCAACGAGGATTACAGCGTCGCCCATCGCGCGCAGATCTATTTCCGGGCGTCGTACGAACTGCCGTTCATCGGCACGATCCGCCTCAGCGACAACAGCGTGCCGTTCTTCCTCAACACGCGGCTCCTGCCGCCGCGCTGGACCAGCCGGCCGGAGGGGTGAGGCAGAGGAAGGATCCCTCGCTTCGCTCGGGATGACAAAAGAGGTGTCATCCCGAGCGAAGCGAGGGATCCTTGCTCTCAACTTCCAAGCTGGAATGGCCGCAATCGTCCCGGATCGAAGTGCCGCAGCGGAACGTGGCTCGTCGCGCCATCGAGGATCAGTTCGGCCATCGCCTCGCCCGTGGCGGGCGCGTTGAGCATGCCCCAGACGCTGTGGCCGGTGGCGACCCACGTCTTTTCGATGCCGGGTATCGCGCCGATCAGCGGCAGCCCATCCTCGGTCACGGGGCGGAAGCAGGCCTGATGCGCCACGATGGGCGCCGTCGCCAGAGCGGGCGAGACGGCGCGGCACAGCGCCTCCAGCCGGTCGTGCGCGCCCTCGTCGCCGGCAATGTCGGCGGGATCGACCGGCAGCGACGCGGTGCTCGACACGGCACAGGCCCAGA
>LSKJ01000148.1 GCA_001557035.1 Rhodospirillaceae bacterium CCH5-H10 | reverse complement strand
GACGTTGGGCGGAAAGTCGCCGCTCGATTCGTGCATCTTGAGCGCCAGCGGCTCGTCGGTCAGGTTGACCACGAATTCGCCCGTGCGCTCGATGTTGGTCCAGGTGTCCTTGATGCGTCCGTCCGGCCGCTTGTTGATCGCGAACATGCAGAGCGGCGGGTCTTCGGCGAATACGTTGAAGAAGCTGAACGGCGCGGCGTTGATCGTGCCCGTCGGTCCCATGGTCGTCACCCAGGCGATAGGCCTCGGCAGCACGAAAGCGGTCAGGACCTTGTAGCGCTCATGCGGCGTCAGGTCGTCGGAAGCGTATTGCATGTCTCGGTTCCTCAGTTCGACGGTTCGACTTTGACGCCGGTGCGCTCGCTGATCAGCTTGTAGTGCTCGGGCCGGCGATGCTTGGCGAAATTGAACGTGGTGTTGCGGATGTACTCGCCGAGGCCGAGATCGCAATCGTAGGAGATGACCTCGTCCTCCTCGGTCGTGCCCTTGGCCACGATCTCTCCGGTCGGCGCGACGATGACCGAGCCGCCATGCAGCCAGAACCCGTCTTCCTTGCCGGCCTTGGCCGTCGCGACCACCCAGATGCCGTTCTGGTAGGCAGCTGCCTGCAGCGACAGCATGTGGTGGAACACGCGCAGGTACGGCGGCTCGTGCGGCGCATAGACGTTGTCGCTGGGCGTGTTGTAGCCCAGCACGACCATCTCGGCGCCCTTCAGCGCCATGACGCGGAACGTCTCGGGCCAGCGACGGTCGTTGCAGATGCACTGGCCGACGATCACCTCGTCCTTGAACATCTTCCAGACGTTGAAGCCGAGATTGCCGACCTCGAAATACTTCTTCTCGAGATGCTGATACGGCACCGTCGGGCGATGCTCGTCATGGCCCGGCAGATGGACCTTGCGGTACTTGCCGATCAGCCGCCCGTCCGGTCCCACGAGGATCGACGTGTTGAAATGGTGCGTCGATCCCTCTTCCTCGGTCCGCTCGGCATAGCCGAGGTAAAAGCCGATCCCCTTCTCGCGCGCCAGCTCGAACAGCGGCAGCGTCTCGGGGCTCGGCATCTGGCTCTCGAAATACTTCTCGACCTCGTTGGGATCCTCCATCCAGTAGCGCGGGAAGAAGGTCGTCAGCGCCAGCTCCGGAAACACGATGAACTTGGAGCCGCGCGAATCGGCTTCCTTCAGCATCTCCATCATGCGCTTGACCACGCTCGCCCGGCTGTCGGCGAGGTTGATCGGACCCAGCTGGGCGGACGAGACTTTCAAACGGCGGGACATTATCGGCTCTTGGCTTGGATGAAAGTAAAGTTGTCATCCCGAGCGCAGCGAGGGACCTTTCGAGACGTCGGCAAAGGTCCCTCGCTACGCTCGGGATGACAAGGTGCGTATGGCGACAGCAACTTAAAACAGCGGCTTCAGGCCGAAGCGCGACATGGCCTGCAGTTCGGGCGCGGACTGGCCAATGGGCTTGGACGAATCGGGCGAGGCGCAGGGCAGGAACTGGCCGGAGCCGCGCTCGGCGTTAAGCTTGCCGTCCTCGACCACGACACGGCCGCGGCTCACGACGGTGATCGGCCAGCCCTTGATCTGGCGGCCCTCGTAGGGCGTGTAGCCGACATTGTCGTGCAGGTCCTTCCAGGTCACCGTCACGTCCTTGTCTGCATCCCAGATGGCGAAGTCGGCGTCGGAGCCCACGGCGATCGTGCCCTTGCGGGGATAGAGGCCATAGAGCTTGGCGTGGTTGGCCGACGTGAGCGCCACGAACTGCTGCAGCGTGATACGGCCCTTCTGGACGCCCTCCGAGAACAGCATCGGCAGCCGGATCTCGATGCCGGGCACGCCGTTGGCCATTTCCTTGAAGGTCGTCTTGTCGCCTTTGGGGATCTTGCCGCCGGCATTGAACTGGTAGGGCGCATGGTCCGACGAGAAGGTCTGGAACGTGCCATCCTTCAGCGCCGCCCACACCGCCTCCTGCGCCGCCGAATCGCGCGGCGGTGGGCTGCAGCACCACATCGCGCCCTCCACGCCGGGCTTGTCCATGTCGTCGGCGGTCAGCGCAATGTATTGCGGGCAGGTTTCTCCGAAGATCTTCAGGCCCTTCTTCTGCGCCTGCCGCAGCGTCTCGATCGCCTCGATCTCCGACATGTGCACCAGCAACAGCGGCGCATCGACCAGACGTGCCAGCGAGATCGCGCGGTTGGTCGCCTCGGCCTCGGCGATGCGCGCATGGGCAATGGCGTGGAACTTCGGCGCACCGTGGCCTTGCTCGACCAGGTGATGCGCCAGCCACTGGATGATGTCGTGGTTCTCGGCATGCACCATGACCAGCGCGCCGTCGCGCCGCGCCACGGAGAGGATGTCGAGGATCTGGTAGTCGCTGACCTTCATGGCATCGTAGGTCATGTAGATCTTGAACGAGGTGTAGCCGTCCTTGATCAGCGCCGGCAGTTCCTGCCCCAGTGCCTGCGGCGTCGGGTCGGTGACGATCAGGTGGAAGGCGTAGTCGATCACCGCCTTGGGCGTTGCCGCCTCGTGATAGTCGTTCACCACCTGGCGCAACGACATGCCGCGATGCTGGGCAGCGAAGGGAATGACGGTGGTGGTGCCGCCGAACGCGGCAGAGACGGTGCCGGTATAGAAATCGTCGGCGCACATCACGCCCATACCCGACTTCTGCTCGATATGGCAGTGACTGTCGACGCCGCCCGGCAGCACGAACTTGCCGCCGGCATCGATCTCGCGCGCGCCCTTGCCCTTGAGGTCGGGGCCGATCTCGACGACCTGTCCGCCCTTCACGGCGATGTCGCCCTCGGTCTGGCGCTCGGCCGTAACGATCTTTGCGTTGCGAACGATCAAATCATACTCAGCCATGTTCCCTACTCCGCCGCCTTGGCGTGGCGGCCCGTATCGGCCAGTCGGCGCTCGAGGCGCGCGATCATGCCGTCGAGTTCCGTCTTGTCCGTCGCCGTGAGCGACGAGCCCGGCGCGCGCTGCTTCGGGCTCTTGATGGCGCCGCGGCGGAACAGCACTTCCTTGCGCAGCGCAAGGCCGATCGCCGGCTGCACCTCGTGCCTCACCAGCGGCAGATAGATGTCGAAGAGGTCTTCCGCCTCCTCTGCCCTGCCCTTCGCGAAGAGCTCGTAGACCTGCACCAGCATCTCGGGCCAGGCGAAACCGGTCATTGCGCCGTCGGCGCCTCGGCGCATCTCCTGCGGATAATAGAGACCGCCATTGCCGACCAGGATCGACACGCGGCGACGCCCCGGCTTCTTCTCGCCCTCGCGGACCTTCGTAAGCTTGGCGAGACCCGGCGCGTCCTCGTGCTTCAGCATCACGAGCTGCGGGAAGTCGTCGACCAGCCGCTCGAACACGTTGACCGGCATGAAGACACCGGTGGTCTGCGGGTAGTCCTGATAGACGACAGGAATGTCGGGCCCAAGCGCCTGGAAAACCTGCGCATAGTAATTGTAGAGCCCCTCGTCGCCCTTGAGACCCGGAGCCGGCGCGACCATCACGCCCGACGCGCCGGCGATCATCGCCTCGTGCGACAGGCGGCGCACGTTCTCGAGACCGGCATGGCTCACGCCCACGATCACCTGCCGACCCTGAGCCCGGCCGATCACGCGATTGACGACCGAGAGCGATTCGTCGGCGGTGAGCTTGTGCGCCTCGCCCATCATGCCGAGCAGGGTGAAGCCATGTACGCCGCACCCCAAATAAAAATCGGTCAACGTGTCGATGCTCTGCAGATCGACCGCGCCCTCGTCGGTGAACGGCGTTGCCGCGATGATATAGACGCCTTTTGCCTGCTCGTTCAGCTTGCCAGTCGACATGGACGACGCTCCTCGGCGCGTTTCTTGCAGCGATCATGCCACCGCCGCGCGCTTGTCGAGCGTCGCGGCGTCGGCCAGTGTTCTTACCCGAAGGGGGCAAGTTTCGAAAGAAATGGCGCGCCATATCGCCCACCGATTGATGATTTCGCTCCCGGTGCTGCTGGGGGTGCTGCTCATCGGCTTCCTGCTGCTGCAGGTCGTGCCCACCGATCCGGCAACCGTCGTCGCCGGTCCGACCGCCACGAAAGCCGAGATCGACGCCATCCGTAACGACCTCGGCCTCAACCAGCCGCTCTGGGTCCAGTTCGGTCGCTATCTCGGCCGCGTCTTCCAACTCGATCTCGGCCGCTCGATGATCTCGAACCGCGCCGTGGTCGACGAGATCGCGCTCACGCTCTGGCCGACCGTCGAATTGATGCTGGCCTGCCTGATCTGGGCGGTGCCGCTCGGCATCACCCTGGGCACCCTGGCGGCCCGCCGCCGCGGCACCCTCATCGACCGTGCCATCATGGCGCTCTCGGTGATGGGCGTGTCAGTGCCGGTGTTCTGGGTCGGCCTGCTCCTGATCCAGTATGTCGGCGGCGCCGGGCTCCTGCCCTTCCAGGGACGCAACGGCCCGATCTGGACGCCCGACGGCTTCCTCAGCATCATCCTCCCGGCGGTCACGCTGGGCGCGGTCTTCGTCGGCCCCGTCGCGCGCATGACGCGCACGTCATTGTTGGAGACCCTGGGCGCCGACTATGTGCGCACCGCCCGCGCCAAGGGTGCCTCCGACTGGCGCGTCACCGTGCGCCACGCTCTGCGCAACGCCATGATCCCCGTGGTGACGCTGGTTGGCCTGCAGATCGGCTTCCTGCTGGGTGGCTCGATCGTCACCGAGACCATGTTCGCCTGGCCGGGTGTCGGTCGCATGGCCGTCGGCGCCATCACGTCGAGCGACTTCCCGCTGGCGCAGGGCGCCATCCTGATCCTCGCCGTCGGCTTCATGGCCA
Organism: Rhodospirillaceae bacterium CCH5-H10; assembly: GCA_001557035.1. Taxonomy (GTDB): domain Bacteria; phylum Pseudomonadota; class Alphaproteobacteria; order Reyranellales; family Reyranellaceae; genus Reyranella. Next base: position 5,221 of record LSKJ01000148.1, on the reverse strand, counting down.
TCAACCTCGCGGTCGACGTCCTCTACGCCTATCTCGATCCAAGGATTGCCCGCGGATGACCGACGCGGCCCTGCCCCTGCAAAGCGAAGCCGACCAGCGTGCCATCGCCGCGATCCGGCGCAAGAATGCCGTGTGGCGGCGCATCCTGCGCGATCCGCCCGCCGCAGTGGCGGCGCTGTTCCTGATCGTGATCGTCGGCTCCGCGATCCTCGCGCCGTGGATCGCGCCGTTCGATCCCTACGCGTCCAACATGCGCCTGCGCCTCTGCCCGATCGGCGGCGCGCGCTGCCCCGACTTCCTGCTGGGCGCGGACAACCAGGGCCGCGACATGGTGAGCCGCATCCTGTTCGGCCTGCGCGCGACCCTGGGCATCGGCATCGCCGCCGTCCTGGTGGGCGGCGGCCTCGGCGCCCTGATCGGATTGAGCGCAGCCTATTTCAAGCGCCTCGACCAGCCGCTGATGCGCCTGGTCGACGTGCTGCTCTCCTTTCCGTCGATCCTGTTCGGCCTCGCCATCGCGGCGGTCATGGGGACCGGCCTTTTCTCGTTGGTCGTCGCCCTCAGCATCGCCTCGATCCCCTCGATCGCCCGCATCGCGCGCGGCGCGGCGCAATCGATCATGCAGCAGGAATACATGGAAGCCGGCCGCGCCGTCGGCCTCGGCGACGGCGCGCTGATCTGGCGCTACCTCGCGCTCAACTGCTGGCCGACCATCCTGATCTACATGACGCTGCAGCTCGGCCAGGCGATCCTGCTGGGCGCGGCGCTGTCTTTCCTCGGCCTCGGCGCCCAGCCGCCGACCGCCGAACTGGGCAGCATGGCCGCCGACGGCCGCAAGTTCCTTTCGATCGCGCCGCATGTCTCGACCCTGCCCTGCGCGGCGATCTTCCTCGTGGTTCTGGCATTCAACGTGCTGGGCGACGCATTGCGCGACGCTCTCGATCCGAAGCTGCGGCAATAAGGTGAGAAAAGAGGAGGTGTGGGCATGAACAGAAAATTGACGTGGGCGGCATTGGCCGCGGTGGCGATGACGGGCCTTGCGGCGCCGGCAATGGCGCAGAAGAACGTGACGATCGTGCGCGAGATCGACACCGATCGCTACGATCCGCACAAGTCGACCTCCCGGTCGGGCGCCGAAGTCATCTACATGATGGGCGACACGATGGTGAATCTCGACTTCGACATGAAGACGTTGAAGCCGGGCCTCGCCACGAGCTGGACCGTCTCGCCGGACGGCCTCACCTACACCTTCAAGCTGCGCGACGACGTCACCTTCTGCAGCGGCAAGAAGATGACCGCCAAGGACGTCGTCGCCACCTACGAACGCTGGCTCGATCCAGAGACCAAGGGCCTCGTGAAGTGGCGCATGGGCGACGTGGACAAAGTGACGGCGCCCGACGACTTCACGGTCGAATACAAGCTCAAGAAGCCGTTCTCCGAACTGCTCTACCAGATGACGCAGTACTTCCACACGGTCCTTAACGTCGACCAGGCCAAGCAGCTCGGCGCCGACTTCGGCGTGAAGGGCTTCGACGGTACCGGTCCCTACTGCTTCGAAAGCTGGACGCCGCGCGACTCCACGGTGCTGACCAAGCACAAGGGCTACAAGTGGGGCCCGCCGATCTACGACTACACCGAGGCCCAGGTCGACAAGGTCACCTGGAAGGTGGTGCCTGAGGAGAATACGCGCGTCACCGCGCTGCAGGCCGGCCAGGCCGATGCCAGCCAGTACGTTCCCTACTGGTCGATCAAGGAGCTGCAGGCCAACAAGAACCTCTCGGTGACCAAGGCCGCGAACTTCTTCTGGACCTACTTCATCGGCTTCAAGGTCGACAAGGAGCTGGTCAGCGACGTGCGCGTGCGCCGGGCGCTCAACCTCGCCGTCGATCAGAAGGCGATCACCGAAGCCGTCACCTTCGGCTTCGCCGAACCGGCCTCGACGATGCTCATGCCCAACGTCCTCGACTTCAATGCGAAGCTCGACAGGAACGCTTACGGCGAGAACGTCAAGGAGGCCGAGAAGCTCCTCGACGAGGCCGGCTGGAAGAAGGGCGCCGACGGCTTCCGCTACAAGGACGGCAAGAAGCTCGCGCCGCTGATTTACGGCATCTCGGGCACATTCAAGGAGATTGCCGAGGCCGTGCAGGGTGACCTGCGCAAGGTCGGTGTCGACCTGCAGATCCAGCTTTTCGACTCGACCGTGGCATGGGGCAAGCTCGCCACCCAGGAGTTCGACGCCTTCGGCATGAGCTTCCCCTATGTCAGCGCGGGCGACGCGCTGAACCTCTACTTCCGCTCGGCCAACACGCCCACCCCGAACCGCATGAACTGGAAGGACAAGGAAACGGACGAGCTGCTCGACAAGGGCTCGACCGCGACCGACGAAGCCACCCGCACGGCCTCCTACCAGGCGGTACAGCAGAAGGTGCATGACGCCTTCGTCTGGATCCCGCTGTTCCACGAGCCGCTGTTCGTGGTCGCCGGATCGAAGCTCAAGCCGATCAAGGCGCACGGCAACTACGGATGCGGCCTCTACAAGGGCCTGGGCATCGCGTTCAAATAGCAAGCAGACAGCCAGCAAGCGGAGTGAAACGTCCATGAAGACGACAAAGATCGCCGGCCTCGACCATCTCGTCGGATGGGACGAGGCCGAAGGGCGACACGTCTATCTCGAAAATGCCGATCTCGTGTTCAAGGGCAACGAGATCGCCCATGTCGGACCGGGCTACACGGGCCCGGTCGACACCACAATCGACGGCAAGGGGATGATGGCCATCCCCGGCCTCGTCAACGTGCACAGCCATCCCTTTTCAGAGCCCGCCAACAAGGGCCTCACCGAGGAATATGGCAGCGACAAGCTCGGCCAGAGTTCGCTCTACGAATACCTGACGGTGTTCGGCCTGAACCCAGAGGATGCCGGCCCCTCCTCCAAGGTCGCGGTGTCGGAGTTGCTGAAGAGCGGCGTCACAACGATCACCGACCTGTCGATGGCCCGCCCCGGCTGGTCTGACGATCTCGCCGCCACCGGCATTCGCGCCGTGGTCTGCCCGATGATGCGCCAGGGCGTCTGGTACACGAAGAACGGCCACACGGTCGAATATGCCTGGGACGAGAAGGCCGGCGAGAAGGCCTTCGAGGCCTCGATGAAGACACTCGACGAGGCGGCGAAGCACCCCAGCGGCCGCCTTTCCGGCATGGTCGGTCCGGCGCAGATCGACACGTGCCGCGAGGGCTTCTTCAAGGAGGCGCTGCAGGAGGCCAAGCGGCGCGGCTTGCCGATGCAGACCCATGCCTGTCAGGCCGTCGTCGAGTTCCACGAAATGGTGCATCGCCACGGCAAGACGCCCATCGAATGGCTCGACTCGATCGGCGTACTGGGGCCCGACCTGATCATTGGCCACGGAATCTTCCTGAACGACCATCCGCAGATCCACTACCCGCATGCCAACGACTTCGTGCGGCTGCGCGATTCCGGCGCGTCGGTGGCCCATTGCCCGACCGTGTTCGCGCGGCGCGGCATGGTGATGAACTCGATCGGCCGCTACATGGACGCGGGCATCACGGTCGGCATCGGCACCGACACCTTCCCGCACAACATGCTCGATGAGATCCGGCTGGTCTGCTACCTCGCCCGCGCCATCACCATGAACTACAAGATGGGCACGACGCGGCACGCCTTCGAGGCCGCCACGATTGGTGGCGCGAAGATGCTGCGCCGACCCGACCTCGGTCGGCTGGCGCCGGGCTGCAAGGCCGATTTCTCACTGGTCGACATGAGCCATCCCTACATGCAGCCGGCCCACGAGCCGGTGCGCAGCCTGATCTACTCGGCAGGCGACCGTGCCATCCGTCACGTCTATGTCGACGGCACGCAGGTGGTGAAGGACGGCAAGGTCCTGACGGTCGACGTCGAAGCGGCAACCGCCGGCCTGATCGAAGGCCAGCGCAAGCGGCTCGAGACCGTGAGCCAGCGCGACTGGGCCGGCCGCACCGCCGACCAGCTCGCACCGCCGGTCTACGGCACCCGCGATCGCCTGCCGCAATCGCGGCCGGTGACATGAGGCGCGCAGCTTGAGCGATACGACGCCGCTCCTCGACGTGAAGGGTCTGCGAACGGAGTTCCGCTCCGGCGGCAGTTCGTTCGCGGCCGTCGACGGTATCAGCTTCTCCCTCGCGCCCGGCGAGACGCTGGGCATCGTGGGCGAGTCGGGCTGCGGCAAGTCTGTGACGTCGCTGTCGATCATGCGGCTGGTGCCCAACCCGCCGGGGAAGATCACGGCGGGCGAGATCAGACTCGAGGGCCGCAATCTCCTCGACCTGCCGGAAAGCGACATGCGCGCCGTGCGCGGCGACGACATCGCCATGATCTTCCAGGAGCCGATGACCAGTCTCAACCCGGTGCAGACCGTGGGCGAGCAGATCGTCGAGGCCGTCCAGCTTCATCGTTCGCTCTCCGCCGCGGAGGCCCGCGCGCGCGCGCTCGAAATGCTGCGGCTGGTGAAGATCCCCTCGCCCGAGACCCGCCTCGACGAGTACCCCCACCAGCTATCCGGCGGCATGCGCCAGCGCGTGATGATCGCCATGGCGCTGGCCTGCGACCCGAAACTGCTGATCGCCGACGAACCGACGACGGCGCTCGACGTCACCATCCAGGCGCAGATCCTCGACCTGCTGCGCGACCTGCGCGATCGCACCGGCGCCGCCATCATGCTGATCACGCACGATCTCGGCGTGGTGGCCGAGCTCGCCCACCGCGTGATCGTCATGTATGCCGGCCGCATCGTCGAGGAAGCGCCGGTCGGCCTGCTGTTCAGCGATCCGCAGCATCCCTATACGCTGGGCCTGCTCGGCTCGATCCCGCGGCTGGGCAGCGACGGCGACGAGCGCCTCACCGCCATCGAGGGCGTCGTGCCCAATCCCTATGCCCCGCCGCCCGGTTGCCGCTTCAGCCCACGCTGCGCGCTCGCGGATGCGCAGTGCCGAGCCGAACAGCCGACGTTGCGTGAGGTGGCGCCCGGCCATCGCGCCGCCTGCTGGAAGGCGCCGCTCGATCTCGTCCTTGCCGAGGCTGCCGAATGAGCACCGAGCCCCTGCTCTCCGTCACCGGCCTCACCAAGCACTTCCCGGTGAAGCGCGGCATCGTCTTCCAGAGCGCCGTCGGCACCGTGCGCGCGGTCGACGGACTCACCTTCGACGTGGCGCCGGGCGAGACGCTGGCGCT
>LSKJ01000015.1 GCA_001557035.1 Rhodospirillaceae bacterium CCH5-H10 | reverse complement strand
TGGTGGAAATGGTGCGATCGGTGGGTCGGGCGGCGCGGCCGTGGACTCGACGGCCGAAGCCCGCGCCGGCGCAGGCGACGAAGCCCGCGCGACGGTGACCCAGACCGGGGGTAATGGCGGTAATTCGAGCGGCGCCAATGTCGGCGGCGTCGGCGCCTCCAGCACGCTGATCGATGCGGTGAGCGGCTCGACCCTGGCCGGCACCCTGATCTTCACGCAGACCGCGACCGGCGGCGACGGCGGCAATGCGGCCGGTACGGGCATTGGCGGCTTGGCGGGCAGCGGTTCCTCGACGCTTAACTTCGACGACACGATCCAGGCCGACGTCAGCGGCCGCGTCGAGGCCCGGGTAACGGGCGCGGGCGGCGATGGCGGCGATGGCCAGACCGGCCGCTCCGGCGGCGCCGGCTCGTCCACCCTCGACATCACCGCCGCCGGCTGGCTTTACGGCACCGCCGACGCCACCGGTGGCGATGCCGGCGCCTCGGCCACGGGCAACGGCTCGACGGGCGGCAGCGCCACCGCCACCGCGGCGGGTCTCGCGACCGGCGAGAACGCCGTCGTCGGGATCCATGCATCCGCCGAGGGCGGCACAGGCGGCACGGGCAGCGGCACGGGCTTCACGGGCGGCAGCGGCGGCATGGCCAGCGCCACCGCCTATGTCGAAGCGACGCTCAGCGATGTCACGGCGACGGCCGCCCTCCGGGGCGGCGACGGCGGCCAGGGTCTCGCCGGCGCCAATGGCGGCAGGGGCGCGTCGATCGACGTGACGAACGCCGCCTCGGCCGGGCCGTCGACCTGGGC
>LSKJ01000147.1:7500-18004 GCA_001557035.1 Rhodospirillaceae bacterium CCH5-H10 | reverse complement strand
TGGGCTCGGAGATGTGTATAAGAGACAGATCCTGAGGAGACCCGAAGGGCCGTCTCGAAGGATGGGCAACAAACGTGGTGCTGATGCCCATGCTTCGAGACGCGCTCTTTTGGAGCGCTCCTCAGCATGAGGTCGGGAGTGTGATCCGGTTCCGCTTGGAACGACGCTAAGCGTACTTCGCGCGCAGCGTCCGTGCCGCCTCGGCTTCGGCTTTCAACTTGAGATAGACCTCGTCGGTATCGACCTTCGCCGCCGAGCCCGGAGCGAAGCCGCAGTCCGGGTTGAGGGTGATGCGCTTCTTGTCGATGCGGGTCAGCGCCCGCTCGACCCGCGACACGATCAGCGCGGCAGCCTCCGGCGCACCCGGCGTCACGTCGACGACGCCGAGACCCAGCTCGAAATCCTCGCGCAGGCGGCCCAGGCTCTCGAGATCGTCGGCGCCGGCGGCGGTGAACTCCATCGTGAGATGCTGCACCTCGAGCCTGTTGAGCTGGTTCAGGATCGGCCCGTAGGTGCCGGCATGGTGCTTCTCGCCGCGCACGCGCGCGCCGGCACGGCGGCAGAGATGGACGGCGAACTTGATCCCGTCGAAGCCCTTCACCGTCTCGTTGATCATCTCGACGGCAAAGTCGGCGGCGCGATCGGGATCCTCGTAGCTCCGGCGCACGTCGGGATCGACGAACAGGCAAAGATGCGGATCGTCGATCTGCACGATCTCGACGCCCATGTCCTGCAGCAGCGCGATCTCGGCACGCAGAGGCGCCACGCAGTCGCGCACGAAGTCCTCGCGCTTCGGATAGGCCTTCCCCGACCGTCCCTTGTCCCACAGCCGCTCGCCCAGCAACGCCGGCGCCGGCAGCGTGATCTTGGTGGCGACCTTCGCGATCTCCTTCACGAACTTCGCCTCGGCCGCGATGAAGCCGGCCGGCTTGGGCGTCAGTTTCTCAGTGACGACGGTCCAGGGCCGCCCGTCCGCCGGATTGATCTCCAGGGTGAAGCCGTGCGCCAACTCGGCGATCACGCCGATGTACGAGCGGCGACGCCATTCCCCATCGTTCACCACGTCCAGGCCGGCGCGTTCCTGCAGCGCCACGACGAAGCGGATGGCGGCGTCCATCGTGTTTCGGTCGGTCTCGTCCCACTCGGGCTTCTCGATCAGCTCGCGCACCACGAGCGGGCGCGGGATCGAACCGACGATGGAGGCGGGAAACAGCGGCAGGGTCTTCATTTCAAGGCTTCCACAGGGTCTGGGCCAGATTCATGTCTTCCTGCGTATCGATCTCGCGATACTTGCCCGGCGTGTCTGCGTGGCCGAACGACATTCCCTGCTCGATCATGTCCTGGAACATGTGGATCAGGTACGCCTTCTGGAAGATCGCCGCCTCGCGATAGGGCTTGTCCCAGAACTCGGCCTTGCGGAGATGATAGAACTCGCGGAACCGGCGCGCGCCCTCGGCGCCGAACTTCGCCACGCCGATGAATTCGCCGGTCGCATCCTCGTAGGGGATCGTGCGGTAGACGCGCTCGACCCGATCGCCGCGCGTGATCACCTTCTCCGCGTCATGCGGCGGATGCTGGGTCCTGGGCTTGTAATGCTCCCGCCAGTCGGTATCGACGCCGAGCGCCAACTCGTCCTTCGAGTCGACCAGGCCGCGCACGACCTCCTTCGTGAACAGGATGTCCGAGTAGCTGGTGACGAAGGGCCGGTCCATCAGGTCCTCGGCGCACATCAGCGAGACGAGGATGTTGTTGTTCGGCCAGTCCACGTTCTCGCGGAAGATGAAATCCGGATAGTCGCGCTTCACCGAGTCGATGCGATAGCCGCCGATGAATACGATCTCGGTGCAGCCGCCGCCTCTCAAGGCTTCGACCGTCCAGTCCAGGATGCGTTTGCCCTGGATCTCGGCATAGCATTTGGGGGCGTCTTCGGTGGTGGGCATGAGCCGGCTGCCCCGCCCGGCTCCGATGATGATGGCGCGCATGTCGTCCCGACTGTGGCGCAACATCTTCCGCCGCGCCAGCCATGACCGCTGGGCGATCAGTCGAAAAGCGTGGCCAGCCGCTGCTTCATCTGATCGGCGATGTAGAGCGCCAGGGCCTGGATGGTCGAGGTCGGGTTCACGCCGCCCGACGTGACCCAGATGCTGCCGTCGACGATGAACAGGTTCCTGACGTCGTGGCTCCGGCCCCATTCGTTCACCACCGAGCGCTCGGGATCGGTGCCCATCCGCGCCGTGCCGAGCAAGTGGCCCGGATAGTTCAGCGCCGTGCGCGAGCAGTAGAGTCGTGTGGCGCCGGCTTCCGTCAGGATCTCCTCGGCACGGGCAATGCCGTGCTCCATCATGCGGCGCGTGTTCTCGCTGATCGTGTAGTCGATCCTGGGCGCCGGTATGCCGTTGCTGTCCTTCAGGACGGGATCGAGCGTGACCCGGTTGTGCTCCTCCGGCAGGTCCTCGCAGGCGACACCGATGTTCAGCCGGCGATCCAGCATCTGCCGGTACTGGCGATGATGATCGCGGCCCCACGGCAGGAGGCCGGAGGCAGCGCCCACGATCGCCTGGTTGACCGGACCGGTGCCACGGCTGAACTGCAGCGTGTAGCCGCGGACGAAGTCGCGCGACGGATCGGTCTCGTAGAACTGCTTGCTCCAGATCGTGTTGATGGGACCGCGTCCGCCGTCGAGCGGCTCCTCGACATACCCCGACACCATCGGCCAGGGATGAAGCATCAGGTTCCTGCCCACGAGGCCCGACGAATTGGCGAGACCGTTCGGAAACTTCGCGGAGGCCGAATTCAGCAGCAGGCGCGGCGTGCCCACGCCGTTGCAGGCCAGGATGACGACCTCGGCCGGCTGGAAATGCTCGACACCATCGGCATCGTAATAGACCGCGCCGGCCGCCATGCCGTGCTCGTCGGTGGTGATCTCGCGCACCCGGCAGCGCGTGCGCAGTTCGACTCCGGCCCGCAGCGCCAGCGGCCAGTAAGTGATGTCGGTACTGGCCTTGGCGCCCTGCGCGCAGCCCGGCGTGCAATGGCCAAGATTGATGCAGCCGGCCCGGCCTTCATAGTCGGTGGTGGCGATGCTGCTGTCGGACGGCCACCAGTGCCAGCCCAGCCGGTTCATCGCCTGGCCGTAACGTGTACCGGTCTTGCCGAGCCCGATCGGCGGCATCGGCGGATGGCGCGGGGGTACGCCGGGATCGCCGGCAAGGCCCGAGACGCCCATCATCCGGTCGTTCTCGTCGTAGAACTTTTCGAGCGCCCAGTAGTCGACGGGCCAGTCGTCAGCCACACCATCCAGCGACTTCACCCGGAAATCCGAGGGATGCATGCGCGGCCAGTGGGCGGTGTAGATGATCGTGCCGCCGCCGACGCCGTTGAAGTTGGCGATCTTCATCAGCGAATTGTCGTCGTTGATCGGATAGTCGATGTCGCGGCCGCGCCGGTTGGGACTGATCTCGAAATCGGTGTAGCGCCGTGCCTCCCAGTCGCGGCCGTTGCTGGGGAAGTCGGTCGGCTTCATCCAGTCGCCCTGCTCCAGGCACAGGATCCGCATCTTCGTTTCGGCCAGGCTCCAGGCCACGGCCGCACCCGACGCGCCCGAGCCGATGATCAGGACATCGACCTTTTCGTTCGCGGCCATGTCAGCGCTCTCCCGTCGGGAGGGTTCGATCGTCGCGCCAGAGCTTCGGCCGGTTGCGCACGACGTCGAGCAGAGACCAGTCGCCTTGCTCCAGCACGTAACCCTTCGGGAAAGGCGCGCGCGCCTCGTGCCCGAGCGCCCGCAAAACGCGATCGTCGCGATAGTAGGCACTTACGATCACCCGTCCGAGAGCGGCGGCGGGCGCACCTCCGCCGGCATACCAGTCGTTGATCAGCCCTTCCCTTGCCTCCTGGTCCTTGGCGGCGAACGCCCCGCCGGACTTCGCCGAGAGGGCGGCGAGCGCCTCGCGCACCAGCGGAAGATCGCGGCCCAGCGATCTCACGATGTCGTCCAGGATGAGGGGATCGTCGGCCCCCGGCATGCCGAGGGCTGTGTCTGCGGGAACCATCGTCCCGGCGATTTTCCCGAGCTCGTCTCGTTCGGCGTCTGAAAGTCGGGTCTCGGGAGCGGCGGCCATGTGAACCCTGTTGACGTACGGCTTCGATCCTAGGCGATCGAGCGTCCCCCATCGACGTAAAGATTGACGCCGTTGATGTAGGCGCCGGCGTCCGAGCACAGAAGCAGGGCCGCGCCCACCAGGTCGTCGGGCCGACCGAGCCGGCCCGTCGGAATGCGTTGAGCCAGCGCCTCGCCCTCGACCGCCATCTGTTCGCGGTTGCGCGCTGTCAGGATGGCGCCGGGCGCGAGATTGTTCACCGTGACGCCCTGGCCACCAAATTGCCGGGCGAGATTCCAGGCCCAGTTCAACTGCGCCGCCTTGGTCCCGGCATAGACCAGCATGCGGGGATGCGGCCTGACCTGCTGGACGCTGCCGATCGTGACGACGCGTCCCCAGCCGCGGCGCCCCATCGGCGGGACCAGTTCCTGCAGCAGTTCCATCGGGCTCCGCAGGTTGACCGCGATCTGCCGGTCGAACCGCTCGCGATCGATCGCCTCGAAGGGTTCCGGCATTTCGATCGAGGCGTTCAGCACCAGGATGTCGACCGGCGACCAGGCCGACACGGTCTCGGCCAGCCGGCGCCCGGCATCGTCGAGCGCGAAGTCCTGCGCGAAGGCGCGCGCGGTTCCGCCATCCCGTTCGATCTCGCCGGCGACGGCCCTGGCATCCGCTTCCTCCTCGGACGTGCCTGCATGGTGAACTGCAACCTGCGCACCGGCGCGGCCCAGCGCGAGCGCGATGGCCCGGCCGATTTCCCGGCGGGCGCCGGTCACCAGGGCGGTGCGCCCTTTCAGGCGGAAGAGATCAATCGGATCGCTGGACATGACGGCTCAGCTTTTCGATCTCGCACCATGAGGCCCGCAGCGGGATCGAACCGCTGACGGGATCGGCGCGCTCGGTGGCGATCGCACCGTTCAGGTTCGCCGCCAAGGGGTGATTGCGATCATACGGCGTGCCGTCGCTCCCATCGACCCACCAGCCGTGCTGGCCGAACACGGCTCCGGGCGCGAGTCCCGGCACGATGGCGGCCCGGGCAACCACGTCGCCGCTCCGCGTCCTGATGCGAACCCAGTCGCGCTGAACGATCGAGCGGGCCGCCGCATCGTCCGGCGAGATCTCCACGACCGGGTCGGGGACCAGCCGGCGCAGCGAATCGATATTGCGATGCTGGCTGTGGCAATAGGCGACGCTCTTGGCACTGCCGAGGCGCAGCGGATAATTCGCGTCGGCCGGCAAAAGATCTTTGACGTCGAGGCCGGGGAGCGGCCGGTAGCCGGCGAGCAGCAGCCGCTCCGAATAGATTTCGATTTTGCCGGTCGGGGTCGGGTAGCCGCGGGGACGGCCGTCGGACATAGCCGTCTGGGCGTCGAGCTGCGCTGTGCCCTCGACCACGAGGCCCGCCGGAGAACCGCGCAACATCTCGACGGTCAGTCCCGTTTTGGCCAGGGCAGCGTCGTGGCCTCGATCGGCATCGAGGTCGAACATCCGATCACCGAGGCCGAGCCCGGCGGCGAGCCCCATCACGATGTCGGTGTCGGAGCGGGCCTCGCCGACGGGCGCGACGACGGGCGGCCGGAGCTGGACATGTCGCAGTCCCTCGAGACTGCCGTCGAAACCGGTGCGCAAGCCTTCCCGCTCCCACGAAGTCGCGACGGGGAGGATGATGTCGGCGTATCGGGCCGTCGCGTTGACGAAGAAATCCGCGTGGACGTGGAATTCCAGCGCCGACAACGCCTGGCGGGCGATTTCCGTATCCGGCTGCGACAACAGGAGATTGGTGCCGAACGACATCAACATGCGCACGGGATAGGGCGCGTTCGTCAGCACGGCCTTGTAGACATCGCGGGCCGTGACCCAGCCTTGAAGGCCGGGACCGAGAGGCCGCTCGGCAAGACCGAGCGCCTTGTCGCGCTGTGTCGCGGACAGGAGATCCTGGCCGGAAATGTCGACGAAGGGCGCCGCGCCGCCCGGCACGTTGCCGCCCTTGCGGCCATAGCTGCCGGTGAGGGCGTAAAGAATCGAAATCGCGCGATCGGTCTGGGTGGCCGTGACGCTCTGCCCGACGCCGTTCCACGCGTAATAGGCAACCGATTTCGCGCCGGCGATGATGTCGGCGGCCTTTGCGAGGTCGCCGGGCTCGATGCCACTCACTTCGGCGACACGCTCCGGCGGAAATTCGGCAGCTTCCCGCGCGAACAACTCCAGCGCGGTGTGACACAGGACGGGACCGGACAGCGTTTCGACCGTGCCGCTCCACCTCAGGACGGGCGTGGCGGAACCTTCGCTTGTCGGATCGACGGCCAACAGGCCACCGCCGTCGCCGGCATGGGAAAACAGAACGTCGCTCCGGCCATCGGCTTGCAGGTCGCTTTGGCGCAGAAAGCGGCCCGTGTCGGAGCGCACCAGCAGGCCGGCGTTCGTCCAGGTCGCGGCGAAGGCGCGATCGAAGCGTCCGCTCGAGACCAGCAGGTTCGCCAGCCCGAGGGCAACCGCCTGGTCCGTCCCGGGACGCACCCGCAGCCATTGAGTGGCGCGTTTCGCCAGCGCCGTGGGCCGCGGATCGATCACGATCATGCGCGCGCCGTTCTTGAGGCCTTTCTGAATCTCTACCTGGCGCGCCAGCCAGGTCGCCGCGGGATTGTTGCCCCACAGCACGACGCAGTCCGTGTTCGCGAAATCCGGCGTGCCGATATCGTGGCCGTAGGTGAAGCGCGAGGCATAGTCCTTGTGCCAGTTGCAGATTTCGGTTCCGTAGATCGTGTTCGGACTGCCAAAGGCGCGAATGAAGCGCTCGACCCAGGAAATCGAATCCGAAATATGAGAGCCGCTCGGGGTGGTGACGGAGAAGGCCACCTGCTCGGCGCCGTGCAGCTCGCGGATGCCGGACAGGCGAGAGGTGATTTCCGCCAGGGCCTCGCCCCACCCGATCGGCGTCCACCCCGGATCGGCCGCGCCCTTCGGTTGGGTGCGCCGAAGAGGAGTCGTCACGCGGTCGGGATGATAGACGAGCTCGGGTGCCGCCCGGCCCTTCGGACAAAGCGCCTGGCCGGTCGGATGATCCGGCAAGGGCTCGATCCCCCGCAAGCGCCCGTCTTCGACGATGGCCAGGCAGCCGCAGCGCGACCGGCATTGCGTGCAAAAGGCCGGGATCTTCTGCGGTCCAAGCATCTGCGATCTCCTAGCCGGCATGCCGACGCAAAAAAGCCGTCCTCTTTCGAGAACGGCTTTCAGAAATTGGTTGCGGGGGCAGGATTTGAACCTACGACCTTCAGGTTATGAGCCTGACGAGCTACCGGGCTGCTCCACCCCGCGTCAAATCCCGCGTGCAGTGATCGTCGTATCGGAATGTGCCCTTTGCATTCGGAAGATCCGGCAGCGACCTACTCTCCCGTGCCTTGAGACACAGTACCATTGGCGCTGAGAGTTTTCACGTCCGAGTTCGGAATGGGATCGGGTGTACACCTCTCGCTAGAGCCACCGGATCGTCAGAATGCAAAAGGTGAGGTCTTAAAAGTCGTGCACAAGGCCGTGCAGCGGATGTCGACCGCTGCACGGAACGAATGAAATCAAGCCGATCGAGCTATTAGTACCGCTAAGCTTAATGCATCACTGCACTTGCACATGCGGCCTATCAACGTGGTGGTCTACCACGACTCTCAGCGAGACCTAGTTTTGAGGCGGGTTTCACGCTTAGATGCTTTCAGCGTTTATCCCTTCACTACATAGCTACCCGGCGCTACGGCTGGCGCCATAACCGGTACACCAGAGGTAAGTCCATCCCGGTCCTCTCGTACTAAGGACGGCTCCTCTCAAGTCTCGAACACCCACAGCAGATAGGGACCAAACTGTCTCACGACGTTTTGAACCCAACTCACGTACCACTTTAATCGGCGAACAGCCGAACCCTTGGGACCTGCTCCAGCCCCAGGATGTGATGAGTCGACATCGAGGTGCCAAACACCACCGTCGCTGTGGACGCTTGGGTGGTATCAGCCTGTTATCCCCGGCGTACCTTTTATCCGTTGAGCGATGGCCCACTCACGCGGAACCACCGGATCACTATGGCCGACTTTCGTCCCTGCTCGACTTGTCAGTCTCGCAGTCAGGCGGGCTTGTGCCATTGCACTCAGCAGCCGATTTCCGACCGGCCTGAGCCCACCATCGCGCGCCTCCGTTACTCTTTGGGAGGCGACCGCCCCAGTCAAACTACCCACCATGCAGGGTCCCGGATCTGGATGACAGACCGCGGTTAGACATCAAAGAACAAAAGGGCGGTATTTCAAGGTTGCCTCCACCAGAGCTAGCGCCCCGGTTTCAAAGGCTCCCGCCTATCCTACACATCCATTCTCTAATGCCACTGCAAAGTTGTAGTAAAGGTGCACGGGGTCTTTCCGTCTAACTGCGGGTACCCCGCATCTTCACGGGGAATTCAATTTCGCCGAGCCCATGTTGGAGACAGCGGGGAAGTCGTTACGCCATTCGTGCAGGTCGGAACTTACCCGACAAGGAATTTCGCTACCTTAGGACCGTTATAGTTACGGCCGCCGTTTACCGGGGCTTCAATTCAAGGCTTGCACCTCTCCTCTTAACCTTCCGGCACCGGGCAGGCGTCAGACCCTATACTTCGCCTCACGGCTTAGCAGAGCCCTGTGTTTTTGGTAAACAGTCGCCACCCCCTAGTCTGTGCCCCTCTGCTGAGACCAGCAGAGGCCCCCTTATCCCGAAGTTACGGGGGTAAATTGCCTAGTTCCTTCAACATGGTTCCCTCAAGCGCCTTGGTATACTCTACCAGTCCACCTGTGTCGGTTTAGGGTACGGTCTATACGCTGGGGCTATTTCCTGGAACCCTTGGGCCGCCCGAGCATTCGCCAACGAGCTCGGGCCACTTTTCGGATCCGTCACCACCAGCAGGCCCACGAATATTGACGTGGTTCCCATCGTCTACGGCTGTCGCCCTCGACTTAGGGGCCGGCTAACCCTGCGCGGATTGACCTTGCGCAGGAACCCTTGGACTTACGGCGAAAGCGTCTCTCACGCTTTTTGTCGCTACTTATGTCAGCATTCTCACTTCCGATACCTCCAGGAGCCCTCACGGGTCTCCCTTCGCAGGCTTACGGAACGCTCCGCTACCACTCTTTCGAGTCCGCAGCTTCGGTGCATGGCTTGAGCCCCGGTACATCTTCGGCGCAGGATTTCTTAATTAGACCAGTGAGCTATTACGCTTTCTTTAAAGGATGGCTGCTTCTAAGCCAACCTCCTGGTTGTTATGGAATTCCCACATCCTTTCCCACTTAGCCATGACTTAGGGACCTTAGCTGGCGGTCTGGGCTGTTTCCCTCTCGACGACGGACCTTAGCACCCGCCGTCTGTCTGCCGCGCTGTACTCGCCGGTATTCGGAGTTTGGTTAGGTTTGGTAAGACTTTGGGTCCCCCTAGCCCATCCAGTGCTCTACCCCCGGCGGTAATCACACGACGCACTACCTAAATAGTTTTCGCGGAGAACCAGCTATTTCCGAGTTTGGTTGGCCTTTCACCCCTAATCACAGGTCATCCGATACCTTTGCAACGGTAACCGGTTCGGTCCTCCAGTGCGTGTTACCGCACCTTCAACCTGCCCATGACTAGATCACCCGGTTTCGGGTCTACTCCGTGCAACTAAGCGCCCTATTCAGACTCGCTTTCGCTGCGCCTACACCTATCGGCTTAAGCTTGCTGCACAGAGTAAGTCGCTGACCCATTATACAAAAGGTACGCCGTTAGCCTTGCGGCCTCCGACTGTTTGTAGGCGTTCGGTTTCAGGTCTATTTCACTCCCCTTGTCGGGGTGCTTTTCACCTTTCCCTCACGGTACTTGTTCACTATCGGTCACTGAGGAGTACTTAGGCTTGGAGGGTGATCCCCCCATGTTCAGACAGGATTTCACGTGTCCCGCCCTACTCGAGTCTCCGACTGCTTTCTACCCGTACGGGGCTATCACCCGCTATGGCCACTCTTTCCAGAGTGTTCCGGTTCTTACAATCGAAGCACTGGCCTAGTCCGCGTTCGCTCGCCACTACTAGCGGAGTCTCTGTTGATGTCCTTTCCTCCAGGTACTGAGATGTTTCAGTTCCCTGGGTTTGCCTCGTTGACCTATGTATTCAGTCAACGATCATCCTGATGGATGGGGTTTCCCCATTCGGAAATCTTCGGATCAAAGTGTGCTGGCAACTCCCCGAAGCTTATCGCAGCCTGCCACGTCCTTCATCGCCTCTCAGTGCCAAGGCATCCGCCAAACGCCCTTATTGTGCTTGACTTCACGTTTTGTCAGCGATGGAACGATCTTGCGATCGTCCTATCGGCTCGTTCCGTGCAGGGGACGACCCCCACTCCGAAAACGGCCTTGTTACCCATTCCTTCCACCCT
>LSKJ01000147.1:0-5000 GCA_001557035.1 Rhodospirillaceae bacterium CCH5-H10 | reverse complement strand
GGTCATGACGGGTTTCCCCCCACCGTCGGACCGGCCGAAAAGCACCAGAAGCATGACTTTTGGGTTGTTCCGGCCTGTCCTCTTCGCGATCGGCGTGATCGGCCTGGCCATGGCCGGGCTGGTTCTCAGCCACCGGTCCAACCCCGAAATCGCTGCCTTGCCACCCCCGGCGAAGGCTCCCGTGGCACCGGTTCTTCCGGAATCGGCCAGCGCGGCGCCCGTCATCATCGCGAACAGCGAGCCCGCGCCGCCGCCGACGGCGGCCGATTTCGGCAAGGCCGCGGTGCCGCCGATCGATTTCAAGGGCTTCCAGATGAAGCCGCAGGAAGGCCCGGGCGGCATGACCGGTGAAGCCGATCCACCGGCCGGCGACATCTACGACCTCACCCTGCGCCTCGAGAAAGGCGACACGGTCGAGAAGATGCTGGCCGACATCGACGTCGCCCCGGCGGAGCGCAAGCAGATCGCGGAGAAGCTCCAGTCGCTCCTGAAGAAGCGGCGCCTGGCGGTGGGCGAGACCATCGAGCTCACGATGCAGACGATGCCGGACCAGCCCGATGCACCGCGCGTGCTTGCATTGTCGGTCCGGCCTCAACCCGAGCGGGAGTACATCGTCAGCCGCAACGACGACGGCAGCTACGACGCCGAGGAGAAGGTCTACAAGGTCAGCCCGCGCATCGTGCGCGTCGAGGGCGAGCGCGAAGGCTCGCTGCAGCAGAGCGGGATCAAGGCCGGCGCGCCGTCGGCGGCGATGATCGAGTTCGTGCGCGCCCTGTCCTACGACGTCGACTTCCAGCGCGAACTGAAGCAGGGGCAGAAGTTCACCGTCCTGCTCGAGCAGCTCGTGACGAGCGACGGCAAGGTCACCCATCCCGGTCGCCTCCTAGCCGGCGAACTCAAGCTCCTGAAGCGCACCGTCACCGTGATCCGCTACCGCCCCCAGGGTGGCGCGGACGGCTTCTACAACCCGCAAGGCGAGAGCGTGGTGCGCTCCTTCCTGCGCACGCCGATGGACGCCTCGCGCATCACCTCGCGCTTCGGCATGCGCGAGCACCCCATCCTGGGCTTCAGTGCGTTGCACGCAGGCGTGGATTTTGCCGCGCCCTCGGGGACGCCGATCCTGGCCGCCGGCACCGGAAAGGTCGTGGCCGCGGGACCCAACGGCGGTTACGGACTCTACGTAAAGTTGCAGCACACGCAGGACGTTGCGACGGCTTACGCCCACATGTCGCGCATCGGCCCCGGCATCAAGCCGGGCGTTTCGGTGCGCCAGGGACAGGTGATCGGCTTCGTCGGATCGACCGGCATGTCGACCGGCCCGCACCTGCACTACGAGTTCCACAAGGGCGGCAAGCACGTCAATCCACTCACCCAGAAGTTCGCCATGCGCGGCACCGTCGGGGGCAAGGACGCGGCGCGCTTCCAGGCGCTGACCAAACAGTATCTCGCCCAGCTCAAGAACGCGCCGGTCGCCGGCGGAGCCGAAAAGCCGGCGGAGCCACCGAAGCCCGCGCCAAAGAAAACGGCGCAGGCTCCGAAGGAACCCGCGCCGTCTCAGGTCGCCAAAGGCGACTAGTCTCTAGTCGGCGGCGTCGCTCATCACGCGCTCGCCGCCGACCGTCAGCTCCCCGTTCTCGACGCCGACCTCGACGGTGTCGCCGTCGCGGATCCTGCCCTCGAGAAGCTGCGTCGCCAGCGGGTTCTGCAGGCTCCGCTGGATAACCCGCTTGAGCGGCCGCGCCCCGTAGACCGGGTCGTAGCCGCGATTGGCCAGCCACTGCAGCGCCTTGCCGTCGATCTTCAGCTGGATCTTGCGATCCGCCAGCAGCTTCAGCAGCTTCTGCATCTGCACTTCGACGATGTCCGTCATGTGCGCCCGGCTCAACCGGTTGAACAGCAGGATCTCGTCGAGACGGTTCAGGAATTCCGGACGGAACGCCCGGCGCACTTCTTCCATGACCGGCTCGCGCACCGACTCGGCGGGCTCGCCGTCCTTGAGGGCCGCCAGATGCGAGCTGCCCAGGTTGGACGTCAGGATGATCAGCGTGTTCTTGAAGTCGACCGTGCGGCCCTGCCCGTCGGTCAGGCGACCGTCGTCCAGCACCTGCAGCAGCACGTTGAACACGTCCGGATGCGCCTTCTCGACCTCGTCGAACAGGATCACCTGGTAGGGACGCCGCCGCACCGCCTCGGTGAGCACGCCGCCCTCGTCGTAGCCGACATAGCCCGGCGGCGCGCCGATCAGGCGGCTCACGGAATGCTTCTCCATGAACTCGCTCATGTCGATGCGCACCATCGCGGTGTCGTCGTCGAACAGGAACGCCGCGATCGCCTTGGTGAGCTCGGTCTTGCCGACGCCCGTGGGGCCGAGGAACAGGAACGAACCGATCGGACGGTTCGGGTCCTGCAGCCCCGCCCGGGCGCGACGCACCGCATTCGCCACCGCGACGACGGCCTCGTCCTGGCCGATCACCCGCTTATGGATCTCCTCTTCCATGCGCAGCAGCTTGGAGCGCTCGCCCTCGAGCATCTTGTCGACGGGCACGCCGGTCCAGCGCGACACGACGGCCGCGATGTCCTCGGGCATGACCTCTTCCTTGACGCCCTTGCCGCCCGCGACCTCGTGGGTCTCGGCCTCCTTGAGCTTCTTCTCGAGGTCCGGGATCACGCCGTAGGCCAGCTCGCCCGCCTTGGCGAGTTCGCCGCGCCGCTGCGCCGCGTCCAGCTCGGAGCGCGCCTTGTCGAGCTGCTCCTTCACCTTCTGCGAATCGGCGAGCTTGTCCTTGGCCGAGGTCCACTGCGCGGTCAGCGCGGCCGACTTCTGCTCGAGTTCCGACAACTCCTTCTCGAGGCGCTCGAGCCGGTCACGCGACGCCTCGTCGCTTTCCTTCTTGAGCGCTTCCTTCTCGATCTTGAGCTGCATGATGCGCCGGTCGAGCTCGTCCAGCGCCTCCGGCTTGCTGTCGACCTGCATGCGGATGCGGCTCGCCGCCTCGTCCATCAGGTCGATCGCCTTGTCCGGCAGGAACCGGTCGGCGATGTAGCGATTGGACAGGGTCGCGGCGGCCACGATCGAGGAGTCCGCGATCCGGACGCCGTGATGCAGCTCGTACTTCTCCTTGAGGCCGCGCAGGATCGAGATCGTGTCCTCGACCGTCGGTTCGGCCACGAATACGGGCTGGAAGCGCCGCGCCAGCGCGGCATCCTTCTCGATGTGCTTGCGGTACTCGTCGAGCGTCGTGGCGCCCACGCAGTGCAGCTCGCCGCGCGCCAGGGCGGGCTTCAGCATGTTGGAGGCGTCCATCGCACCGTCGGCCTTGCCGGCGCCGATCAGCGTGTGCAGCTCGTCGATGAAGACGATGATCTCGCCCTCGGCCGACGAGATTTCCGAAAGCACGCCCTTGAGGCGCTCCTCGAATTCGCCGCGGAACTTGGCGCCCGCGACCATCGAGCCGAGGTCGAGCGACATCAGCTTCTTGTTCTTGAGCGATTCCGGCACGTCGTCGTTGACGATGCGCAGCGCGAGGCCCTCGGCGATGGCGGTCTTGCCGACGCCGGGCTCGCCGATCAGCACCGGATTGTTCTTGGTGCGGCGGCTCAGCACCTGGATGGTGCGACGGATCTCCTCGTCGCGACCGATCACCGGATCGAGCTTGCCGTCACGGGCGGCCTGCGTGAGATCACGCGCGTACTTCTTCAGCGCGTCGTAGCTGTCCTCGGCCGACGCCGAATCGGCGGTCCGGCCCTTGCGCAGCTCCTGCACCGCCTTCTCGAGCGCCTGGGGCTTCACCCCGCCCTTTGCGAGCGCATCGGCAGCCTCGGTCCCCTTCGCGAGTACCAGCGCGATCAGCATGCGCTCGACGGTGACGAACGAATCGCCGGCCTTCTCGGCAATGGTCTCGGCCTGGTCGAACAGGCGCGCGGTCTCGGGCGCCAGATAGATCTGGCCGGAGCCCTGGCCCTCGACCTTGGGCTGCTTGGCGAGATTGGCTTCGACGGCGCGATAGACCGCACGCGAATCGCCGCCTGCCGAGCCGATCAGATTGGCCGCGAGGCCTTCCGGATCGTCCAGCAGCACCTTGAGGACATGGTCTGGAATAAGCCGCTGGTGGCCCTCGCGAAGCGCCATCATCTGGGCGCTCTGCAGGAAGCCCCGCATGCGTTCGGTGTATTTTTCCTGATTCATACTCAACCCTTTCCTTTACGCCCCCGTCGAGCGGCGGGCGGAAGAGCGGACCCTCCTGGGAGGCATCCTGCAGGCGATATGGGATCGGATTTGCAGCGTACAAGACCTCAGGCCCGGTGCGGCTTTCGCCTCCTGGAAACGTGGGCTAAGAACGCCGCCGACCAGGATTTGGAGGCATTGGAATGTCTGGCGGACACGGCCACGTCGACAGCTCGAACAAGAAGATCGCGCTGCTGGTGGCGATCCTCGCCGCCCTGCTGGCGGTTTCGGAAATGGGCGGCAAGAGCTCGCAGACGAACGGGCTCTCGAGCCACATCGATGCATCCAACCTGTGGTCGTTCTTCCAGTCCAAGACCATCCGGCAGACGACCCTCAGGACTGCCGCCGAAGAGGTCGAGGCCACGTTCAAGGACAGCCCGGACACCCTGCCGCCCGGCCTCAAGGCGCAGGCCGAGCGGTGGCGCCAGACGGCGCAGCGCTACGATACCGAGCCCGAGACCAACGAGGGTCGCAAGGAGCTGGCGGCGCGCGCCAAGGTCAAGGAAGCGCATCGCGACCGGTCGATGGCCGCCTATCACATGTTCGAATACGGCTCGGCCTGCTTCCAGCTCGCCATCGTGCTGGCCGGCGCCGCCGCCCTCACCGCGGTTGCCTGGCTGACCTTCCTGTCCGCCGGCCTGGGTGTGCTCGGCCTGGGCTTCACGGTGCTGGCCTTCGTCGCACCGACCCTGATCCACCTGTAAGGCCAAGAAAAACGCCCGCTGGCGGCTGCCGGCGGGCGTTGTCTCGGATTTCTTGCGGGTACGATCAGCCG
>LSKJ01000146.1 GCA_001557035.1 Rhodospirillaceae bacterium CCH5-H10 | reverse complement strand
GGAGAGCCTGTTCCTGGTGGCCGATACCTCGCTGCCGGGCGGCCGGGTAATTCGCGAGCTGGAAGCCGTGATTGGTAAGCGTCGTTCTCAGGCCACGGCCTTGAGATTGGGCGTAGCGGGATAGGTCCACGGCAGGAGCTCGTCGAGGCGACTGTTGGGGTGACGGCCGACGATGCGGGTGATGACGTTGGCCAGGTAGGCGTACGGCTCGACGCCAAGCAGTTTGCAGGTCTCGATAAGCGAGGCGATCACGGCCCAGTGCTCGGCGCCGCCGTCGGCGCCGGCGAACAGGGCATTCTTGCGGGTCAGGGCAAGAGGCCTGATGCTTCGCTCGACGACGTTGTTGTCGATCTCGATGCGGCCGTCGTCGAGGAACAGGTACAGCCCCTGCCAGCGTGACAGTGCGTAGCGGATCGCCTCGGCGAGCTTGGTCTTCTGGCTGATGAGTTGAAGCTTGGCGCGGAGCCACGGCTCGAGCGCTTCGACCAGCGGCCGGGTGCGCTGCTGGCGGACCCGGTGATGCTCCTCGGCGGAACGGCCGCGGATCTCGGCCTCGATGCGGTAGAGTTCGGCGATGCGCGTCAGCGCCTCGGTGGCGATCGGCGCGGGGCCGGGTGTAGCGAGTTCGTAGAAGTGCCGGCGCACGTGGCTCCAGCAGAAGGCGAGCTGCACGTCGCCCTGCCTGGCCAGCACCTTGTAGCCGCTGTAGCCATCCACCTGCAGGATGCCCTTGAAGCCGGCGAGATGCGCGATCGGCCGCTCGGCCTTGCGATCCGGCGTAGACATAGACCACGCCGGGCGGATCGGTGCCGCCCCAGGGCCGGTCGTCCCGGGCATAGGCGAAGAGCTGGCCGGTCTTGGTCCGGCCTCGTCCTGGATCGAGCACCGGCGCCGTCGTCTCGTCGGCGAACAGCTTCGGCGAGGCCTTGAGCCTGTCCAACAGCCGCTCGTGCACGGGCCGCAGCAGGAAGGCCGCGCGCCCGACCCAGTCGGCCAGGGTCGATCGATCCAGGGCAATGCCTCGCCGGGCATAGATCTGGGCCTGTCGATAGAGTGGAAGATGGTCGGCGAACTTCGAGACCAGCACCTGGGCGACGGTCGCTTCGGTAGGCAATCCGCCTTCAATCAGGCGCGCTGGCGCCGGCGCCTGCACGACCACGTCCGTGCAGGCGCGGCAAGCATATTTAGGACGGCGTACGACCAGCACCCGGAACTGCGCCGGCACGATGTCGAGGCGCTCCAAGACGTCCTCGCCGATGCGGTGCAGTGTCCCCGTGCAGCACGGGCACACCATGCTCGTTACATCGACCACCCTCTCGATGCGCGGCAGGTGCGCCGGCAGCGCGCCGCGGTTGGTCCGACGTCGTGCTGCACGCGCCTTGCGCTCGGGTGGGTTCTTCTCCTCAGACGCCGCCTGGCCCGACGCCGCTTCCTGCTCGGCATCCTCCAGCGCAAGTTGCAGCTGATCTTCGGGCAGGCTCTCGGCCCGCCGCCCGAAGCGATGACGCTGGAACTCCCGGATGATCTGGCGCAGCCGCTCGCTCTCGATCCGCTCGGCGATCAGCATCGCCTTGAGCAGGCCGGCATCGTCGGGAAGAGCATCAGCGGGCGTGATCACGCGGCAAGTGAATCACAACCGCCCGCAACTTGCGACCGCTTAAGCGCGCCGCGATCAACTCGCTGCCGTCGGCACGTCAGTGTGCCGGGGCTCGTGAACGCGCCGCCAGTCGAGCCCCTCGAGCAACGCCTGCAGTTCGGCCGCGCTCAGCCGCAGGACCGCGTCCTGTACGCCGGGCCAGCGGAACTTGCCGTCCTCCAGACACTTGGCCACCAGCACCATGCCCGTGCCATCCCAGAAGTTCAGCTTCACCCGATCG
>LSKJ01000145.1 GCA_001557035.1 Rhodospirillaceae bacterium CCH5-H10 | reverse complement strand
GGGCTGATGCAGGCCGACGCCTATGCCGGCTACAACCGGCTGTACGAGGTCGGCCGCAAGCCGGGGCCGATCATCGAGGCGGCGTGCTGGGCCCATGCGCGGCGCAAGTTCTTTGACCTGGCGCGTCTCAACAAGGCGCCGATCGCCATCGAGGCAGTAGCCCGCATCGATGCCCTGTTCGCCGTCGAGCGCGATATCAACGGCCTGCCGCCCGACGAACGGCGCCAGGTCCGCCACGAGCGCAGCCGGCCACGGGTCGAGGCGCTGGGCGCCTGGCTGCGCGAGCAGCACGCCAGGCTCTCGCCCAGCAACCAGGTCGCCAAGGCGATCGCCTACAGCCTTAATGCCTGGGACGCCCTGGTTCGCTTCCTCGACGATGGGCACCTCTGCATGACCAACAACGCCGCCGAGCGCGCTTTGCGCTGCATCGCCGTCGGCCGCAACAACTGGACCTTCGCCGGCTCCGACAATGGCGGCCGCCGCGCCGCGTCCATCTACACGCTGATCGAGACCGCAAAGCTCAACGACGTCGATCCCCAGGCCTGGCTCGCCGACGTCCTGGCTCGCCTGCAGGATCACCCCGCCAAACGAATCGCCGAACTGCTGCCCTGGAACTGGAAGCTGCTGCAACAGCCGCAACAGCAAGCGGCACTAGATCCTCGAGCAGGGCCGGCTAACGCCGGCAACTGACAAGCCCGCGGTCCTCGCCGGACGCTTACCCAGCGACGTCATTGTAGCGCGAGAGCTTGCGCCGTTCCTCGCGCATCCAGGCCTCCAGCTCGGCGACCAGCTGGCGTATCTGCTCGACGTCGAACAGCGCATCGATGCGCCGTACCGCTTCCAGCGCCATCGGCGAGGTCGGCGCGGGCACCTGGCGCCGGGCCTTGCGGCGGGCCGCCGCCTCGATGTCGGCGAGTTCGAAGAACTTGCGCCGGCCATGGGCCCAGCATGCCGCCTCCAGGATCGCGCCGACTGGCCGGTCGCTGTCGTACAGCCTGCCATAGCCGCCGTAGGCGTCGGCCTGCAGGATGCCGCTCCACGCCGCGAGGTGCTGGCGCGGATGCTCGCCCGAGCGATCGCGTGAGTAGAAGGACAGCGCCGCCGGCGGTGCCGGACCGCCGAACGGTCGTCCCGGACGTACGT
>LSKJ01000144.1 GCA_001557035.1 Rhodospirillaceae bacterium CCH5-H10 | reverse complement strand
TCTTGAATCAGATCGGTCGCCGCCTGACCGAGGAACTCCATGCCAAGGGCCGGCGGCATAGGTTGCTCCTCATGCTCGACGAGTTCCCCGCATTGGGCCGCCTCGACTTCTTCGAATCCGCGCTCGCCTTCATGGCGGGCTACGGGTTGAAGAGCTTCCTCATCGCGCAGTCGCTCAACCAGATCGAAAAGGCCTACGGCCCGAACAATGCCATCCTCGACAACTGTCATGTGCGCGTTTCCTTTGCCACCAACGACGAGCGGACCGCCAAGCGCGTCTCGGATGCGCTGGGCACCGCGACTGAGATCCGCGACGCGAGGAACTATGCCGGCCATAGGCTGAGCCCCTGGCTCGGCCATCTCATGGTCTCGCGGCAGGAGACGGCGCGACCGCTGCTGACGCCTGGCGAAGTCATGCAACTGCCGGCCACCGACGAATTGGTGCTGGTATCCGGCTGCCCGCCGATCCGGGCCAGGAAGGCTCGGTATTACGAGGACCCTCGGCTGACGGAGCGTCTGTTTCCGGCACCGAAGCCAGAAAGGCCGAAGGTTATCAGCACGGCGGCGGATGACTGGAGGGGCATGCCCGCTCCGGCAAGTCAGGACGGGAGCCAGGGACCGGCAGGCTGCCATGCGGCGCATCCCGTCGACGACCCCGCTAATGGCGGAATCCGGCGAGAGCCCGAGCTTGCCGAGCATGAGGACATCGCGCCCGAACCTCCAAAGCCCCAACCCGAGTTTGCGTTTGGCGAGGATGAGTCCGACGAGGACGCCGTGCGCGCTCGCGCGTTGCGTGCCGCTGCCCGAGGTCTCGCCCGCCAGGCCGCATTGGATCCCGGCGACGGTATCGACCTCTGAGCCGACGGATGCGGACCAAGCATACGTTCCGTTTGCCGCCCGATCTGGCGATCAAGCTCGCCGACTATGCGGCGCGCAAGCGCGCGCCGCAGGCGCTCATCGTGGAAGCCGCCCTCGCATCCTTTCTGTCGCCGGACGGATCCGAGAGGCTGGAAGGGGCGCTCGGCCGCCGACTCGATCGGCTCATCCGGCAGATCGAACGGCTGGAGCGCCATGTCACCATCTCCAACGAGGCGATGGCGCTCTTCGTGCGCTTCTGGCTGACCGCGACTCCACCTCTGCCGGATACCGCGCAGCCGGGCGCGCAGGCCAAGGGCCGGGAGCGTTACGAGGGCTATGTCGAGGCGCTCGGCCGGCGCCTGGCCAAAGGCCGGACCCTGGCCGACGAGATCTCCCAGGATATCGCGCCTCCAGATGAAGCACCGGATGAGGAAAGTCATCGGTCCTGAGGCCGGACCGCCTTCCGCCTGCCGTTGCACGCCAGAACACTACGACCCCCTCGACCTTGTTGCGTCACTCTGTGTCCTGCTCTTTCTAATCGATCCCATTCCACGACCGCTGCTCGGACGGTCCTGCAATCGGGGTGACGATGACGGTCCATTCCTTCCAGGCTGAGGTGCTCTCCCGCGGCGCCCGCATGCTGCGCACCGCCTTGGGTCCTGCGATCGCCGCCTGGCTTGAGGATCCGTCTGTCGTCGAGGTCATGCTGAACCCGGACGGACGGCTCTGGATCGACCGGCTGTCGAGTGGGCTGGTCGAGACGCAAGAGCGCCTTGCCGCCCCCGAGGGCGAGCGCATCGTTCGGCTCGTGGCTCATCATGTCGGCGCCGAGGTCCATCCGGGCAGCCCGCGCGTGTCGGCAGAGCTGCCCGAGACGGGCGAGCGCTTCGAGGGATTGCTGCCGCCCGTCGTCGCAGCGCCAACCTTCGCGATCCGCAAGCCGGCGGTCGCCGTCTTCACCCTCGAAGAGTACGTCGCGGCGGGCACCATGACCGCCGGGCAGGCGGAGGTGCTGCGCGAGGCCGTCGCGAGTCGCCGCAACATCCTGGTGGCCGGCGGCACCTCGACGGGCAAGACCACGCTTGCCAATGCGCTCCTGGCCGAGGTCGCCAAGACTTCCGACCGGGTGGTGCTGATCGAGGATACCCGCGAACTGCAATGCCGCGCCGCCAATCTGGTGGCGCTGCGCACCAAAGACGGCGTGGCATCGCTGTCCGATCTGGTGCGCTCGTCGCTGCGGCTGCGCCCTGACCGCATTCCGATCGGTGAAGTGCGCGGCGCCGAAGCCCTCGATCTCCTAAAAGCCTGGGGCACTGGTCATCCTGGCGGTATCGGCACCATCCACGCCGGCACGGCCATGGGTGCGTTGCGGCGTCTCGAACAGCTCATCCAGGAAGCCGTCGTGACCGTGCCGCGGGCTCTCATCGCCGAGACCATCGACCTGATCGCCGTGCTGTCGGGCCGGGGCGTCGCTCGCCGGCTGACCGAGCTCGCCGGCGTAAATGGTCTCGGCGCCGACTCGGACTACGCACTCTCACCTGCAGGAGAACAGCAATGAGTCACTTCGCGATACGGCGCGCCGTCACGGCGACCGCCATTCTGTCCTCGATACTGCTGGCCTTCTCGTCGGCGGCCTATGCGGCGGGCTCCAGCATGCCGTGGGAGCAGCCGCTGCAGCAGGTCCTGCAATCGGTCGAAGGCCCCGTGGCCAAGATCGTTGCCGTGATCATCATCATTGTCACCGGCCTCACCCTGGCCTTCGGCGACACCTCTGGCGGCTTCCGGCGCCTGATCCAGATCGTATTCGGCATCTCGATCGCCTTTGCCGCCTCGAGCTTCTTCCTGTCGTTCTTCTCCTTCGGCGGAGGGGTCCTCGTCTGATGACAGACCTCGTTCCCGGCTTCGTGGTGCCGCTTCACCGCGCCTTGACCGAGCCCATCCTGCTGGGCGGCGCGCCGCGAGCGGTCGCGATCCTCAACGGCACACTGGCCGCCGCGGTTGGCCTCGGCCTGCGCCTGTGGATCGCGGGCCTCCTGCTTTGGTTGATCGGTCATGGCCTGGCCGTCTGGGCGGCCAGACGCGACCCACTGTTCGTCGACGTGGTGCGTCGCCACCTGCGCATCCCCGGTCGGCTCGGCGTGTGAGGGCCATGGCATGATGAACCTCTCCGAATACCGCAGCTCGGCCACGCGCCTGGCGGACTTCCTGCCCTGGGCGGCGCTCGTCGCTCCGAGCGTCGTCCTCAACAAGGACGGATCCTTCCAGCGGACGGCGCATTTCCGGGGTCCCGATCTCGACTCGGCCGTGCCGGCAGAGCTCGTCGGCGTCGCCGGCCGCCTTAACAATGCGCTGCGCCGGCTGGGCTCCGGCTGGGCGATCTTCGTCGAGGCGCAGCGGCAGCCCTCCAGCACCTATCCGGAGAGCAGTTTCCCGGAGGCGGCCTCCGCGCTGGTCGATGCCGAGCGCAAGGCCGCTTTCGAGGAGGAGGGGGCTCACTACGAGTCGGCCTACTTCCTCACCTTCCTCTATTTGCCGCCGGCGTGGGAGTCCGCCGGCGCCGAGCGCTTCCTCTACGAGGGTCGCGCACGCACGGTGGGCGCTGACGCGCACGAGATCCTGGCGGGCTTCATCGACCGGACGGATCGTGTCCTAAAACTTCTCGAAGGTTTTATGCCCGAGAGCCGCTGGCTCGATGATGGCGAGACGCTGACCTATCTGCATTCCTGCATCTCGACCCGGCGCCAGCGCGTGCGCGTGCCGGAAGTGCCGATGTATCTCGATGCCCTGCTGGCCGATCAGTCCCTGGCGGGTGGTCTGGAGCCGAAGCTTGGGGACACACATCTGCGCGTGCTCACGATCGTAGGCTTTCCGGCGGCGACCACGCCCGGAATCCTGGATGACCTCAATCGTCTGGCCTTCGCCTACCGCTGGTCCACCCGGGCCATCATGCTCGACAAGACCGACGCCACCAGGCTCCTGACGCGGATCCGCCGGCAGTGGTTCGCCAAGAGGAAGTCGATCGCGGCGATCCTCAAGGAGGTGATGACCAACGAGGCATCGACGCTCCTCGATACGGACGCCCACAACAAGGCGATCGATGCCGACGCCGCGCTCCAGGAACTGGGCTCCGACGCCGTCGGTGCCGCCTACTGCACGGTGACGGTCACGGTATGGGACGATGATCCGCGCATCGCCGACGAGAGGCTGCGCCTCGTCGAGAAGGTGATCCAGGGCCGGGACTTCACCTGCATGGTGGAGACCGTCAATGCCGTCGACGCCTGGTTCGGCTCCCTTCCGGGACACGCCTACGCCAATGTCCGCCAGCCACCGGTCTCGACGCTCAATCTGGCGCACATGATCCCGCTTTCCGCGGTCTGGGCGGGACCGGCGCGGGACGACCATCTGGACGCCCCGTCGCTTTTCTTCGGCAGGACCGAGGGTGCGACGCCGTTCCGCTTTGCCCTTCATGTAGGCGATGTCGGCCACACGCTCGTGGTCGGCCCGACCGGCGCTGGCAAGTCCGTCCTGCTGGCGCTGATGGCGTTGCAGTTCCGGCGCTACGCCACGGCACAGGTCTTCGCTTTCGACTTCGGCGGCTCGATCCGCGCGGCGGCACTCGCCATGGGCGGCGACTGGTACGATCTGGGCGGTGCGCTCACCGAAGATGCCGACGCGCCCGTCGCCCTCCAGCCGCTCGCGCTCATCGACGACCTCGCCGAACGCGGCTGGGCGGCAGAATGGATCTCGGCCCTCCTGGCGCGCGAGAAGATCGCCATAACCCCGGAGGTGAAGGATCATCTCTGGTCGGCGCTCGGTTCGCTGGCCTCGGCTCCGCTCGGCGAGCGAACGCTGACCGGCCTGTCGGTGCTGCTCCAGTCGACGGCGCTCAAGCGGGCACTGCAGCCGTATTGCCTGGGCGGTTCCTTTGGGCGCCTGCTCGATGCCGAGGCCGAGCGGCTGGGCGACGGCGCCGTCCAGGTGTTCGAGACCGAAGGCCTCATCGGGACCGGAGCGGCCTCCGTAGTCCTTGCCTATCTCTTCCACCGCATCGAGGCCCGGCTCGACGGCCGGCCGACTCTGCTCATCGTCGACGAAGGCTGGCTGGCCCTTGATGACGAAGGCTTCGCCGGACAGCTCCGCGAATGGCTAAAAACGTTGCGCAAGAAGAACGCCTCGGTCGTCTTCGCCACGCAGTCGCTCTCCGACATTGATGGCTCCGCCATCGCCCCGGCCATCATCGAGAGTTGTCCGACCCGCCTGTTCCTGCCGAACGAGCGGGCAATCGAGCCGCAGATCACCGCCATCTATCGCCGCTTCGGTCTCAATGACCGGCAGATCGAGATTCTCTCCCGCGCGACACCGAAGCGTGACTACTACTGCCAGTCCCGCCCCGGCAACCGCCTGTTCGAGCTGGGCCTCGGCGAGGTGGCACTCGCCCTGACCGCCGCCTCGTCGAAGTCCGACCAGGCCTTGATCGAACGCATCCTCGCCGAGCACGGCCGCGAGGGCTTTCTCGCTGGCTGGCTAGTCGCCCGCGGCGCGGCCTGGGCCGCCGACCTCATCCCGAACATCAGCACAGGAGAATCGTCATGATCTCTATCCGTCGTTTCGGAATTGCGCTCGCGACCGCCGTCGTCATCGGGGGCAGTGCACTGCCAGCTGCGGCCCAGATGACCGTCTTCGATCCCAGCAACTATTCGCAGAACCTGCTGACGGCAGCGCGCACCCTGCAGCAGGTCAACAACCAGATCCTGTCGCTGCAGAATGAAGCGCAGATGCTGATCAACCAGGCGCGTAATCTCACGAGCCTGCCGTACTCCTCCCTGCAGCAGTTGCAGCAGTCCATCGGACGGACCCGGCAATTGCTCGGCCAGGCGCAGAACATCGCCTATGATGTCCAGCAGATCGATCGGGCATTCTCGACGACTTATGCGCCGGCTTCGGCCAATCAGTCGGATTACGCCCTTATCTCCAACGCGCAGGCGCGCTGGCAGAACTCGGTGGCGGGCCTGCAGGACGCCCTGCGCATCCAGGCGACGGTGGTCGGCAATCTCGACACCAACCGGAACGAGATGTCCGCGCTCGTCGATGCGAGCCAGGGCGCTGTAGGGGCGCTGGAGGCGGCCCAGGCCGGCAATCAGCTTCTCGCGCTGCAGGCGCAGCAGCTCGCCGATCTGACGGCCGCTGTTGCCGCGCAAGGCCGAGCCCAGAGCCTCGAGGCAGCTGCGCGGGTTGCTGCGCAGGATCAGGCGAGGGAGCAGCTCCGGCGCTTCCTCACGCCCAACCAAGGCTATCGGCCTTCGACCGTCCGCATGTTCCATGAGTGAGCTTGCCGCCACGTGGGCAAAGAGCACGGAGTAAAAGCCGATGGGCGGTACAGGCGTCATCGACCGGTTCCTCGAAGTCTTTACCAGCTACATCGACAGCGGCTTCGGGCTGCTGGGCAGCGAGGTCGGTTTCCTGGCGGCCACGCTGGCTGCAATCGACCTGACGCTGGCCGCATTGTTCTGGGCTTGGGGCAGGGACGAGGACGTCGTCGCGCGCCTCGTCAAGAAGACCCTGTTCATCGGTGTGTTCGCCTACCTCATCGGCAACTGGAACAGCCTGGCTCGCATCGTGTTCGATAGCTTTGCCGGCTTGGGGCTAAAAGCCTCCGGCACCGGCCTGTCGGCGGCCGACTTCCTGCGCCCTGGCCGGGTCGCCCAGGTCGGTCTCGATGCCGGGCGGCCGATCCTGGACTCGATCTCGGGTCTCATGGGCTTCGTCAGCTTCTTCGAGAACTTCATCCAGATCGCCGTGTTGCTCTTTGCCTGGGTAGTGGTGCTGCTCGCCTTCTTCATCCTCGCCGTCCAGCTTTTCATCACTCTGATCGAGTTCAAGCTGACGACCTTGGCGGGCTTCGTGCTGATCCCGTTCGGGCTCTTCGGCAAGACGGCGTTTCTCGCCGAGCGCGTGCTCGGTAACGTCGTCTCCTCCGGCGTAAAAGTCCTGGTGCTGGCCGTCATCGTCGGCATCGGCTCCACCCTGTTCTCGCAATTCACCTCGGGATCGGGCGGCGCTCAGCCCTCCATCGAGGACGCCATGGCGCTGGTGCTGGCCTCCTTGGCGCTCCTGGGGTTGGGCATCTTCGGTCCGGGCATTGCCAACGGCATCGTCTCGGGCGGTCCGCAGCTCGGAGCCGGCGCTGCGGTGGGGACCGGCCTGGCTGCCGGCGGCCTCGGCGTCGCGGCGGGCGCCATTGCCGCAGGCGGCGCGAGCGCCGCAGCCGGGGCGGCGCGTGGCTCAGCGGCGCTCGCCGGCGGGGCGGCGGCGGCCTACCGCGGTGGTGGCCTGTCCGGCGTGACCGTGTCGGGAATGTCCGGTGCGGTCAGTCCGCTCCGCCGGGCGGGTTCGAGCCTCGCGAGCAGCTTCGAAGCGGGCGGTCGCGCCGCTGTCGGCGGTGCAGAGGGTGGCTCCGCGCCTGAACCGAGCGATGCGCCGCCTGCCTGGGCGCGGCGCATGCGGCGGAGCCAGGCCGCAAGTCATGGCGCCTCGGCCGCCACTCATGCTGTCCGCTCCGGCGATCACGGCGGTGCCGGATCCTCCATCGATCTCTCCGAAGGGAACCGTTGATGTTCAAACGTTCTTCCGTGCGCTACGGCCATACGCCCGTAGCGGAGACGCCTTACCAGAAGGCAGCGCAGGTCTGGGATGACCGCATCGGCTCGGCGCGGGTGCAGGCGAGGAATTGGCGGCTGATGGCCTTCGGTTGCCTGGTCCTGGCGGGCGGTTTGGCCGGCGGTATGGTCTGGCAGGCCGCACGCGGCACGATCACGCCCTGGGTCGTTCAGGTCGACAGGCTCGGCCAGGCCCAGGCTGTTGCCCCGGCCGATGCCGCCTACAGGCCGACAGATCCGCAGATCGCCTTCCACCTGGCCCGCTTCATCGAGGATGTCCGCGGCCTGCCAGCCGACGCCGTGGTGCTGCGCCAGGGCTGGCTGCGCGCCTACGACTTCACCACCGATCGCGGCGCCGCGGCGCTGAACGATTATGCCCGTCGCCACGATCCCTTTGCCAACCTCGGCAAGATGCAGATCTCTGTAGAAGTCTCGAGCGTCATCAGGGCGTCGCCGGACAGTTTTCGCGTGGCCTGGACCGAGCGCCGCTATGAGAGCGGCCAGCTCACGGCCACTGAGCGCTGGACCGCCATCCTCACCATCGTGATCGAAACGCCGCGCGATGCCGATCGCCTGCGCAAGAACCCGCTGGGAGTGTTCGTCAACGCCATCAACTGGTCGAAGGAGCTCGCACAATGATGCAGGCAGGAGACAAGCGGCCCCTGCGGCCGGCGATCCTCATCTCGCTGCTGGCGCTTACGGGATGCGCATCGGGCAAACCACCGCAGATCAGCTACGACGCGACCGTGCCTCCGCTTCCTGTATCGTCGGTACCCGCCGAGGATCGGTCGCGGCCGTTGCATGTGCCGCCGTCTTGGACGCCGGCGCGCGGCGGCGGCATGGTCGAAGCGAAGGAGCCGATCGCCCGGGTCGACGCCGCCAACGACGCCGCGCGGATCGAGCCGCGCCGCGAGGGATACTTCAACGCCGTTCAGGTGTTCCCCTACAGCCCGGGCGCCCTCTATCAGGTCTATGTCGCACCGGGACAGGTCACCGACATCGCCCTCGAGCCGGGCGAGCAGCTCACCGGCTCCGGGCCGGTTGCGGCCGGCGACACCGTGCGCTGGATCATCGGCGACACCGAGAGTGGCGACGGTGATAGCCGACGCGTACACCTCCTGGTCAAACCGACCCGGCCTGCCATCGAGACCAACCTCGTAGTCAACACCGACCGGCGCACCTATCTAATCGAGCTCCGCGCGCACGAGCGGCCCTACATGCCCTCGGTCGCCTGGTTCTATCCCGAGAGCCGCAGCAGGAGCATGCGCGCCGCGCCGCCGACGCCGGTCCTGCCTGAGGTGGTGCAACGGCGCTACCGGTATGCGATCGACGGCGACAGGCCGCCCTGGCGGCCGGTCAACGCCTATGATGACGGCCGCAAGGTCTACATCGAGTTCTCGGCCGGCATCGTGCAGGGCGAGATGCCGCCGCTCTTCATCGTCGGGCCGGACGGCAAGCCGGAGATCGTGAACTACCGCCCGTATGGCAACGTGCTGATCGTCGACCGGCTGTTCGCCGCGGCCGAGCTGCGGCTGGGCGGCGAGAGCCAGCAGAAGGTCCGGATCATCCGCACGGACGGTAGGCCGCAGCGATGACGGATCAATCGCAGTCCGACTCCCCAACCTCGACGACGACGGGTCCCTTCAGGCTGCGGCCGGAGGGACCGCGCGTCATGCGCCTGTCGCGGAGTGTCCTGGTCGGCGGCACCGCGCTGACCTTGATCCTGATCTGTGGCGCCGTGCTGTGGGCCTTGCAGGGCGATCGGCTGCGCAGATCCACACCCCAGGAGCTCTACACCACCGACCGGCCGCGCATGGCCGATGGCCTCGCCGGGTTGCCCCGCGATTACACCGGAGTCCCGCGCGATGTCCCGCCGCTCGGGCCGCCGCTGCCCGGCGATCTCGGCCGACCGATCGTGGCGGCTCAAAGCCAATCCAGCCCGTCTTCGCCCGATGCGGAGCAGCAGCGCCGAGCGCAGGAGACGGAATCGGCCCGCGTCAGCCGCCTGTTTGCTCCCGGCAATCGCCCGCAACAGATTGTTGGCGCAGCCTCGACTCCTTCTCAGGCATCGATGTCTGGGAGCATGCCGCCCACCGATGAAGCCTCGATCCAGAACGGGCAGGACCGCAAGCTCGCCTTCTTGAATGCGCCCGCCGATCGTCGCACCACGAGCCCTGATCGCCTGGCGCGCCCTGCATCACCCTATGTTCTGCAGGCGGGCACGGTCATCCCGGCCGCCCTCGTCACCGGCCTCCGGTCCGACCTGCCTGGTCAGATCACGGCGCAGGTCACGGAGAATGTCTACGACACGCCTACAGGCGGATCGCTGCTGATTCCTCAGGGAGCAAAACTGATCGGTGTTTACGACAGTCAGGTTTCATTTGGGCAATCGCGGCTCCTTCTCGTCTGGACGCGCCTCATTCTCCCGAATGGCAATTCAATCGTCCTCGAGCGCCAGCCGGGCGCCGATGCCACGGGCCAAGCTGGTCTGGAAGACGGCGTCGATCATCACTGGGGTGCCCTCTTTAAGGCAGCACTTCTTTCGACCATCCTGGCCGTCGGCACCGAGCTCGGTTCCGATCAGAACGATAGCGACATCGTCCGCGCCTTGCGCCGCGGCACCGGGGACACCGTGAACCAGGCCGGCCAGCAGGTCGTGCGCCGCAATCTCAACATCCAGCCGACGCTGACCATCCGTCCCGGCTATCCCGTGCGGGTGATCGTGACCCGCGATCTCGTGCTTGAGCCTTATCGAGGATAGGGAGGCGACGATGTCCAAACTGCGCTTGGGCGCCATACTGGACGAGAAGCCGGTGAAGCTGACGGTCGATCTGCCGGCGGCGATCCATCGCGATCTCTTGCTCTACGCCGAAGTCCATGGCCGCGAGACCGGACAGGCGATCGATCCGTCGAAGCTTGTAGCGCCCATGCTGGCGCGATTCATGGCAACCGATCGAGCCTTCGCCAAGGCGCGCCGCACTTTGAACCGCATCCACGTGACCGACGCCCGGGCTAAATGAAGGGAGTGGGATGATGGGTCTTGCGCAAGGACTCGAGGAAACGCGCCAGTGCCGGATTGCTGTTGTGCTGCTCCCAGCAGGCCGTGAAAGTGATATGGCTTGGGCCCGATGGATCGCGAACCTCGCGAAAGCGAACGCCCGGATAGGCAAGGCTGGTCCATGATTCGCAGAGAATGCTGACATGACGACCGGCCTCAAGCATCGCCAAGACGTTTTCGTTGCCGATATCCCAGGTCTCGATAGTGGGAGCGTCTCCGGGCGACGAGAGCTTCCTCAGAATGATGTTGCGTAGATCCGGTCCAGGATCACGTTGGCTCAGAAGGAATGTCTCGTCCTTGAGATCGCTCCACTCGAGGACGTCGCTGCTCGACAGAGGGTGCCTGGCCGGCAGTGCGACAACAATGCGTTCTGACCATAGCGACATTGAAGGCCCCGCGTACTGCCGGGCCTGACCTGCGATTATCGCAACGTCCAAGTCTCCGGCGCTAAGGGCTGTTATCAGTTGAGCACGAGTCCGTTCGGTGACTTGTATGCCGATTTCTGGAAACGACTTGATATGATCCGCCAGGACAGCGCGGAGCTTGCCGGCTGAGACCGACGTACAGAACCCTATTTTCATGACGCCGGCTTCCCCACGACCGGCTAAGCGCGCGCTTGCCACCATATCGTCTACTTCACCGAAAAGCCGCCGAGCAGCTCGTGCCATGTTTGCGCCGGCTGATGTGAGACGCACTCCGCCACTTGAGCGCTCGAACAGAGAGACACCGAGTTGCACTTCAAGCTGGCGGATCCGGCGGCTGAGCGCGGACTGCTTAAGATTGAGAGCGGCAGCAGCTTGCCGGAAACTGCCATGGTCCGCGGCCGCAATAACGCCGCGCAACGAACTCAGATCGAGGTCCATAATTTGACCATGCGCTGCTAGAGGTGTGATGCTGGCGTCTCTGGCGTTCAATACGGAGTGACACCTCGCACGGTAATGACGCCCGACACACATCACTGCAATGATTGGCAAGCTTCCAAGCGGCTGGGTACGGCCGAATGCGAGCGCGCCTGTTCGTCGAGAATCCGGTCGAGTTCGGCGAGAACCCACTCGCGGCCGCGCATTTGATAGACGCAGTGCCTTGTCAGCAATCTCCTTCTGAAGGCACCGTTGCATCGCGGGAAGGGAGAGTTTGGTTGATCGTGTGGGCGACTATGCGTTCACATCGTTTGCGCCCCAGGCCGTCACTGGGCCAGCTCTCCTCTAGTCGAGCTTGATGCCGAGCTGCTTGATGAGGCTCTCCTAAAAGACGGCGGGGCAACGTCGATCCGACCTAGGGAATTGTAAGGTCATTGCCAATCTCAAGCTGGCGCTGCGGGCAGATGTCTTATGCTGTCAATGCTGGCAACCGAGCAGGGCGTGGTGGATGACGCGCACAATGCCATTTCGGCGAGCTAGGCTTGCCGGTACTAATGGCCCATGGGTGATACATCTGGCGGCACGTATCTCGACAAGCTTAACCCGGAACAAAGACACGCCGTCGAGTTTGGGATCCAGCCCGAAGGGGGCACACCGGCTGGTCCGCTCCTGGTCATCGCCGGCGCGGGCTCCGGCAAGACCAACACGCTCGCCCATCGCGTCGCGCACCTGATCGTCAAGGGCGCGGATCCCCGTCGCATCCTGCTGATGACCTTTTCGCGCCGGGCGGCGGCCGAGATGTCGCGCCGGGTTGCGAGAATCTGCACCCAGGTGCTGGGCAAGAACGCCGGCGCCATGACCGACGCGCTCACCTGGGCCGGGACGTTTCATGGCATCGGCGCGCGGATCCTGCGGGAATATGCCGGCCAGGTCGGGCTCACGCCGGATTTCTCCATCCACGATCGCGAGGATGCGGCCGATCTCATGAACCTGGTGCGGCACCAGCTCGGCTTCTCGAAGATGGAAAGCCGGTTCCCCACCAAGGCGACATGCCTCGCGATCTACTCGCGGGCCGTCAACGCCGAAGCGCCGGTCGCCGAGGTGCTCAAGGGGCATTTTCCCTGGTGCGCCAACTGGGAGACCGAGCTGCGCGCCCTGTTCGCGGCCTATGTCGAGGCCAAGCAGGCGCAGAACGTGCTCGATTACGACGACCTGCTGCTCTACTGGGCCCAGACGGTCGGCGATCCGCTGCTGGCCGCCGACATCGGCGGGCGCTTCGACCACGTGCTGGTCGACGAGTACCAGGACACCAACCGGCTTCAGTCGTCGATCCTGCTGGCGCTGAAGCCGGAGGGCCGCGGCCTCACCGTGGTCGGCGATGACGCCCAGTCGATCTATTCCTTTCGGGCCGCCACCGTGCGCAACATCCTCGACTTCCCTAAGGCGTTCACGCCGGCCGCCACCGTTGTCACCCTCGACCGCAACTATCGCTCGACCCAGCCGGTCCTGGCCGCCGCCAACGGCGTGATCGATCTCGCGGCCGAGCGCTTCACCAAGAACCTCTGGACCGATCGCCCGTCGGGCCAGTTGCCCCGGTTGGTCAGCGTCCGCGACGAGGTCGAGCAAGCCCGCTACGTCGTCGAGCGCGTCCTCGAGAACAGGGAAGGCGGCACCGTCCTGAAGCAGCAGGCGGTGCTCTTCCGGGCGTCCAGCCACAGCGGTCACCTCGAGGTCGAGCTCACGCGTCGCAACATCCCGTTCGTGAAGTTCGGCGGCCTGAAGTTCTTAGACAGCGCCCACGTCAAGGACATGCTGGCCCTGCTGCGGTTTGCCCAGAACCCGCGCGACCGGGTGGCGGGCTTCCGCGTCATGCAGCTCATGCCGGGGGTCGGTCCGCTGTCGGCCGAGCGCGTGCTGGACCGCATGGCCGAGGCGGCCGCCCCGCTCAGCGCGCTCTCCGATATTGCGGCGCCGCCGCGGGCCGCCGGCGATTGGGCGGGCTTCGTGGCGACCTTGCAGCAGCTGCGGCCCGAAGGCGGTCCCGGCTGGCCGGCCGAAATCGAGTGCGCCCGTCTCTGGTACGAA
Organism: Rhodospirillaceae bacterium CCH5-H10; assembly: GCA_001557035.1. Taxonomy (GTDB): domain Bacteria; phylum Pseudomonadota; class Alphaproteobacteria; order Reyranellales; family Reyranellaceae; genus Reyranella. The sequence goes on along the minus strand of LSKJ01000144.1, from coordinate 4,077 downwards.
CCGCACCTGGAGCGCATGCATGAGGATGCTTCCGTCCGCCTTGCCGACCTGCTCCAGCTCGAGCAGATCGCCTCGGGCTATCCGTCGCGCGAGCGCTTCCTAACCGAGCTGACGCTCGATCCGCCCGACGCCACCAGCGACCAGGCGGGCGTGCCGCACCTCGACGAGGACTATCTGATCCTGTCCACGATCCATTCGGCCAAGGGCCAGGAATGGAAATCGGTGTTCCTGCTCAATGTCGTCGACGGCTGCATGCCGTCCGATCTCGGGACCGGATCGACGCCGGAACTCGAAGAGGAGCGCCGGCTGCTCTACGTCGCGATGACGCGGGCGAAGGACGATCTGCATCTCGTCGTGCCGCATCGCTTCTTCACCCATGGACAGAAAGCCTATGGCGACCGGCACGTCTATGCCTCCCTGACACGCTTCATTCCAACGGCCCTCTTGTCCCGGTTCGAAAGCACGACGTGGCCACCGGCGGGAGCTGCTGGCCGACGTCCCGAGACATCTGAGGTGCGGGTCGATGTCGGAGCGCGGATGCGCGCGATGTGGCGCTAAGGATGCGGCAGACAGCTTCGAGGTTATTGCGACGGCAATCCGCGCTCATACAGCATTGGATATCAGCGTGAGCTTGAGTCCCATCGCCCTCGCAACAGCCCGCCGCAACGTCACTCAGCGTATTGCCCGCTTCATCGAGGCGCTGGAGCAGGCGCCGCGCGAGCCCGATCCTTGGGAGTGCGAGCATGTCTTGCGGGCGCTGGCAGCACTGGACGAAGTAGACTTTCCCCGCGGCGAGCAGGCGATGATGTGGGCTGAGTGGGCGCCCGAGCGTCGCTCGCCGGATGCCATGGCGGAGCTGCGGCCCGTCCATAAGCCGGCAACCACGGGGGATCTACGTAGCCAACTCGATCGAATAGTGCGAGAGACAGCGCCCCCTCATCTCAACAGCTAGTGGCTTTAATGGCGTTTGAACGCATCCTGCAGCGGCTTGATGTTCCTGTTTTGTTCTAGTACAAGTCCGGCTCAGGAGGTGCCGCCGGATGATCGCTCTTACGCTTCACGACGTAGCCGTCAGCACAACGCCCCTCGGGATCGAGTGCGAGCAGTGCATGCGTCACGTCCTGCTCACGCGAGAGATCGTGAAAGCAAGGGCTGGCGATTTGCGGACGCTGGAAGACGCGGGCCTTCATTGCGGCAAGTGCGGCTCGCGCCGGTTCAACGTGGTGCGCCTCGACAAATCATCGTGCAGGGCAGCCTTCATGAGGAACCTCTGACGATGGTCCGGCGCAGCACCAATGCGTTCGCCGCGATGCAACGTCGATTGCCGCATAAGGCATTGCTCCATCGGGAAGGTCCCTTTCGCAGGGTCGACAGCGAAGAGCTGGAGGCTGCCTGCCGGCGCATCGCCGATGGTGCGGAGCATCTGACCTACGCCGGCGGTCGCGGCGCTGAGATTGACTGCAAGGTCATCTGCTTCAACACCGCCGAGAAAGCGCAGGCGATGCAGGCATGGATTGCCGAGTCCGGTATCGAAACCCGTCCGGCGCCGATGCCTTTCCCCGGCCCCCAATTGAAGGTCGGCGGGGGCTGATCTGAAGCGACCGAAATTCTGACACAACAGGAGCCACGCTATGAGTTTGTACGTTCCAAGTGAGCCGTCCCGTTTCCTGAGTGCACTCGGCCAGATGATCCACGATCAGTGTCCGCCGCGTATCGATCTGTTCTGGGTGACGGGCCTGGCCGAAACCCTCGATCTGATCGAAGCGGAAAACGAGGCCGCGCCGGGAACGCATGATCTGTGGCCGGAAGATATTGAGCGCGTCGTCGTGGTCTGGGGCGACTTTGAATCCGAGTCGTGGAATGGCGGCTTCGTCGTCCAGCTGCACGACGGCCGGAAGAGGTACATCGAGAGCCATGCCGATGGCCTCGACTGGGGGCCGGACTCCAGCGCTTCCGTCGTTGCGATGGAGCAGGGCCAGGAATTTCCTGAGTTGCCCCGGTATCATGACTCGGAGCTCTACGGGTGGGTTGGCGCACGACCTGAGCTGGAGGAATTCCTGGCCCTGGCGCTCAAACCCGCGAAGGTCCTTCACTGATGCCGGCGCAAGAAGTCCTCGGCGGGCTAGACGCCCAGATCTTCGCCGCGCGGCATCCCCGGCCATACACGGTCGTCGGCCGCATCGACCCTGACGTCACGTCGCGATCGAAGAAAATCGAGGACCAGTGCCTGCCGCTTCTGACCGCAGCGATCGGCCTCGTCGGCAACGTCGGCGAATACAGCGGCACCGTGGAGAATTTCGGTTGGTCGATCCGGCTGTGCTTCTCGCGCGGCGACGATGCCGCCCGGCTCTGTGCCTTCCTGAAGGCGACACCTGTTCCAAACGGCGCGGACAGCGACTTTATGGCGTCGTTCCGGTTGGACCGTCGCCTGTACGATGATCTGCTTGAGGCGCGCGAAAAATGGCGGGGAGGGCGCAAGGCTGCCTAGAGGCATCCTCTAGCTCTTGCTAGGCTCGATTGATGACCAACCTCTACCGCCTGGATGCAAGCACGATTGAGCTCGCGCGCCATTTTGTCGTTGAGCCGGCGCCAGAGTTGCGCGTGCCCTCGCCGGTGCGGCCCGGCGAGCCGGGACTGATCGTGCGCGGCGTGTCGGGCCAGCGGTCGATGCATCTCCTCAAGTGGGGTTTCCCGCGGCCCGGCCGCGACGTCGAGCCCGCGACGGTCAACCTGTTGGCCGACCTCACCAACTTCATGTGGGACGACATGGTGCCCGACCCGCGTTATCGCTGCCTCGTGCCGGTCTCGGCGCTCGGCCAGCCTGACGGGCCGAAGGGTTTCAAGACCCGGACCTGGTTCACGATCCCCGAATGGCCGGTGTTCGCGCTGGCCGGCTTCTGCCGCACCACGCCCGAATGGGGGCCGGTCTATGCGGCCATGACCGGCGACAGCAACGAACTGGTGATGCCGCTCAATGATCGATCGCCGATCATCCTGGCGCCCGACGAATACGACCGCTGGCTGACGGCGCCGATCGAGGACGTCATCGCCTTCCAGTTCCACAAGCCGTTCCCGGCCAAGCGTATGGCGATGGAGCGCACCGACGAGCTCTGGGTGCCGATGTCGGAGCGCAGCGGCCGCCCGCGCAAGCAGAAGGATCTTCGCATTGTGTAACCTCTACACCGTCCGCAAGAGCGCCGAAGAAGTGGCGCGTCATTTCGGCGTCCGCCCGCCGAAGGACCTGCCGAACACGCCCGAAGAGGTCTATCCCAGCACGCCAGGCCTCGTGATCCGCGAGAAGGACGGCGAGCGGGTGCAACAGTCGATGGTCTGGGGCTTCCCGCTCCGGCTCAGTTTCATGAAGCCCGATTCCAAGCCGAAGCCGGTCAACAACATCGCCGACCTGAACAAGAACATGTGGAAAGGCCTCGAGGCGGCTCATCCAGCCGTTGTTGCACACTGAACATACGGCCCCGAGCAGGAAGTTGTTGAGATCTAATTGGCGAATTGGAGTTTGAACGGTTACCTGAAGTGATGCCCCGTCATCCCACATCGCCTCGAATAGCGAGAACTCGATAGTGTCGCGCGTCACACCGAATTCTTCCAGTGCCCAAGATGGAAACACGTGCTCACGTGCTCGCTTCCGTTCGGTCAATGGATCGCGAACAGGCTTCCCACAGAAGACACAAACCTTGGGTAGCTGGTTCAAAGCAGTGCTTCCTCAATGGCCATATCGTCCTTTAGAGATAGGTTGTTGCGGCTTTGCCGGCCGCCCAACTGTCTGCACACTCTTGCTTACTTTCTGGGGCGTCGATGCCCCAGAGGCGATAGGTGGTTCCGTCCATCTTGATCGTATCGCCGTCTGTGACGGTCTGGGCGCCAACCGGGAGCGCCAACAAAATCAAGGCGGTTGCGAGCTTCATGGCTTCTCCAGGGTGGAGTCTTGGCCGAGTGGCGACGAATTGGTGTACATGACCCTTGGAGTAGTACGGTGGGTGGAGCCCCCGCGCTTGTAGATTCTGGGTAAGCGCGAATTTCTCGGCACCTTTTTCGGTTGAGTGTGCTGCGTCAAGAGGT
>LSKJ01000143.1 GCA_001557035.1 Rhodospirillaceae bacterium CCH5-H10 | reverse complement strand
TCTTCGTCGGCTCGACGCGACTCGTCCAGGCGATCTCGCACGCGCTGTTCCGCGAAGATGCCGAGAGGCACTTCCAGAACATGGTCGCGCAGGAAGATCCGGAGCTGGCGCCCACCGACTATTTCGTGCCGCGCGACAAGCGGTCCGGCACGCTCTGACAGGGAGAGAGACATGCAGGCGGATTATGTCGTCGTCGGCGCGGGATCGGCCGGCTGCACGGTCGCGGCGCGCCTCAGCGAGACCGGCGCCTCGGTGATCCTGCTGGAGGCCGGCCCCAGCGACTGGCATCCGATGATCCATATCCCGGCCGGCATCCGCTCGCTGATCCGCAATCCGCTGGTGAACTGGAACTTCACGACCGAGCCGGAGAAGGGCTCGGGTGACCGCCGCATCGAATGGCCGCGCGGGCGCACGCTCGGCGGCTCCAGCTCGATCAACGGCATGCTCTACGTGCGCGGCGCGCCGGCCGACTTCGACGGCTGGGCGCAGATGGGCTGCCGCGGCTGGAGCTACGACGACGTGCTGCCCTTCTTCATGAAGTCCGAGCAGTACGTGCAGGGCGGCGACAAGGAAGTGCGCGGCCAGGACGGTCCGCTCAAGGTCGAGGATTACCGCACCATCCTGCCGCTCACCCATCGCTTCGTCGAGGGCGCGCAGCAGGCGGGCTTCCCGTTCAATCCCGATCTCAACGGCAAGACGCGCCACGGCGTCGGCTATTCGCAGATGACCCGGCGCGGCCGCTGGCGCGGTTCGACGGCGCAGACCTATCTCCGCGAGGCGCGCGGCCGTCCCAATCTGCGGGTCGAGACCGACGCCCAGGGCGGCAAGCTGATGTTCGAGGGCAGGCGCTGCGTCGGCGTGACCTTCCAGCGCGGCGGCAATATCACCGAGGTGCGCGCCAACCGCGAGGTCATCGTCTCGGGCGGCGCCGTCAACTCGCCGCACATCCTGCAAATCTCCGGGATCGGGCCGGCCACGCACCTGCAGTCGCTCGGCATCCCGGTCGTCCACGACCTGGCCGGGGTCGGCGCCAACCTGATTGACCACTATGTCGTGCGCGTCGTCCATCGCGTGAAGGGCGCCGAAACGGTCAACGAGGTGTCGCGCTTCCCGCGCGTGCTGCCGGAGATCCTGCGCTTCGCCTTCACCGGCCGCGGCGCGCTCACCTTCGGTGTGACGACGGCCCAGGTCTTCTGCGACAGCCGCGAGGGGCTGGCTTCGCCCGATCTGCAGCTCCTGTTCACGCCCGGCAGCACGCACCCGCTGAAGTTCGGCCAGCTCGACGAGCAGCCCGGCATGAGCTGCGTCGTCTGCGTCGTGAAGCCCGACAGCCGCGGCACCATCATGGCGGCTTCGGCCGATCCCTTCGCGCGGCCGCACATCAAGCCCAACTACCTCAGCACGCACACCGACGAGCTGGCGCTGCTGGGCGGCATCCGGCATGTGCGCAGCATCTTCGCCGCCCCCGCCCTCAGCCAGCACAGCCTGGGCGAAATCCAGCCCGGTCCCGACGTGAAGACCGATGCCGACCTGCTGGCCTATGCCCGCCGGGCCGGCAACACGCTCTATCACCCGGTCGGCACCTGCCGGATGGGCGAGGATCCGCGCGCCGTCGTCGATTCGCGCCTGCGCGTGCACGGACTCCAGGGCCTGCGCGTCATCGACGCCTCGGTGATGCCGACGCTGACCACCGGCAACACCAACGCCCCCACCATCATGATCGGCGAGAAGGGCGCGGCGATGATCCGCGAAGACGACGCCGCCTGATCGTCCGGTGATCAAGAGCGACTTCAGGAAGACGCTGGCGGCGCTCTACACCGCGCCTGCCGGCCGGTTCGTCGAGATCGACGTGCCGGCGCTCGACTTCGTGATGATCGATGGCGAGGGCGACCCCAACACGGCACCCGCCTACCGACAGGCGATCGAGTGGCTCTATCCGGTGAGCTACGCGATGAAATTCACCGCCAAGGCCATCGGCAAGGATTACGTCGTGCCGCCGCTGGAAGGCCTGTGGTGGGCCGACGATCCCGCGGACTTCGTGGCCCGGCGCAAGGAGCGCTGGCGCTGGACCATGATGATCATGGCGCCCGACTTCATCGAACGGTCGGTCTTCGACGCCGCCGTCGAGAAGGCCAGGAAGAAGCTGGGTGACGCGCCCTCAAGTCTGCGGTTCGAGTCGCTCACCGAAGGCCGTGCGCTGCAGACGCTGCACGTCGGCAGCTACGACGACGAAGGCCCCGCGCTCGCCCGCCTGCACGACGAGATCATGCCGGCACGAGACCTCACCTTCGCCGGCCCTCATCACGAGATCTATCTCAGCGATCCACGCAAGACGGCGGCCGCCAAGCTCAAGACGATCCTGCGCCAGCCGGTGAAGCCACGCTGACGCGATCCGCATATGAGCAAGGGTCCTTCGCTGCGCTCAGGATGACACCGCGCGCGAGTTACGCACTGCGTCACCCCAGAACCGGTGTCATCCCGAGCGAAGCGAGGGATCCTTACTGCGCAGTCAGCGAATCGGTGGCGCGTATTGCAGGCCGCCCTGCGTCCACAGTGCGTTCTGGCCGCGCGGGATCTTGAGCAGCGAGCCCGAGCCGACGTTGCGCTCGAAGCTCTCGCCGTAGTTACCGACCTGCTTGATGATGTTGTAGACCCACTTCTCGTCGACCCCGA
>LSKJ01000142.1 GCA_001557035.1 Rhodospirillaceae bacterium CCH5-H10 | reverse complement strand
AGGCTTCCGCTCGATCGACGACGTGCAGCACGAGAAGGAGCAGGTGCTGATCGACCTCGCTCTCGGCACGGTGAAGAACGACGGCGCCGACGTCGTGATCCTCGCCGGCGCGCCGCTGGCCGGCCTCGCCAACACCATCCGCGACCGCGTGCCGGTGCCGCTGGTCGACGGCATCCAGGCCGCCGTCACGATGGCCGAGGGGCTGGTGCGCCTCAACCCGCGCAAGGCGACGCAAGGCACTTATCGCCGTCCGGCGGCCAAGGATTCAATGGGCCTCGCCAGTCCTTTGGCCGACGTGATCGGCCACAGGGATTCGTAACGGCCATGCGTGACCTCAAGGGCTACGGCCGCACGCCGCCCGATCCGCAATGGCCCAACGGCGCGCGGGTCGCCGTCTCCTTCGTGATCAACTTCGAGGAAGGCGCGGAGATGTCGTTGTCGGCGGGCGACGCCCACAACGAGAAGGTCTACGAAGTCACTGACGAGGTCGTGGGCGTTCCCGACCGTTGCATGGAATCGCATTTCGAGTACGGCACCAAGGCCGCGTGGTGGCGCATCGCCGATTCGCTGGAACGGCTCGGCGTGCCGGCGACCGTCAGCACCTGCGGTCTGGCCGCCGAACTGTCACCCTGGCTGATCCAGGATGCGGTCGCGCGCGGACATGAAATCTCCTGCCACGGCTGGCGCTGGGAAAAGCACGCCCACATGGAGGAAGCGAAAGAGCGCGAGATCATCGCCCGCACCGTCAAGGCGCTGACCGGGATCGCCGGGACGCGCCCCGTGGGCTGGCACACCCGCTCGACACCCTCGCCCAACACGCGCCGACTGCTCGTCGAGGAAGGCGGCTTCCTCTACGACAGCGACGACTACTCGGACGACCTGCCGTTCCACGTCGACGTCGCAGGCAAGCGGCACCTGGTGCTGCCCTACAGCTTCGACACCAACGACATGCACTATCACCAGGGCTTCCATCGCTTCGTGTCGGCGCGCGACTTCGCCGACTACACGAGCGACGCCTTCGACACGCTGTGGGCGGAGGGTGAGAAGTCGCCGAAGATGATGTCGATCGGCCTGCACCTGCGCATGATCGGCCGCCCCGGCCGCATCGCCGCGCTCGACCGCATCGTCTCTCACATGAAGCAGAAAGGTGGGGCGTGGTTCGCAACCCGCCGCCAGATCGCCGAGCACTGGAACGCGCGGTTCGCCTCATAGCTGGGAGCGCGCCACTCCAGTGGCGCTCATGATCTTCGGGAAGAACACCGTGGTAGAGCGCCACTGGAGTGGCGCGCTCCCAGCGACGATCCTTCGAGGTTCTAAGCCTTCACCTTCGGTCGCACGATCTTGATCGTGGAGGTCGAATGGACGATCAGGCGGCCTTTCTCGTCCTTGAGGTCGCCGTCGAGGAAGCCGACCGATCCGCCCCAGCGCATCACGCGGCCCTCGGCATAGACGATCCCCGGTCCCATCGCCTCGAAGAAGCTGATCTTGAGTTCGAGCGTCGGCACGGCGACGCCGAGCTTGCCCTTGACGATGGCGGCATTCGCCATGGCCGTGTCGACCATCCCGGTGAGGAAGCCGCCCTGGCAGATGCGTCCCTGCGAATGGCAGAAGGCCGGGACGACCTCGAAGCGGAAGCGCGCGTAGCCGCGCGTCGAATCAATATCGAGCAACTCGCCGTTCAGCGTCTTCAACGCCTCGGGCGGGTTCGCGCGCAGGATCTCCAGGATTTCGGAATCGTGGACGAAATCCTTGGGGACGTGATGGAAGTCGGGATGGGCTGAGCTCATGGCGGGCGGACTATAGCGAACGCGACGGCGCCCGCACCTTCCGGACGAGGTCTATCCCGCTCACATTTCGGCCGTCGAAAGGGCGGGCGACGACCTTGGCTCGCATGAGGTACAACGCCTGCAAAATGAGCTTCAAGGTCCACATCGCCTCTGCCGCCCGCACGATCGACGTGCCGCCCGGCACCACCATCCTCGATGCCGCGCTCGACGCCGGCATCTCCTATCCGTTCGGCTGCCAGTCCGGAAACTGCGGCGCCTGCAAATCGCATCTCGTGAAGGGCGAGGTGACGATGGAGGGCTATTCCGAGTTCGCGCTATCCGACGACGAAAAGGCGCGCGGCCTGATCCTCGCCTGTCGCGCCGTTCCGGGCGCCGAAAGCGAAGTCTCCTGGCTGGAGGAGGACGACCTGATCGTCCATCCGCGCCGCCTTCTCGCCTGCAAGGTCGTCTCAATCGACGATGCCACGCACGACATCAAGCGTATCCGGCTCGAGATCGTCTCGGGTGGCCCTTTCGACTTCTCCGCCGGCCAGTTCGCGTCGGTCACCTTCGAAGGCTGCCCGCCGCGCGACTATTCGATGGCCAACGTGCCGGGCGATCCGGTGCTCGAATTCCATGTCCGCCGGACGGTTGGCGGTGCCACCAGCGCGCATGTCTCGGAGAAGCTCAAGGTCGGCGACAGCGTGCGCGTCGAGGGACCGTTCGGCCCCTCCTATCTGCGCGAGTCCCATCGCGGCCCGATCATCGCCGTCGCCGGCGGCTCCGGGATGGCGCCGATCAAGTCGGTGATCGAGCGCGCCCTGCAGAAAGAATTGCCGCAGCACATCTACTTCTATTTCGGCGTCCGCAGCGAGCGCGACCTCTACCTGCACGACCACTTCGCGGCACTCGCGGCGAAGCACAAAAACCTCCATTTCGTGCCCGTCCTGAGCGAAGGCGGCGATTCGACCCTGCGACAGGGGCTGGTGCACGAAGCCGTCGCCCAGGATTTCGACGAGGTCGATGGTTGCAAGGCCTATCTCGCCGGTCCCCCGGTCATGGTCGAGGCCGCGACGCTGATGCTGGAGCAACGCGGCATGCGCCGCGCCGACATCCACGCCGACGCCTTCTACACCGCCGCGGAAATGGCCACGGCCGGCAGGAAGACCGGAGCGGACCAGTGAGCGATCTCCTGCGGGGCAAGGTCGCCATCGTCACCGGCGCCGGCCGCGGCATCGGTCGCGCCATCGCGGAGTCGCTGGTCGCTGAGGGGGCGCAGGTCATCGTCGCCGACAACGGCACCTCGCCTGCGGGCGACGGCAGCGATCCGGAAGTGGCGCGCGCGGCCGTGCGGGAGCTGAACGACAAGGCGGGGGCCACGAGCGCGCTGGCCTTCACCGAGAGCGTCGCCTCGCCCGGCGTGGCCCGGCAGCTGGTCGACCTCGCGGTGAAGACGTTCGGCGGCATCGACATCGTCGTGAACAACGCCGCCATCCTGCGTGACGCGGCAATCTTCAATGCCGATCCTGCCGACTGGGATGCGGTGATCCGCACCAATCTCTCTGCGGCCTTCTACCTGACCAGCGCCGCCTCAGCCGTCATGCGCAATCGGGGCAAGGCGGGGCGCATCGTCAACATCGTCTCGTCGGCGGGCCTTTCCGGCGCTCTCGACCAGGCTGCCTATGCCAGCGCCAAAGCCGGCCTGCTCGGCCTGACGCGCGCCGCGGCGATGGACCTCGCCGACGCGCAGATCACCGCTAACGCCGTGTTGCCGTTCGCAGGTATCCAGCCCGCCGACGTTGCAAGCCTGGTGACGGCGCTCTGCTCACCGGCAGGCGATCCCATCACCGGCCAGTTGCTGGGCGTGCGCGATCAGGAGGTCTTGCTGTTCGGCCAGCCGCAGCCGGTCGCACGCCTCGAAGCGGGCGCGCCGGACGCGCTCGCGGGCGCCATCGCCAGCAAGCTCGACCGCCAGCTCACCGACCCTTTCGTCCTGTGAAGGATAGGCACGCAATGAGTTCCTACGCTGCGCCGCCCCGCACCGTCGGTCGCCTGAAGCGCCCTTTCGGAAATCTCTACTACGAGGTCTCGGGCAGCGGCCCGGCCTTGCTCTTCGCCCACGGGCTGGGCGGCAATCACCTGAGTTGGTGGCAGCAGGTGACGCACTTCGCACCCCGTTACACCTGCGTTGCCTTTGCCCATCGCGGTTTCGCGCCGTCCGATCCGGTGCCATCGGGCGTCGATCCCGCGGACTATGCCAGCGACCTCGCCGCCCTGATCGACCACCTCGGATTTCCCGACGTCCGCCTCGTCGCGCAGTCCATGGGCGGCTGGACGATGCTGGAATATGCGCTCGCCCATCAGGACCGCGTGAAGGCGCTGGTGCTGAGTTCGACGTCGGGCACCATCGACCGGCGCGGTGCCGATCCATCGGGCGGCAGCGCCTACGATGCCTGGTTCGCGAAGGCCGAAGCGACGATCGCCGACGGCATGGCGCGCGGCATCCACCCCGCGATGGGCGAGCGCGCGGCCAGACGCTTCCCCGACCTGCATCTCCTCTATCGCAGCATCGACGAGATGGCGGGTGCGCTCGACAAGGAGAAGCTGCGCGCCGGCCTGCGCCGCACCGCGACGCGCACACTGGCCGAGTTCAAGACGTTTCGCGTGCCGACCCTGCTGATTGCGGGCGGCGAGGACGTCGTCTTCCCGCCCTTCCTGGCAAGCGCCATCGCGGCAAGCCTGCCCTGCGGCGAAGCCGAGACCATTTCCGACGCCGGCCACTCGCCCTATTTCGAGCAGGCCGCTAGATTCAATGCGCTGGTCGACGCGTTCCTCGCGCGACAGCGCCAGGAGGTTTAGTTGTCCCAGGACAATCCGCGTATCGCCGTTCTCGGCTTCGCCATCGAATGCAACCGGTTCTCTCCGGTGACGACGGCGGAGGATTTCGAGCACGACGTCGACATCCGCGGCAATCGCATCGTGAGCGAGGCCCGCTCGGGCAAGTCGATCACCATGCCCGACCTGCCGGGCTTCTTCGACGAGATGGACCGCACCGGCAACTGGACGCCGGTGCCGCTGCGCGTGTCGCTGGCGCAACCCGGCGGCCCGGTGGAGGAGCAATTCTTCAAGGCCTATCTCGCCGAGATCGAGGCGGGCCTGAAATCCGTCCTGCCGGTCGACGCGATCTTCGTCTCCTGCCATGGCGCCGCGCTGGCGCAGGGCACCGACGATCCCGACGGCGACCTGTTCGAGATCCTGCGCCGCGTTGCCGGCCCGGACGTGCCCATCGTGTCGGTGTTCGACCTCCACGCCAACGTCTCGCGTCGGATGATCGACAATCTCAGCGTCTTCGTGGGCTATCTCGAGAACCCGCACATCGACATCTACGAGCGTGGCGTCGAGGCCGCGAAGCACATGCGGGAGCTGCTGGCCGGCACGCGCACGGCGATCGAGATGGTGAAGCTCCCGCTGGTGCCGCCGCAGATCGCGCTGCTGACCGCCAAGGGCCCGTATGCCGACCTGATCAACTACGGCCAGACAAAAGTGGGCGGCGACATCCTGAACGTCTCGGTGATGGCGGGCTTCGCCTACAGCGACAGTCCCAAGAACGGTCTCACCGCCGTCGTCACCGCGCGCAACGGCAACCGCCAGGCCGCCGCCGACCTGGCGCTCGACATCGCCCAGCGCGCCTGGGGCATGAAGGAGCGCTTCAAGCGCGAGATGATGACCCTGGCCGACGCGGTGCAACTCGCCGGTTCGGTCGGCAGGGACAAGCGGCGCAAGCCGATCATCCTGGCCGACGTGGCCGACAATCCCGGCGGCGGCGGTCGCGGCAACACGACCTATCTGCTGCGCGCACTGAAGGGCGCCAAGGTGCAGGGAGTCCTGTTCGGTGTCTTCAACGACGCGGCGCTGGCCGCCAAGGCGCACGAGTTGGGCGAAGGCGCGATCTTCAACGCCTCGTTCAACACGCAGGAGCACCAGGAATTCTCCCTGCCGTTCGACTGCGAGGCCAAGGTCGTGAAACTGTCCGATGGCCAGTATGTCGGGCGGCGCGGCGTGCTCCGGAACGTCTCCGCCGACATGGGGCCCTCGGCGCTGCTCGACCTCGGCGGCATCCAGATCGTGGTCATCAGCATCCGCTGCCAGTGCATGGATCCGCGGCAGTTCGAGATGTTCGGCCTGGACATTGCGCAGGCGCGCACGGTGGTCGTGAAGAGCCGCGGCCATTTCCGCGGCGGCTTCGACGAGTTCTTCAAGCCGGAGCAGATCTACGAAGTCGACTGTCCGGGCCTGACGTCGCCGGTTCTGTCCAACTTCACCTGGACCAAATTGCCCAGGCCGGTTTATCCGCTCGACGAGGAAACGACCTGGACTCCACCCGCGGTGAGCTGAGGAAACCGCCACCCGGGTCGGGACGGCGGCTTTCCTTTTCGCGGGGTTCTACCGGTCGGGCAGAGGGATGAACTCGGGATCCCCTGCCACCATGGCGAAGCGCTTCTCGCGCCAGTCTTCCTTGGCCTTCTCGATCCGCTCCTTGCTCGAGGAGACGAAGTTCCACCAGATGTGACGCGGCCCGTCGATGGGCGCGCCGCCCAGCAGCATGGCCTTGGCGCCATCGGGACCCGCCAGCGCCTCGACCGTCTGGCCGGGCGCCAGCACCGCGAGATCGCCCACGCCGAACTGGCTCTCGCCCACGACGATCATGCCCTCGGCGACGTAGATCGCACGCTCCTCGTGGTCGGGCGTGACGGCCAGGGCGGCGCCGGCTGCCATCTCGACGCCGACGTAGAAGATCGGGGAGAAGTGGCTGGTGGGCGCGGTGCGGCCGGCATAGGTCCCGACGATCAGGCGCAGGTCGGCGCCGCCCTCGCTCCAGGCCGGAAGGCGTGCCTTCTCCACGTGCTCGAAGGCCGGGGCGGTCTCCTCATGGCTCTTCGGAAGCGCGACCCAGGTCTGGACGCCGTGCATCCGGAAGCCGGTGGCGCGCATTTCCGGTTCCGTCCGCTCGCTGTGTACGATGCCGCTGCCGGCGGTCATCCAGTTGACGTCGCCCGGCCGGATCGCCTGCGAGTAGCCCAGACTGTCGCGATGGTAGATGCCGCCGTCGAAGAGATAGGTGACCGTCGCCAGACCGATATGCGGATGCGGCCGGACTTCCATGCCGCCGCCCGGCGGCACGTCCATCGGCCCGAAATGGTCGAGGAAAATGAAGGGACCGACCGTGCGGCGCTTGACGCTCGGCAACACGCGACGAACCGCGAAGCCGCCTCCCAGATCGTGAGCCCGCCCCTGGACCAGGAGCTCGATTGGATCGGCCATGCTCTTCTCCTTCTACGCCACGCGTCCCGGTTAGTTCGAATGCCTCGCGCCGGTCAATGTGGCGCCGGCTCTTCGCAAATGCAGCAAATTCGAAAGGTTGCCCACTGTGACCTTTCACGGCAGAAAACCCTCCCGGGCGGAAAATCTTATAATTTTCAACATGTTGTGGGGTTTTCACGGGTGTTGCATTTTTGCAACTTTTTGTTGGACTTGTGGATACTCCGTGGCCACAGTGGCCCTCAAGCGGGGCACGCGGGGGGCATCGACCGGGGGAGGTCGTTGAATCGCTAGTCGCCCCAATCGTCAATTTGTAGCGTTCAATGAACGGAGAGGCCGACTGATGACGTCCAACATGACGCGTCCCAAACGCGCCTATTGCTGGCGACCCGTCCGCACCCTCGTGGCAGCGACTTTTGCGATCTCGTCGATCTTCGGCGCCGCCGGCGCCATGGCCCAGGTGAAGGCCCCGCCCAAGAACCAGCTCAAGAAGCCCGCGCCCCGGGCTGCCGCTCCCTCTTCCGTTCCCAGCGAAGACGTCCAGGCTTTTTCGATCGCGGCCGACAGCAGCGTCGTGCAGCAGCTCATCGTCCTGCGTGTCGACCCCACCGACGCCCAGGCGGCCGCCGATGCCGTCAGCAAGGCGCTGAGCCAGCCCGAGGTGAAAGCCGCCAGCTCGGGCCGCGCCGTGCTGGCCCCGCAGGGCGCCGGCCAGCCCAAGCGCCTGGTCTCGCTGCAGCTCTATTCCAACAAGTCCCTCGCGGTCGATCTCGCCCGTGGCGCCGACGGCTCGTTCGGCTTCAAGCTGGCGCCCGGCGCCACCGAGGACGACGACGAACGCGTCTCCAGCCTGCCGGGCTCGGCCCCCACGTCGGGCGTCGGCGCCCGCTCCGTGGTCGCCGATTCGGTGAAGACCGTGAAGGCCAGCAGCGCCACGCTGGCGTCCAGCCTCGCCCCGACCGGCGCCAATCCGGCCGCGCTCAAGGAACTGACCCAGGCGCTGGCCGGCTTCTCGACGGCCGCCGCTAAGATCGACGTCGTCCAGGGCCGGACCGTGGACGGCACCCCGCGCATCCTCGTCGCCAGCCTGGGCGACGGCGCGGCCAAGCAGTCCTTCTGGTGGTTCGCCCCCTCCAACCAGCCCGAAGGCTGGTTCGACGATCAGGGCCGCCGCCTCGGCGGCACGGCGCTCGCCAACCCGCGTCCGGACGCCCGCATGTCTTCGCCGTTCGGCACGCGCCACTACTACGGCCGCAAGAGCAGCAACGCCTTCCACAACGGCATGGACTTCGAGGGCAAGACCGGCGAGCCGATCTATGCCGCGGCCGACGGCGTCATCAACCACCAGGGCTGGTATTTCAACTACGGCCGCACGGTGAAGATCAGCCACGCCGACAATTTCGAGACGCTGTACGCCCACATGTCGCGTTTCGCCGACGGCTTCGGCCCCGGCTCGCGCGTCCGCAAGGGCGATCTGATCGGCTATGTCGGTTCGACCGGCCGCTCGACCGGCGCCCATCTGCACTTCTCCGTGATCGTGAACGGCCAGTTCGTCGATCCCGCGCCCTACATCTCGGGAAAGGGCGGCAACCACGCTCTCGTGGGCGAGCAGCTCGTGTCCTATCGTCAGTGGCAGCAGGAGATCAAGCGTGCGGCCGACCGTGGCCGAAGCAGCAGCGACAACCGCTTTCCCGGCCTGCAGGGCGCCGAGCCGTGGTCTTCCAACCCCTTCTCTTCCCGCTCCGCCGACCGCCTCTGAGACGCCATAGTCCGGCGCGCGGCGCCGTTGCGCGCGTGCGGTTGTTCGCCTAGGAATTGCGTCATCGATCCTGAACGGTTGCAGACAGCAGCCGACGGGACGGCAGAGGCAACCACGAGGGAAGTCAAATGTTCAAGAAAGTCATGGCCGGCGTTTTCGCCGCCGGTCTGGTCGGCGCCGCCGGTACGGCGTACGCGGGCAAGGATCTCGATGCCATCAAGGCGCGCGGCCAGCTCCTGTGCGGCGTCAGCACCGGCGTCGCGGGCTTCGCGTCGGCCGACAGCCAGGGCAAGTGGACCGGCATCGACGTCGATGTCTGCCGCGCCGTCGCCGCCGCCATCTTCGGCGATGCCGACAAGGTGAAGTTCATCCCGACCACCGCCCAGCAGCGCTTCACCGCGCTCCAGTCGGGCGAGGTCGATCTGCTGGTCCGCACCACGACCTACACGCTGACCCGCGACACCGCGCTCGGCTTCGATTTCACCGGCGTCAACTACTACGATGGCCAGGGCTTCATGGTGAACAAGAAGCTCGGCGTGAAGAGCGCCAAGGAGCTGAACGGCGCCACGGTCTGCGTGCAGCCGGGCACCACCACCGAGCTCAACCTCGCCGACTACTTCCGCGCCAACAAGATGACCTTCAAGCCGGTCGTCATCGAGAAGATCGAGGAAGTCCGCGCCGCCTTCTTCGCCGGCCGTTGCGACGTGTTCACGACCGACGCCTCGGGCCTCTACGCCACCCGCGCCGCGAATGCCCCGACGCCGGACGACTACATCATCCTGCCGGAAATCATCTCCAAGGAGCCGCTGGGACCGGTGGTGCGCCATGGCGACAACCAGTTCGCCGACATCGTGCGCTGGGCCTTCTTCGCCATGCTCGAGGCCGAGGAATACGGCATCACCTCGAAGAACGTCGACGAGATGCTGAAGAG
>LSKJ01000141.1 GCA_001557035.1 Rhodospirillaceae bacterium CCH5-H10 | reverse complement strand
ACGAACGCTTCAACCGCACTCTCGACCTCGAGTTGCTGCAGCGCACGAGCTTCGTCGGCCTGCCCGACGCCCAGCAGGCCTTCGATGCCTGGCGCCATCGCTACAACCATCACCGGCCGCATGACGCCCTGAACCTGGCCGTGCCTGCCGAGCGCTACCGGCCAAGCCCGAGGGCCTTCAAGAAGGAGGTCGAGCCCTTCGACCATGCCGACGGCGAGATCGTGCGGTCGGTCGACACGAACGGCCGCTTCAGCTTCGCCGGCCGG
>LSKJ01000140.1 GCA_001557035.1 Rhodospirillaceae bacterium CCH5-H10 | reverse complement strand
GTATGGATCTTGTGGGGAACAGCGGCGATCAGGTGCAGCAGGAACTCTCTCGAGACGGCCGTAGTGGCCTTCTCGTGCAGCTCGGTGAAGGCGAACTTTGAAGTCCGGTCGATGGCCACGAAGAGGTAGAGCCATCCCTCCTGGGTGCGAACTTCGGTGATATCGATGTGGAAGTAACCGATGGGATAGGCCTTGAACTTGCGCTTTCTGGCCTTGCCGTCTTCGACGTCCGGCAGCCGCGATATGCCGTGGCGCTGGAAACAGCGGTGCAAGGACGAACGGGTCAGGTGCGGTATCGTGGCTTGAAGGGCGTAGAGGCAATCATCTAGTGGCAAGAGCGTGTGCTTGCGGAACGCGAAGATGATCGGCTCGTCCTCGATCGAAAGCACTGTCGACTTCGCGTCCTTCGGCCGCGTCTTCAGATCAGCGACGGAATCGCGCTTTTTCCACTTGGCGACGGTCTTGGGATTGATGCTGTATCGCCTGGAAAGCCTCCTCAGGCTCTCTTGACTATGCTGTATCGCTCGACGGATCGCCTCTGTCGTTGTGGCGCAGCCGTGAAGAACCTGTCCCATAGCGCATCCCTCAAATCGGACGACAAGGGAGCACTATCAAATCCCGGGATCAAACATCTAGGCAGACGCCTCTCCAGGATGGCAGCAGAAACCACAAGCACAGCGTCAAGCTTCTTTGCCAGTCGCTCAAAGCGTTGCGCGACGTTCACCGCGTCGCCGACGACGGTGAACTCATAGTGTTGACCGCTTTCGAGCACACCCGCCGTCATTAGACCAATGTGAAGTCCGATGGCAGCATCAAGCGCAGGCTTAGCCTCCTCTCGCCTCTGTCGTTTCCTCCGAATGAGCGATTGGCTAAGCTGTAGCGCACATCGGATCGCCCGCTCGCCCATGGCGGGCGATGGCGTCAACGACGCGCCAGCGCTGCCCGCAACCGAGGTCGGCATCGCCATGGGCACCGGCACCGACGTCGCGATCGAGAGCGCCGGCGTCACTCTGCTCAAGGGGGATCTCATGGGGATCGTCAAGGCGCGGCGCTTGTCCCAGGCGACCATGCGCAACATCCGGCAGAACCTGTTTTTCGCCTTTGTTTACAACGCCGCCGGCGTGCCGATCGCGGCCGGCGTGCTGTATCCGATCTTCGGCATCTTGCTGTCGCCTATCATCGCGGCAACAGCCATGGCGCTGAGCTCGGTGAGTGTCATCGGCAATGCGCTTGGTTGCGCACCCTGCATCTGTAAGGGCGAGGAGATCCCGCCGCCATGAATTCATTCGAGGTCGTGTCGACGGGAGATGCACGCGCCGTAATGGTCCAGGTCTTGCATTGGATTGCAACGATCATTGAAGTCGTGGGCGTGGGGGCCATCGTCATCGCGGCAGTTGCGTCGACTATCGTTTTCGTCAAGGCGGGGGTGAGGAGTGGCTGGAATGGGCGCGATGCCGAGCTATCGGGCTGATCTCGGCCGCGGCATATTCCTGGGACTGGAGTTCCTCGTAGCGGCCGATATCATCGTAGCGGCCGATATCATCGGAACCGTTGCCGTGGCACCGACCTTTCACAATCTCGGCGTGTTGGGGTTGATCATCACAATACGAACCTTCTTGAGCTTTTCGCTCGAAGTCGAGATCGAAGGACGATGGCCATGGAAGCGCACTGGATAGGTTCTCCAAACACCAACGGGGCAAGAAGCCCGACGCCGCGATTTGAGAGCTCGAGGCAGCCGCAACCGCACATCGTTGATCCAGATCAAGGAAGACCGGGCCGACAGGGCCTAGGTTTAGCATGGTCTTTTTATTCAACAGTCGATGATACTGGCTCGTTCTCGGCTTCTGACGCATAGTGGAAGCGCCATCGGTTGTGTGCCGTTCGGCCAACCCTGAAGCACGCGGATGTGGAATGCGCGTTTTGGGCATAGTCTTCGTAGCCTTGATATACGCACTCGCCTTTGGTGGTGCGGCGTCGGCTCATTCGCCTGTTCATCATGAGCAGCGAGCTGCTCCTACCCACGCGGATCATTCCGTCCAGGGCGACGCCTCGCGATCCACACACGCAGTGGGACCGCGAGAGCGCGCAGCGGCTGCCCTGGCATTCACAGCCTTGGCTCTGCCACGGGACATCGGTAGTCTGAACGATATGTCATCGGATGTCGATCTTAGCGGCGATTGCTGCGGGGTCGCTTGCCATGCCGCAATCGGCGGCAGAACCTACGACAATCGAACATGTCACTTGCCACTCAGCGCAATTATCGCCGTAGCGCCATCGCTGCACGGCTCAAAGCAAGGTCGGCTAGAGAGACCTCCGCGCATCCTCTGATCAAGTCGTCGTCGTGAAAGGCAGAAGCTCGGCGGCCCTTTAGGCCACCGGGGCGGCAATTCGCGTACGACCATCTGAGGGACGACACGGATCTGACGATTCGTGCGCCGTCACGTTCGCGCTTCTCTCCCTTCTTGATCACGGCATAGCTATGAAATCTCAACCGTGCCTGAGCCATGACGCTCTTCCATGCGCTTGCCCAGAGCCGCCTATCAGTCAACTTCGCCGTCGCGAGCTTGAGACCAAACCTTGTCCCGTCAGCGACCCTTCTGGGCCGATGGGGGACAAGACACTCGGTCCGGCGAGCGGGATTGACCACTTCGGCGATGTCCCTGCTAGACGCGCGTACGTCAATGGTCCGTTGGCAAAGCTTTGTGTCCAGTTTCCGCATATGAGGTACTCAGCAGGCCGCCCCCTGTTCCGCCAGGGGGATGCAGCGGATGCAATCTTTTACATCGGGTACGGCCAGGTGCACCGGTTGGTGACGACCGAGAAGGGCGATGACCGTCTTGTCGCGATTCTCGGCCCCGGTGCTTTTTGTGGCGAGGAATGCCTCGCGAACAAGCCGTATCGCACCACGTCAGCCGTTGTCGTTGAAGACGCTGAAATCGCGAGGATCGATAGGAGCTTGATGCCCAACTTGCTCCGGGAGTGGCCAGACCTCGCCGGCGCTTTTACAGCATTCCTGGTTGCGCACAGCCTCGAAACCGAAGCCGCCTTGATCGATCAGCTCGTCGGATCGGCCGAACAGCGTTTGGCGCGCGTACTGCTCAAACTTGCCAACGTCGGCAACGGGAGTCGCGACTTCGGCATCACATCGAACGTCAAGCAGGAGATGCTGGCAAATCTCATCGGCTCAACGCGCCCACGAGTGAACTACTTCCTGAACAAGTTCAGGCGTCTCAACCTAATCGAATACGGAGGCCACCTGCCGCCCGGCACAATCAAGGTGCATGCACGTTTGAGACGAATGGGCGAAATAGATTGAGATGCCGACGCGTTCGATTGCGTCGCTCATTGGCGACGAAGCCACAACTAGTCCTGCGCCGGACGCCCCGGGCAACTGACGCGAGATCATTGCACGCATGGTTCCGAGTCTCAAATTGAACAGCGCGAACCGCACGCTTGGCCCAAGGTCTCGCTGAAGGAGATTTGTCATGACGAATCGTTGGACACCTGCCTTAGCAATTGCCGCGAGTGCGGTAGGATTCATGATGTTGACTCAAGTCACCTGGGCGCAGTCAACCGATGCCACGAAAAGCCAGCACATGCAGGGCGGGACGCAACCCGGGCCCGGAACGCACGGCCACTCCTCTTCGCCTAAGCCGGGTGAAACGAAGGAGATTCAACAGCAGCAGCACACCATGCCGGCCACGCCTAGCCATTCGAGTGGACCAGCTACCGGCAAGCCTACTCAGTAGGCCGGGGCCCCCTCCTTACGGAACTGCCGCAACACTTCCGCTCCGATAAGGCGAGGGACAGAGGCGCGCCCGCGGGCAAATGAAGCGCCAAACAGGCTCTACGAGGAGAGAGACAAGCATCGCTGGTGGACCGGTAAGGCGTTTGTCTTCCTGGCGCAATTGCTTAGCCCCAGCCGAGGCCGCGCCCTTCTTCTTGTGCCGCTCCTTGTAGCCTTGACGACTCACCAATCGTGTCGGCCGCTAAGTCCGTTACTTCCTTTGGCGTTCGCTGTCTGATTCCACGAGCAAGATACCGAAGGCTGCTACGAGCAGGCCCAAGAAGGTAGAGGTTTCAATATCCTCTCCGAAGAACAGTGCGCCGTAGCCCAGTGCGATGAACGGCGTCAAGAAAGTGAAGGCATTGCCTTCATGCAGCGGGACGCGGCTCAGGAGTACGAGCCATAGGCACCGAGCCAGGGCTGTGCCAACCAAGGCAAGACCGAGCAGGCTTCCAATAAAACTGTAGGACCACACAACGGCCAGCGGGTCTTCGACAACAACAGCGGCAACACTCAACGGCATGAAGCCGAAGACACTGTGCAGACGTAGCCACGATCGGATCAACGTTGCCAGCGACTTTGCGAGTGAGGACATTGCTAGTTGCGACACCTGTGGCTGCAATCACGAGGTACGAAAAGCCTAGAGAGAAGTCGCTGGAGCGACCGCCCACCCAAGGTGGGATGGCAATAACGAGAACGCCCCCAAAACCGAGCATCAGACCGATGACCTGAAGGGAAGTCGGCCTCTCCGCCAGGAGCGGATATGCCAATAGAGCGGCAATGAACGGCTGCACGTGAGTAATCGTGGTCGCCATACCAGGCGAAACAAACTCGGAACCTCTGAACATTCCCAGATAGCCAAAGCTTATCGTTCCGACGCCGATGAGCGCGAGATATGCCCACGTACGCGGTTCACGAGGTATCGGGCGACCAAAGCGGATCGCAACTCCAGCCAATACTACGCCAGCAACCAATGCTCTTAGGGCGGCGAAAGTCAAATGCGGAGCACTGCTCGCACCGACCAAAATGAGCGGATAGCAGAGGGCATCCAATGCTGCAACGATGGTAAGGCCAAACCTGTCCAACGTTGAGGTGGAATGGCTCATGCGACGCATGTCATCTTGCCCTCTAAGACCCATGGAGCGCGGAGCATGTGCTGCACGCGACCTCGCCCGGCTTCAGGTAAAATCAATGGTTGTCGATAAAGGGATATCGGCTTCAGTTGGCGAGCGCCTCCCCTCCCTCCGGCGATCGTCAGGCACCCGACAAGCGGCGAACCTGCGAATCCGACTCAGCGACCATCGTCGTCATAGCGATAGCGGTGATCGGCCGGATGGCGCACTTCCGGAAGCCTGAGCCAAGCTCTTACGAGATCCATTCGCAGCATGGCTTCATGGTCTTTGTCCTCCTCGCACAAGCGGAGCGCCAGCCGTAGTTGGCCGCGCATATACCAGACCTCGAGCGCTGTATGGACGTGATCGGGCGGCTCGGGCTTGCCTGGCACGGCGATGGATCGCCACTCTGTTACCAAGTCATCAAGCGCCTTACGGCATGTGTCAGTGGCCCGTGCAATACCAGGCAGGGCGATAGTCGCAATGACCAAGACTCCGAGGCATATCGCGCTGCTGATGCTTTTCCTGCCAGGATGTCCCGAGTGTCGCTCATTCTTCATCGTTCGCAGTCCGGCGAGAAGGTACGAAAAAGAGTCTCGATAACCGCGGGACAAAGCCAGGAACGTCGTGTCGATAGCGTTCATACAGAATGCCGAATTCAGCGGCGGCATCCCGCTCCTCGACGCGAGCCAAGCGCACATACATGAAGACGAGCACGGGGAACATCGTCAGGGTCAACAAGGTCGGCCACTGAAGCAGGAAGCCGAACATCACAAGGATGAAGCCGACGTATTGGGGATGACGCATGTAGCCATAAACGCCAGTCGTGACCAGCTGGTGCTGTCGTTGGCCCTGATAGAGTGCCTTCCAGCCTACCGATATCAGCAAGAAGCCCGCGCCGATGAAGAGGAAGCTCAAAACGTGGAACGGGCCGGCGTGTGGATTTGCCTGCCAGCCAAATATCATCTCGAGGAGATGACCGGAGTCGTGGGAGAACCAGTCAACATTAGGGAAGCGACTCTGCAGCCAACCTGACAAGACGTAGATCGTCAGCGGAAAGCCATACATTTCGGCGAACAGGGCGACCAAGAAGGCACTGAAGGCGCCAAAGGAACGCCAGTCTCGCCCTGTATGCGGCTTGAAAAAGGTGAAGGCGAATCCGATGAAGATCACCGAGTTGACGATGACCAGAGACCAGAACCCATAGGCAGGAGAGTGATCTTGCAAGATCGCCTTCGTCATCAGTCGTGATGGGTTTCGTTAAGCCGATCATCAGCGTTGCGTCGCTGCCCGCCGTGACCGCCGTGCCCATGATGCATGAAGAGAGGCATCACAGGACAGAGCAAGAGAAGGAGGAAGGGCAGAACACCTAGAACGTGCGCTCGATGTTCGGTAAACAGGAGAAAGCCGCCTGCAGCGAGGAAGCCGATCAGCACCCAGGAGAACGGTTGACGCCACCGAGCTGGTTTATTTGTACGATCCATCTGTCCGTCGGCCCCTCTGTGTTGATCGAGGCGAGACAGCGCCGCCAGAAGTCATTGGGCACTTCGAGCGTGGCCCCTTCTGGGGAACGCGTGCACTGACGCGCGCTGTAGATCCGCGAATGACTGGGCGTCTTGCCATTGACCATGGCAGATGAGCCGCAAGGCGGGGGGTGTGAGGATGCAGGAGCCCGTGACTGTTAAACAGCGGACCAAGATTCCGATACCACCAACGAAGTACGGCCAGAGCCATGAGGCAGGGACCTTACTGGTAGTTCACCCCTCGCTGATGTCCAATTTGGGACATCGCCAGAGGTATTCGCTTGAGCGCAATAATGCGAAAGCGTCGAGCCCTCTTCTCTCTTCGGTATGTCCACTCCCTTAGTGATGTTTATACCAGCCCATCCCCCTAATGTCGTTCCAAGCATCAGTTTGATGACAGAGATAGCATTGCTCGACCCGGGCATGCTCTTGGCCCGCCACCTTCTTCGAGACCATCTCGAAGTGACCCATATAATGACTGGGCGGCGCTTGATGGCACTGCGCGCACTCGGTCGAACTGGGCGACGGGTGTTTGAAGCCGGCCACATTCCACGTCACCGTCGAATGGCAGGCATCGCACTCCTTACCGAACAGGTCGCGGTGCGGACTGCGGTTGCTGTGGCAGGCGAAGCAATCGAGCGTGCCCAGGTCAGTGGACGCGTGACCCAACAGTTGCGCAAACCAGGGAGACGGTTGGTTCACAAGCCTCGAGCGCCCAATTGCGATCAGAGCATCGTGGTCCATGCGGGTCGGACGGACTTCACCCAAATGCTCGACGTGGCATGTCGCACAGGTCTGAATGGTCGCGTGAAAGGCCGTCGATTCGCGGGCGAGCGTCGTGGCATCGGCCGCATGACATGAGATGCAGGCTGCGGCTTCCGCGCCCTTGACCGGCGTATGGCACGCCTCGCACTGATTGGAGAGAAAGGCATGCTTGGTTGAAAGGGCGCCCGGCCTCACCAGTGTCGCCCAGTGAGGCAAGCTTGCCGATCCCTTACGATAGACGGTACCGACAGCTATGATAGAGCTGGCGACTGTCGCCGTTACAAGCAACAGGTAAATAAGCGCCTTCCATTTCATGGAAGCCACCGCAGCCCATAATAGATTCCCCCGCCAATATGCAGCAACAGGAGCCCGTACATTAGAGTCGACGCGACGATGTGGACGACAATCCATCGACCGGCGATACGTTTGGCGGTGTCGCGCATCCCGAGCGAGTATTCGATGTCTGCAATCGCATCGACGAGTGTCAGGATAGGGACATCCGGTGTAGCTGCGCCGACAGTGGCTTGGCGGCCGAGGCGAAGCGCGATGCGATCATAGGCCGTGCGTAACGTCCCGAGGAGCGCCTGCTGCCGGCGTACTTCCGTGCCGAGATGTGCAAGATAGTAACGGCCGATAAAGCCCGTCCCGATCACAATCACAATATCCGCAATCAGCGCGATGCCCAGGCCGCTTTGATATTTGTGCCCCGAATGCAGGATGGCAATCAGGGAGGCTAGAAGCCCGCCGTAGATGTGGAAGCTAAGAAGGCGCCCCAGCGAAACATGCCGCGTCACGCGAACTTTCAGCCAGCCGATGTACTTGACGGCGGGGTAGACGAGCGCCAGCAGCATGAAAGTTGCTGCCATGATCCCCAGTACTCCGCCGGCCAGGCTGCCCGCAAAGCGCGGCGAAACGTGCAAGAGATAGCCAGGCGCAAGGAAGAGCAGCAGTGTTCCGAGCGCCAGGGCGACAAGTCGCTCTTTGTCGCCCATGTCAGGCGTCGACCGTGATGTCGCCCAGAGAATGGGCCTGGCAGGCGAGTATTATCCCGGACGCCTTATCGTCGTCCGTCAGCGCGTCCTGAACCTCCATAGTAACCTGACCAGCCAGCAACTTGGTCTTGCAGAGGCCACAGGTCCCTACGCGGCAGGAGTAGTCGATGGGCACGCCGATCGACTCCGCCACCTCAAGAACCGTCTTGTCGGGCGGGAGAGGCGCTGATTTGTGAGACCGGTCGAAGGAGATGGTCGCCGTCGCCGGGCCCGCCACCGGTGGGGGTTCCATCAACGGAAGCGTGGCAGCCTCGACCCGCTCGACAAGCTCCGTCACCGTCAAAGGTGGCGGTGGGGGCGGCAGAGGACGCGGCGGCGGCACGGCCCCGGTGGCCGGACCAAAAGCTTCAGTCTTGACCTGGTTGGCTGGCACACCCAATTCGCTCAGGATGCGCCGTATAGCCTCCATCATGGGCGGCGGACCGCACAGGTGCACGCGCCGACTTTCTAGTGAAGGTACCGCATGGGCGAGTGCGTCCTTCGTTATCTGGCCTTCCAAGCCCATCCATGCTGATCCTTCCGACCTCGCGCCGACCGACGCCACAACATGGAGCTTGGGATGACGGCGCTGCAGGTACTCAAGCTCTTCACGGAAGATCAGTTCGTCGGTGTTCCGTGCAGCAAGGATCAGGAAGATCTCGCCTGGCCAGCTCATGTCCGTCAGATAGCGGATCACGCACATCATGGGCGTGATGCCGACGCCGCCGGCGATCAGGACGATACTTTCGGCGTTTCCCCCATCGAAGGTGAACACACCCGAGGGGCCACGAACCTGCAGCACGCGGCCAGGCACGACGCTGTCGTGCAGGAAGCGTGAGTACGCCCCCTCCTCCTCGCGCTTGACGGTGACCTCCACGTACGAGGTCCGTGTTGGTGGCGAGGCGATCGTGTAGGACCGGCGCACCAGTCTGCCGTCGATCTGCGCTGAGAAAGTCAAAAACTGCCCGGGGGCATAGGAGAACGGGATAGCGCCACCTCCTGGCTCCACCAGCCGGAAGGTCTTTACGAGAGGTGTCTCACGAACAACGCTGGCGACGCGCAGCGTTCCGGACCATGTCGATATGGACGTTGGAGGCGATGGTAGCGGAGCTGACTGCTGGACCTTTGTCGACGGCGATGGTGGAGGGGATACCGCTGGAGTCGTGGGCGTAGGGGAGGCAGAGATCGGTCCGGGCGCACGATCCTGCGCTGGTTGGGGGCCGGCCGGGCGGGTCAACCGATTGACCAAGGCAAGCGAGCGATGTCGACGCCCAACACCGACGACAAGCATCGTCAGCGCGAACAGCAGCACCACCGTCATGGAGACGATGTGGAACCAAGACAGGTTGAGCGGTCCAACCTCTTCTTGTACTGGCGAGGTCGGCCGAGCGAGATTCATCTGGTCACGGAACCAGTTCAAGGCAATCTCGCGGGGCGGACTCCCCTCCGCCAGCGCGCGCAACGCTGATGTGCCGCTCTCGATCTCTGCCAAAGCAGCACGCTGGCGAGATAAGGCGGCTGACATTGCGGCCGCGTCATTATTCATCGCAGCGCGGTGGTAGTCGTCCTGCCCCTGTACGAGTGCCGCGTTGCCGGTGACAATTCGGACTCGCGCGTCCGTCTCTATCTTGAGACGGGCTTGCGGGGTCATGACCGGCAACTCCATCAGCTGGGGATAGAGCTGCTTTTTGGGTGGGCCGCCCATCATCGAGCCCATCATCTCCATGCCGCCGGCGGATGATGGTGCCGGTTGGCTGGCGGACGGAGCGGACGGCGTCTGACCAGGATGATGCTCGGAATGGGAATCTGCGGGCTGTGCAGCAGCGGGAACTGCACCTCCAAAAACGGCTACCGCCAGAAGCATCAAGCCACGGCGCATCGCCTTATTGCGGCCCGGCGGATATTCACTCTTCACCGCTGCTTCCCAATATTACTCGATGTTCTTGACACACCTTTGCTGGACGCTCTGCACGCGTTGCCCCTTCGACAGATTGACGAGCGACGTCAACTTCAGGGTGAACAACCCTGCCCCGCATGGTTACAAGCATCCTTGCCCGCTGCCCGACCTTCTCCGCATCGGTACTGTGTCTATTGGTCAACGAGGCGAATTGCGCTGTCCAATTTGAGACACATATGCAGATTTCTAGCGTGATCTGCCGCCTGCCGGGCCCTCGATGGCGCTCCCTCGATCTGCCCGATCTGGGACTGTCGCGATCGCATAGGGCATCAAGCTTGGCGAGTTCACTCCCACCGCAATAGCCTCGGCCCTGAGATGTCCGGCGCAGAAACGGGCGGCCTATTGCTTTGGCGCATGTCCCTGTACGAGCCCGCGGCAGAATTCGCGCACGTGTCCCAAATGGGACAGCGTGATCAGCCTCGTTGGCCGAATACTTTCAAATGCATCGCAACGAGGCACGGCACGGCCAGAAGGCTGGCTCTAGAGGGGGATTGACGTGAAAGCACGCCGACCGCCCGGAACCGCTCAAACGCATATTGCTACGTCACTGGCCACGAACGGCATTGCCTCAACTTAGAGGACGCCCGACTGCCCCGCGCTCCGCGCCGCTGCGAAAGAGCAGGCAACCACGTAGCTGACAAACTGGCTTTCAGAAGAAAGGAACTCCCATGACACGTATGAACTTCTTGTCTGCTGCAAGCCTAGCGACGATGGCGACCATCGTACTTGCCCCGGCGATCGGTTCTTCGCAGACCCTCGATCCGACAAAGATCGTCGTTGCGCAGATGATGGACGACGATAAGGGTATGAAAGGTATGAAGGGCCAAGGCGGGCAAGGCCAGGGCATGCAGAGCCAGGGAAAGAGCATGGGCATGGAAGGCCATAACATGGGTGGCTCGGGCATGCAGAACATGCAGACACCTGGTGATTGCTCTGGCGGACAGTGCGGAGCGATGCAAGGTCCTGGCGTGCAGAGTCAAGTGGCTGGGCCAATGGGACCCGGAGCCATGATGGGCCCCCAGATGATGCAGATGATGATGCAAACCCGCATGATGGATCTGCCCACGGACCACATCGACGGTCGCATCGCCTACCTTCATGCTGAGCTGAAGATCACCGAACCGCAGATGCCGGCATGGACCGAGTTTGCGACCGTTATGCGAACGAATGCAAAGCGCGTCGAAGACGCCCAAAAAGGCCAGCCGCAGCGGACCACGACAACCACCGCCGACCGACTGGACGATCAAGAGCGCTGGCTCACGGTGCGCCTGGAAAGCGTGAAGGCGTTGAAGCCCGCCTACGCGAAGCTCTATGCGGCACTCGACGACAAGCAGAAGAAAATCGCCAATGAACTCATCGCGCCGCATATGGGCATTCGGTAGCAAGCGAGCGCACCGTGGCCCCCTTGGCGATATCGCGTCCTCGGCTGATGTAAACCCAGTATCACCCAACCTCAGCTGGTGGCGCGATATCGTTTCTTACCGCATTGGTGTCGCCAAAAGCCAACTAAGAGACCGTCGCTAGTCGGAAGGAGGCGGCGCCATGGGAGCCCGTCCATCGCTCTACGAAGAATTACGAACCCAAGGTGTATCACGGCGCGGCTTCCTGAAGTTCTGTCGGTACATGAGCTCGGTGCTAACCTTGCCGGCGGGAAGCGCGGAAGGGATTGCGCAAGCTCTTGCGTCCAAGCCCCGGCCAAGCGTGATCTGGCTGTCGGTACAAGAATGCACCGGCTGCAGCGAATCGTTGCTCCGCTCCTTCGAGCCAACTCTGGAGAGTCTGATCCTCGACTCCATCTCGTTGAACTACCACCACGTGCTTCAAGCGGCAGCCGGCGCAGCGGCGGAGGCAGCGCGCGATCGGGCGATCGAGCAGAATTGGGGCAAGTATTTCCTCATCGTCGATGGCTCAATTCCCGGAAAGGATGCGGGCGCGCGGTCAACGACCGGAGGCAAGGCAGGCCTCTCGCTGGTCCAAAATGCGCGCCGGTGCAGTATCCTTATGGGAGCAGCACCTTCGCTTGAAGCGCAGATGCGTGTCTTTTGAAATATCTTGCAGAGGTGCGCCGAAGCGAGGGGCAGAATTCTCATTGTCCATAGTGTGAGAAGCGTCCTCAAAGTCTTGGACATGGTCAAACGACATCTGCCACAGGATCGTAGTGCGGTCGTGCTCCGCTGCTTTACGGGCAGCAGGAGCGAAGCACGGCGCGCCGCCGCATTGGGATGCTACATCTCGGTCAATGCGCAAATGATCCGCCCCGAGCACGGTCGCACCCTTTTCGCCGACCTTCCGTTGAATCGGATCGTGACGGAGACCGTTGGTCCTTTCTCCCAAGTCGACGGCCGCCCGCCGGAGCCAGCGGATGTGCGAGCGGCGGTCGGGGCGATTGCCGGCGCTCGCAACTTGCCTAAGGAAGCGGTCACCGGAGCGATCCACACCAACCCCCAGTCTTTACTGTGTACATGTTTGCAACCAACATCGTTGACTCAGGGGGCGCTCGAAACGGTCCACGTTTACTAAGCGGTCACCGACGAGGTTCACGCAAGGAGAGGTCCGACCGCGTTCAGGATCATTGTTGCCCAGGCACTTCGCGGCACGGCATTCGGCAAAGGAGTCGCGCCGAACAGCCGGAACGCCTTTGCCAATACCTTGGTCAAGAAAGCCTCCTGGGCGTCGGCAGGCCAGTCTCGCAGCGTGCGATTGAAGAGAAGTTGGGCGGACGGGCGGCCTCACCAGCCACTGGAAACCGCACGTCGTCGAAGCAAGCGAAGCCGAGTTCCGCCCCGCGTATAGGCAGGGCACGGAAATGACTAAAGACGAGGTTGGCTCGGCGCAAAACGAACGCCCAGGCGCGGAAACTCCATGGCAAGGTCGACGCCACGTTTGAGGGAACTACTGTAGGTGATGATAGGCGAGCCCGTGACCATCCGAAATTCGCCGGTATCCTTAAAGTACGTCCTCACGTTCTCGCTCTCGCGCGGAGCGTTCATCACCGACGAAATCCAGTAACGCACGTAACCCTCGCTCGTGGGTCCGAAGTCGCCCCTGTACTCACAAACGAAGTGCAACACCAGCTTATGGTTTTGCAATGGGAAAACGATATGATCACCTCAGCCTTGAAGAGCGGTGCCAGGTTACCGGGCTACACGAGGCCGGCTATTCGACCCGCCAGATCGGCGGCAGCTCTGGATCGCGCGCCATCGAGCATCTCTCGGGAGCTGAAGCGCAATCGCGGCAAGCAGGTCGGTTACAAGCCGGCCTACGCCTATATCTGGGCGCCGGTCGGCCCGCGCCCGCTGATGGTGCGCGATAACCGGTACGCCTCGGCTTACCTCTTTGGCGCCATCTGTCCCGACCGCGCCGTCGGCGCGATGGTCGTCATGCCGGAGGTCAACGCCGAGGCGATGAGCCATCTTCTGAAGGCGATCAGCGAAGAGGTCTCGCCGCAGGCCCATGCCGTGCTGATCTGCGACGGGGCCGGCTGGCACCAGACCGGCAGGCGATTACGCGTGCCCGACAGCATCGCCCTGTTGCCCCTGCCGCCATACTCGCCGGAACTCAACCCGATGGAAGCCGTCTGGCGCTACTTGCGCGAAAACTCCTTTCTCGCGGATCTGGGACACCTATGACGACGTCGTCGATGCCTGCTCAGCCGCGTGGCGCTTCCTTATCAACCATCCAGGTCGCATCCGATCCATCGGTACACGCAAATGGGCGTGCGTCACACTTTAAGCAAGTTGGTACGTCTGTTGGGATGGCCATCGACGATGCGGATGATGATGTCGGCCAGATCGTTGTACGATTCGACGTCGATCCACCTGCAAGTAGCGATTAGCGAGGCAATGACGGCCCAATGTTCGGCGCAGGCATCGGAGCGGCGAACAGCGCATTCTTGCGGCTCAAGGCGAGCGGGCGGGTGGCGCGTTCGACGATGTTGTTATCGATCTCGACGCGGCCGTCGTCGAGGAACAGGCATAGGCCCTGCCAGCGTGACAGTGTGTAGCGGATCGCCTCGGCCATCATCTCCAGTGCGCGGTAGACGCATCTCCGCCTACCTAGACATCTCGCGCACTGGATCTTGGAAGGTACCCTTGAAGGGTTTGCCGCCCAGCATCCCCTTCATTGTGCCGCTTTCCGATTGCACCGAGAGTTCTACCGTGCCGGTTCTACCGTCGCTACAGGTCATGGAAGCAGAGCCCGTGTACTCCTCGTCTAGATGCCACCGACCTTCGCAGGCGCTGCCCCTGTTGCTGCTCAGCTTCACCACGCCCGCCATCCCATCAGAGCGCTTGGTAAAGGTTCCTGTGAATTGTTCTCCGTCAGAGGTGCCGCCCGATGCCGGCACCGCGCCAGAACACCCCACCAATGAGAGGAGCAAAATGCAGCAGATTGGCTTTCTCATGTTGTTCTCCAGCAACAACTCTTGTGTGAAATCTACCGTCCCGCAGGATGCGGCATCTACATGCCCTCAAGGTCCAAGATCATGCAGAGGACGTCCTGGCGAACAGGCTGGGACTCCACTTTTTGGAACGCGCGCAGGAGTGCCATAGACTCCCGAGTGGCATGCCCCATGGCAAACGCAGCCTCCTCATGCGAAGCGCGCCTGTAAGCGCTTTTTCTCAAAGGCTCTCCATATCCTCGAAAAAGTATTCCGGAGAAACGTTCAGCAAACGAGCGAAGTCAAACAGGCGCCGGGCAATTGTCCTGTTTTCACCACTCTCGAATCTCTGGATCTGCTTTTGACTTACGCCAGCGTCCTTGCTGAACTTCTTCAAACGAATTTTCAGGGCGAGGCGCCGCCGACGGAGCTGCTGCCCCACATGCACATCTAGGGAGTCGCTGACGCCAGCCTTGACGACCGGTGTTTCTGACGACCCGGGCTCGGGGCGAACTCCTTTCTTCACGGGAGATCACCCCGGTACGCCAAAATTCTCAGCGCATTCAAGACGACAAGCAGCGTCGATCCTTCGTGGACCGCGACCGCCGGCCCTATTCCCAGGCCGATGATTGTCGCCGGCACCAGCAATCCCACCACCCCAAGGCTGACGTACAAGTTTTGCAGGATGATCGAGCGGGTATAGCGGCTAAGACCGACGACGAATGGGAGATGTTCCAGACGGTCTGCCATCAATGCAATATCGGCGGTCTCCAGTGCCACATCTGAACCCGCGGCGCCCATCGCAATGCCAACGGTCGAGGACGCCATAGCCGGAGCGTCATTCACACCGTCGCCAACCATCGCAATCAGGCGTGCTTCTTCCTTAAGTGTTCCAATGGTCGTGACCTTGTCCTCCGGCATGAGATCACCGCGGGCGTCATCAAGGCCCACTTCTCTGGCGATCGCGTCTGCTACCTTCTGATTGTCTCCAGAGAGCATCACCATACGGCCAACGCCCAATTCTCGCAGACGCGCAATGACCTGACGTGCGCCCGCCCGAGGTGCGTCTATCAAGCCGATCACGCCGAGGTCCCTAGTCCCCCTTTTGACAACCATCGTTGTGCGCCCGGATGCGCGCAGCGATAAGATCGCGGCCTGAGCTTCCTGACCGATTGCGGGTACGCCGTCGGCACCGAACATCTCCGCCTTGCCGATCCAGACGACATCGGTTCCGATCTTGGCCCGCACCCCGCGACCGGTGAAGCTCTGAAGATCACCGGCAGGGTCCAGTTTCCGATTACCAAGGCGTTTACTGCCATCGCGCACGATTGCGAGCGCCAAGGGATGGTCGCTGACGGATTCGACTGCCACAGCTACTGCCAGCAGTTCCTCGGCAGTAGCACCGTCCAGCGGTTCGACATCGGTGATGCGCGGACTTCCCTCAGTAAGAGTGCCCGTCTTATCAAACGCAATCGCGCGGACGGCCCCCAATGCTTCGAGCGGCGCGCCACCCTTAATTAGCACACCACCTCGCGCAGCACGTGCGACCCCGGAGAGCACGGCGCTGGGCGTAGCGATGGCCAGCGCGCAGGGACTGGCGGCAACCAAAACTGCCATCGACCTGTAAAAGCTTGCGGCAAAGGGCTCGTCGACAATCAGCCCGGCTCCAAGAAGTACGATGGCCAGAATTAGGACAGCCGGAACAAAGAACTTCTGAAACCTGTCGGTGAAGCGCTGTGTCGGTGACTTTCGGGACTCGGCCTCGCTGACCATTTTGACGACCCTCGCCAAAACGGTGTCCCCTGCTTTACGTGTGACCTCGATTTCAAGAGCACCAGAACCGTTGATCGTGCCAGCAAAGACACGCGAGGAAGAGGCAATGATTTCGGGCCTGGCGCGAGCCGCGCTAGCGTCTAAGACCGCCTGCTTGTCGACCGGAATGCTTTCACCCGTTACAGGTGCTTGGTTGACACTCGATTGTCCCTGAACCACGAAGCCATCCGCCGGAAGGCGTTCGTTCGGCCGTACAACGATGACATCTCCGATGATCAACTGATCGACCGACACTTCCTGCGTTTCACCCTCGCGCTTTACGATGGCTGTCTGAGGGGCCAGCTTTGCGAGAGCTTCAATGGCCTGGGTAGCGCGTCCCATCGCGAAGTGCTCGAGCGCATGGCCAAGACTGAACAAGAACAGCAGCAATGCGCCCTCGGCCCATGCGCCAAGGATTGCTGCCCCTGCAGCCGCTACCAGCATGAGCGTGTCGATCTCAAACTTCCCACGCCGGATGTTGGCGAAGGCCTCACGCACCGTGTAGAAGCCGCCCGCTAGGTATGCCGCACAATAGAGTGCCACCGACACCCCTTCAGGTGCCCCGCCCAGCTGTTCGGCAGCGAAGCCAACACCGAGCAGCAGACCGCAGACAAGCGAGAATACCAGCTCGGCATACCGACCAAAGAAACCCGCATGTAAATGCGCGTGTTCGCTCCCCTTCTCTTCGTGCCGATCGCTCGGATCAGTATGCGAATGCGGCTTCTGCGTTTTCTTCGTCGGAGACTGGGTCGCCATGATGTCTTCCTAGAACTTAATAGTGGCGGAAGGGCCGTTGGGCGGGGTCAATTCTAGCGACAAGGCGGAATACGGCCGCAGCGCCGAAGTACTGCTACCTGTCAACCTGCCGCTCGTGATTGGCCGAAGCTCGATCCGCTCCCGGTTCGATCCCGAAACGATGGTAACGACAACTTTGTAGTTGCGGATATCAATCGGCACGTTCCGCTCATACGGACACAGCGTTACTTCCCGTTCTCCTACCAGTAGTTCTACCTCCACGCCGGCGATGTCCTGCATCTTGCCGTCATGAGGACCAGTGACAATGTCTCTGCCGTGCTGGGCGTACGAGGTACTCGAGAGGATCAACGCAGCAATCAAGACAAGCGCTTTCATCGACAGACTCCTTGCTGAATCAATTCCCCCGTCACTCTCCCCTGCTCGTTGGAGACGTAAGCGATGCGCATTCGCTTACTCCGCCCTTCGATTTCAACTCCGTTCTCGTACTTCCAGTCGACTAGCTCTTGTCCCCTGCCTTCCTCGACGACCTCCCATGACGCAACGATTGATGCATCCAGTGGCTTGCACAGTCTTTCCAGGCGCTGAGCGACGTTGACCGCGTCACCGACAAGGGTGAACTCATCATGCGACCCGCTACGGAGAACGCCGCCTATCGCGGTACCGAAATGAAGGCCGATGCCAGCGCGAGGATCCACGTCACCCCGCCGCCGCCGCATGGCGGCCCACCGTTGCAGCATGCTTCTTAGGTGGACGGCACATTCCAAAGCTCGGGCGGCGTCGTCCGCTGTTGACTTCGGTTGGCCAAAAGCCGCCATCACACCGTCGCCTATGAACTTGTCGATCATTCCCCCATGGGCGAACACCTCGCGCGTCACGAGTTCCCGGAATTCAGCTAGAAGCCTGGCCAGCGCTTCCAAGGGGATAGACTCACTCAGGCTAGTGAATCCGCGCAAATCGACGAACATCACCGCCACTTCGCGGCGGCCAAGAGCCAACGAAGTTCCGGTCGCCTGCAGTTCCGTCAGGACGGTCGGCGAAAAGAAGCGACTGAGATTGGCGCGCCGCCGCTCGGCCAGGACGGCCGTTTTCAAGAGAACATTGTGGTCATGCGTAAGCAGACCGCATACCAACGCCGCGAAGCCGAATGCCGCTGCGAGAGCCGCCTCTGTAAGGAATGCCGACCAATCCAGGACATGAGGCGCACCCTTGCCCAGGTAGGCCTCCACCGCGACTGTCAGCAGTGCCAGCCACCCGAGAATGACGATCCCCGAAAACAGGAAGACGAGCATCGGCCGCAGGCGCATCGCAGCATGTGTTAACAGTACAAATCCGATAGCAAGTGATGGCGCTGTTAGTGCGTGATCAAGATCCTTGCCGGGTGCGAAAAGGTGCTCATGGAACAGAACGACGACCAGCAGGGCATCGAACACCACGTAGATCCAAGAGAGCCACTTCGGACCTTTGCGAAGTTCCGCGAGGACCAAGGCTACGATCGTAAGGGAACCGTAAGCGACTACAATATTCGCGTGGACGATCCCAGTGTCCTGCGCACCGGCAAGGCCGAGGTTGACGACCAAGATCGCGAGCGCCACCAGACGCAGCCAAGCCGACCGACGCTCACGATGCCAGCGTCGCCGCTCAACGTTCATCAAGAGTTCCTCGGAGGCTAGGTCTGGCATTTTGACGAACACATTCCGGGCAGACGCACCGACAAGAACAGCGGCCCCTGCTCCAAACACGACGCAAGACGCGGCCGCCCCGCAGGGCAGCCGCGCCTAATTCAACTAGAATTTGGCCTGGCCGGATTTTCCGGCAGCGTTCTTCAGCACGAGCGTTACCTGTGCACCGGACGGAATGGCGGCCTTGGCGTCGCCCTTCAGCGAATTGTCACCGGAAACGGCAAGCTGCACGGTTTCACGTGAGGAACCTGCAACAATAAGCACGGAACCGCTGAACCCCTTGGCTGATGTCGGCTTGTTCGCTTCGTCGAGCAAATTGATGGTCACCGTGTTGCCGGACATGACCAACTCGGCATGCACCCCGGCCACATCATGGACCGGCCCGCCATTGGGCCCCTTCGTGGCTGCGTGATTATGCTGCGCGACAGCCACGCCGGCCCACAGCATCAACGCCACCGCTATCAGAAACTTCTTCATGCCATCTCCTCTTTTTGCACGGGTTTGTCTCGGTGAAACAGAGCGTACAGAGCCGGTAGAACGACCAGCGTCAGGATAGTCGACGAGATGATTCCGCCGATGACGACGGTGGCCAGCGGCCTCTGCACTTCGGCGCCCGCGCCGGTCGCGATTGCCATGGGCACGAAGCCCAGCGACGCCACCAACGCAGTCATAAGCACGGGACGGAGCCTCTTCATGGCTCCCTCGCGCACGGCTTCTGCCACCGAGCGTCCCTGGATTCTTAATCCTTGGATGAAGGAGATTATGACGAGCCCGTTCAACACGGCCACGCCAGACAATGCGATGAAGCCAATGCCGGCGCTGATCGAGAGGGGAATATCCCGGAGCACGAGCGCAGCCACACCGCCAGTCAGCGCCAGCGGCACGCCACTGAACACCAAGAGCGCGTCACGGAGTGAACCAAGGCTCATGCAGAGCAAGACGAAGATCAGCAGCAGCGCGACCGGCACGACGATCGCCAGGCGTTTCGTAGCGCCGACAAGCTGCTCGAATTGACCACCCCAACCAATCCAATAGCCCGATGGCAGCTTGACCTGTGCGGCGACGCGGCTCTGAACCTCGCTGACGAAGGAACCGAGATCGCGGTCGCGAACATTTGCAGAAACGACGATGCGGCGCTTGCCATTCTCACGGCTGATCTGGTTGGGGCCCGGCGCAATGTCGATAGAGGCCACGGCAGAGAGCGGCACATACGGGGCCGCCACACCGAGGCCTGTTTGCACGATCGCGCGACTGCCCTTGGCTCCATTCTCCTTTCCTGCCACCTGCGCAGGAATAGGAATTGGCAGCGACGCCAGGGCGTCGACGTCAACGCGCATTCTCTCGGGTAGCCGGATCACGATGTCGAAGCGGCGG
>LSKJ01000139.1 GCA_001557035.1 Rhodospirillaceae bacterium CCH5-H10 | reverse complement strand
GTGCTGTCCGAGATCGGGCGTTCGCTTGGCAGCGCGTCCGACGCCATCCGAATCGGCGGCGGCAAGTCGGCGCTCGTAGCCTGGATCACCGTCTGGGCGCTCGCCACCTTCCGCGACACAGCTCAGCAAAGATTTCAGGAAGGCCCGGCATAGGCGGGTCCTATCACGTCTGATTGGAACGGGGTTGTATCTATCACCAGTTCTTGTGTTGCTCGAACAGGCTGTAGGCGGAAGCGGTGATGCGGGTCGCGATGTTGCTGGTGGAGTCACCGGCGGCCACATGAATGCCGACGGCGATGCGCTTTTCGCCGAAACGAGCGACTACTGGTCCACCGCTCATGCCGCCTCCCGCGTCGCAGTCATAGAACAGGTGCGTAGCGGTGGTTCGGACGATCCGCCCTGCTGAGGCGTACATGCTGCCAGGATGCTTAGTGTCCTCGTCCAAGGGATAGCCAAAAATATTCAGGATCATGTTTGGAAATTTCTCGTCTTCGTAATTGGCGTAGCCGAACCAGCCCAACTTGTTTCCAACGGTGGGATCGGCAATCTTTAGCACTGCATAGTCGTCGACATTAGCGGAGGGATCGTCGCGCCAGGTTTGCCGAAAGGCATTGTCGACCACCTTGTGCCAGCCGCCGCGTGCCGTATGTCCATCGAAGCTGAGGCCGGCCATAATCGACACGGTTACGCCTGCATCCGGGCTGATGAGATTGTGAGCCGCTGTTGCAAGAGTCCGAGGCCCGATCAACCAGGCCGTTCCACACCTCTCCTCGCCGGTACCCGTCTGAATCCTGAGCTGTGCGACGGAGCGGGCTGGGATACGTGACGTATCGGTGATTTCCACCCGATCATCGCTATGGCCGATGACATTGTGCAAACCGCCGGGCGTCCGCAGGTTGGTTCGTCGTCGCGATACACGAGGCTCGATGGTCATTGCGGCCGCCGCAGTTACGATTGGCGGCGTCGCGACCGGCCGCGCGCCGGGGCGAAGCAGGTCTTCGTAAGTGGAGCCGCCGTTCGTGGCCATCATGAAGCTGTCGCTGAACTGGCCTCCGCGAACATGGCCGCGGCTGGCATCCCCGGAGTCCGCTTTGCCGGCAAGGTCGAGGAGATAACCCTCGTCGGGCCCTCCGTGGCTTAGCGGCACTGTCACGATCTCTCTTCTGCCGGGTCGGATCGCTGGCGCCTTTGGTGTGGCTTTCGCCCGGGCTTTTGCCATTTGACGCCTCCCCTACTGTATCAGCGCTTTGGTTGATCGGTGAATTCGTTCTCCCGTGGCGAAGCCGTGACGGGCGGTGGCGTATTCCGTTGCCGCATCAATGCTCTCCTCTGGCTGGTCGGGAACGGGTAGACCGTGGTCAGTCCGGCGCGGTAGGCGTTGCCGCCGGTTGGAAAGGCCTTGTTCTGGAGCTCTATGCTCGTTTTTGCCGCTTCGGCCTTCGCGTCGCGCAACTCTTTCTGCGCCGTGATGACTTCCTTTTCCTTCTTGGCCACGCTCTCGGTGTCGCCCAGTCCGCCCAACACGCCTTGGACGAACGCGCCGGGAATTCCGCCGACAGCATGGACGAGGCCGTAGACTTCGGATTTTCGGTCCAGCGTGTAGCTGTCATACATCCCATCCTTGATCTTTATGTTGATCTTCTGGTCCGATAGGATCGTTTGCGGGACAGGCAGCGGAATAATCTCCCGGGATGGCAACTTCACGGTCTTCGTGTCCATCGTCACGCTTCCCACCTCTATCCGAACGGTGCGAATCGTCATGGCGCGTACACAGACGCCCATCGGGCAGTTCGGCAGAGTCGCCGGGCCGGGCTGAAGTGATGACGGGGCAATATCGTCGAGGGATATCCTGACGTCCGGCCAGCCGGCGCCAGCTGTCTGTCCAGCGTCGATCTGCGCCGCACGGGCAATCGCCATGTTGATGTTCCTGTTGGCGTTGGCGACGGCCTGCGGATCGAGCGGATCGAAGCGCTCGGTCAGATACTTGGTCTTGTTCTGGAAGAAGCTGAGCTTGGCATTCTGCAGGGTCAGCCGACCTGCGAGTTTTGCCGATTCCTCGAGAATCGCTGCGAGTTGCGCCGTAGACTCGGTAGACACCGAGTTCAGGAAGCCAGTGCTCTGGTCGACGCCCACAGTCATTATTTCGTCGTTGAAGGGTGAGGGCTTGATCCGGGCGACAAGCATGCCGACGGCATGGTCGGAGACCAACTCTACCTCGCCGACGGTGACGGCGATGCCATTCTCGTCTGAGATCACGTCGACAGATATAACGCCCTTTGGAAGAAAGTAAGGCGCGCCGGCCACCGAAGCCTGTCCCATGGGACGAGGGTCATAGGGAATCGAGGAAACACCTGCGCATCCAGCGAGCAGGGTGCTGGCAAACAGCAACAACGACCGCATGATCTTCTCCCCCCGAGAATTTCGATCTTCCAATGTATTATTGGTGCTGCACGCACAGAGGGATAAGTTCTTTAGTAATGCATCCTTAAAGAGGGTTGCGCAACCAAATAAATATGCCACCCAAATAATCCGTTGCGGGAGGGTCTTCCTGCCCCCGGCGTGCTTTCCTCTTGCATAGGCTCAGTCCGGTTCATCAGGAACCGGCATCGTGGCCGAAGAACCCGATATCTCTCCTGAGCCCGACCTCGATCCGCTCGGAATCGAGGTCGGCAGCTTCGCGCACGATCCGCTGGGCTTCGTGCTGTTCGCCTTCCCCTGGGGCGAGGCAGGCACGCCGCTGGCGCGTGACCTCGGGCCGGAAGACTGGCAGCGTGCGGTGCTGTCCGAGATCGGGCGTTCGCTTGGCAGCGCGTCCGACGCCATCCGAATCG
>LSKJ01000138.1 GCA_001557035.1 Rhodospirillaceae bacterium CCH5-H10 | reverse complement strand
GCACCGAGGCCTACAACATGGCGCTGTCGCTGCGCCGTGCGAACGCCGTCAAGGATGCGCTGGTCCGCGAGGGCGTGCCGGCGACCAACATCAGCGTCCTGGGCCGGGGCGAGCAGGGCCTGCTGGTGCAGACCGGCCCCAACGTCCGCGAGCCGCAGAACCGCCGCGTCGAGATCGTGATCCAGTAAACCGGATCACGCTGGAACGGAACGAACGGCCGGGTCTTTCCCGGCCGTTCTCTTTTGGCGGGGCTGCGCTACACTCCGGAAAACGATCAGGAGGATTCGCATGGCACGCGCCTTCTACATCACCCCGCTCGACGCCACGTTCGGCGCCGTCGTCACCGGCGTGAAGCTCGTCGATCTCGACGATGCGGGATGGCGCGAGCTGCACGCCGCGTGGCTCCAGTACGCGCTGCTCGTCTTTCCCGGCCAGTATCTGAAGCGCGATCAGCAGATCGCCTTCGCCAGGCGCTTCGGCCCGCTCGAATTCGAGATGGTGGCGATCAGCAACGTGCGTTCCGACGGCACGCTGCGCGTCGAGAAGGACAACGACGACGTCATGAAGATCCTGAAGGGCAATATGGGCTGGCATGCCGACAGCACCTACATGCCCGTTCAGGCCAAGGGCGCGGTGTTCAGTGCCGAGGTCGTGCCGACGATCGGCGGCCACACCGGCTTCGCCGACATGCGCGCCGCCTACGATGCGCTCGACGATGTACGCAAGGCGCGCGTGGAGAATCTGCAGGCCCGCCACTCGCTGCACTACAGCCAGTCGAAACTCGGACATGAGACGAAGAAATCCGATGGCGAATATCACGGATACGGGCTGCACGACGGGCCGGTGCCGCTGCGCCCCCTGGTGAAGACGCATCCCGAGACCGGTCGCAAGTCGCTGCTGATCGGCCGGCATGCCCATGCCATCCCGGGAATGGACGGGCCTGAGTCCGAGGCCTTCCTGCAGGAGCTGATCGACTTCGCCTGCCAGCCCCCGCGCATCTACCATCACGACTGGGCCGCGGGCGACGCGGTGCTGTGGGACAATCGCTGCTTGCTGCATCAGGCGACGCCGTGGGACATGACCCAGAAGCGCATCATGTGGCACAGCCGCATCGCCGGCGATCCGGCCAGCGAGTCAGCCCTCGCCCACTAGGCTCGAAGCGCCGACAGGCTTCTCGGTCGGCGGCACGGCCTGTATCATCGCCGTGAGATGAAACCGACCCGACGCGACGCCCTGCGCTGGACCGTTGCCGGCGCGATTGCCGGCATGACGGGCCGGCAGGCTGCGGCGGCCACGAACTCCATCCGCCTGATCTGCGGCCTCGGCGTCGGCAACCCCACCGATCTCTGCGCCCAGCTCATCCAGGATGGTTTCTCGGCCGCCCTCAAGGAACCGGTCGAATTCGACTACACGCTGGGCGAAGCCGGCCGCCGCGCGGCGCTCGAAGTGATCGGCGCCGAGCCGGACGGCCGCCTGCTGCTGGTCGCCGAAATCCTGAACCTCGTGCTGCTCGAGACGCCGGCGGAACCGCTGTTGTCGCGGCTGCAGCCGATCGCGAAAATCACACGCGGCTTTTCGACGGCACTGGTGGTGAACGGGTTCTCCGACATCAGGGACTGGAACGGCCTCGTCGCGGCGGCGAAGGCCGACCGGCTGAAGGCCGCGACGACGGGCCACGACTCGACCA
>LSKJ01000014.1 GCA_001557035.1 Rhodospirillaceae bacterium CCH5-H10 | reverse complement strand
GTGGGCGCACCGACTCCCAACTTCGACAAGATCGCCCGCGGCGGCCTGCAGCTCACGTCCTGCTATTCGGAACCCTCCTGCTCGCCCTCGCGCGCAACGCTCCACACTGGCCGCGTGCCCAACCGCCACGGGCTGCATCGTCCGCCGATGTACGGCGAACCCGGCGGCCTGCAGGGCGAGATCACGCTGCCGATGCTGCTGGGCCAGGCCGGCTACACGACCCAGGCCGTGGGCAAATGGCATCTCGGCGAGAACGTCGAAAGCCAGCCGCAGCATGTCGGCTACGACGATTTCTACGGCTTCCTCTCGGTGTCCGACATGTACACCGAATGGCGCGATCCGCATTTCTTCCCCGAGATCGTCTATTCGGCGGCGCGCACCGAGTGGATCAAGAACATGCCGTTCAACCGCTGCTTCGTGCACGCGACCAAGGGCAAGGAACTGACCAATGTCGAGGAGGTCACGATCCCGGTCCTCTCCGAACTCGACGAGAAGTGGTGCAGATACTCCGAAGAGTTCATCGCGAAGCAGGCCAAATCCGACAAGCCTTGGCTGCTCTACCACTGCACGCGCGGCGCGCACTTCGACAATTATCCGGGCGAGAAGTTCCTCGGCAAATCGCCGGCGAAGCACCCCTACAAGGACACGCTGCTGGAACTGGACGAGATCATGGGCCGCCTCGTCGAGGCGCTGCGCAAGTCGGGTCAGCTCGAGGACACGCTGATCTTCATCTCGTCCGACAACGGCCCGCACATGGAAACCTGGCCGGACGCCGCCTTCACGCCGTTCCGTTGCGCCAAGGGCTCGACCTGGGAAGGCGGCGTGCGCGTTCCCGGCCTGATGTACTGGCCGGGCACGATCGAGGCCGGCCGCCAGAGCGACGGGCTGTTCGACTTCAACGACATCGTGCCGACCGCACTCGGCCTGGCCGGCGCCTCCGACCTGCTGCCATCCGACCGCTACATCGACGGCGTCGACCAGAGCTCGTTCCTGCTGGCGCCCGACGGC
Organism: Rhodospirillaceae bacterium CCH5-H10; assembly: GCA_001557035.1. Taxonomy (GTDB): domain Bacteria; phylum Pseudomonadota; class Alphaproteobacteria; order Reyranellales; family Reyranellaceae; genus Reyranella. The sequence goes on along the minus strand of LSKJ01000014.1, from coordinate 9,327 downwards.
CTCTCCAACCGCAAGTACCACTATTACTGGCTGAGCCAGACCTTCTCCGGCCTGCGTTGCGGCGAATACAAAATGGTGCTGTCGGCCACGAGCGACAATGCGACGGACGCCTTCGGCACCGGCGGCTTCACCGGCGTGCTGGAGCGTTACGCCTATCCGAAGCTGTTCAATCTCTATCTGGACCCGAAAGAGCAGCACAACTACCTGACGCGCAAGCTCGCCTACGTCGAGGCCTTCCAACTCGGCATGCGCGGGCATCTCGGCACCTTCAAGAAGTTCCCGGCGAAGAAGGTCATGGGCATCAAGGTGGCGGACAAGCGCGAATAGAAGCGCTCCCCCTCTCCGTGCCGTTACCAGGGCACCGGCTCGCCGCGGTGATCGAAGAAGCCGCCGCTGCTGCCCGGGCCAAGGCCATCGATCGTGTCGAGCAGGCGTGCGGCCGCCTGCTCCGGCGCCTGGACATCGAGACCGGCCTTTACGAACGGCGCCGAAAGAGGCGTCGCCACCGTTCCGGGATGGAGCGCCACGCAGAGTGCGAACGGCTGGCGCCGGCCGAGTTCGATAGCGGCTGTGCGGACGTACTGGTTCAGAGCCGCCTTGGACGCGCGATAGCTGTACCAGCCGCCCAGACGGTTATCGCCGATGCTGCCGACCCGGGCGGACAGGGTTGCGAACACCGAACGCCCCTGACGCGGCAGCAGGGGCAGGAAGTGCTTCATCAACAGGGCCGGGCCGATCGCATTCACGGCGAAGGCCCTGGCCATGTGCGCCGCGTCGAGGTCGCGCCAGCTCTTCTCCGGCGAGAGCCCATCGCCATGCAGGAATCCGCTGGCATCGATGATCAGGCGCACATCCGTCCCGAGCCGGGAGACATGGCGAGCGGCGCCGGCAATGCTGTCTTCATCCGTCAGGTCGAGCGACGGCGAGCTTCCGCGCCCCAGGCCGAGCACCGAGCTGAAACGGGACTGCGACGAAAGACGCTCATGCAGGGCGCGGCCGATCCCGCCCGAAGAACCGATGACGATGGCGATGCCGTCCCTGGAGAGCGGACCGCCGGTTTCGCCGCGCCCGTCGGAATTCATGTCCGAGTTCATGTGCGAGTTCATGTCCGCGCTCCACCCTCGGGCGGGGTGAACGGCGACACCGTTTCCGCAGGATCGATGCCGCGATCGCGGCGGTAAGCCTCGACGAGGCAATGCCCCAGGGGGCTGATCGGCGAGGCGAAGCGAAGCCTCGTGCCCACATGCGCTTCCACGAGCTCGAGCATCCGTCGGGCATGACCACGACGCCGGAAAGCAGGACCGACGAAGAGATATTCGATCTCGCCGGAGTCGTCGTACCGGCAATACGCGATGGTCGTGTTGGCATCGACCATCGTGACGATGCCCGCCGCATGCTGCACATGGACGTCCATCCTCAGTCCCTCCCGAGGCCGCGACCGGAGGACATCGTCGACATACGGAAAGTCATCTCGGCTTCTCGTGGGTTGCGAACCTCATACGTCACGGAAGCGCCAGAGGATCATCTCTCCAAACGAGGACAGCAGAAGCAAAGGATCGCCGACAAGCGCGACCAGCCTCCGGCCCAACCCACGCGCCGAAGGTCGCCCCCGCCGCGGTCCTTCATCGTGCCCAGCAAGGGGGAGATGAAGGCGGCGTCGCATGGGACACGACACTCCGCAGGATGGAGAAAGCCTACTAGAGGTTGGCCGCGTCGACCACGCGGCAGAGGGCGCTGCGGACATAGTTCGAGTCCGCAGTCTGGCCGGGCTGGATGATGAAGACGGCATCGACGCGCGTGCCGCTGCCCGTCTTGCGGGCCGTCACCCGCAATGTCTGCGGGCGGCCCGAGCCGCTGGTCTCCTGCACGGCCGTGAGGGCCCCCGCTTCGGTATCGACGCCGATGTTGCTGAATCCTTCGGCCAGCATGGCAGCCCGAAGGTTCTTGAGCGCCGTCGGCTGCGCCAGGTTCGGGAAGTCGCGCCAGGTCCGGAAGTTCATCGCCGTGACGCGCGCTGTTCCCTCGACGACGAAGTTCTGCTGGCAAACGCTTTGCGCCATGGTTTGCGCCCATGCAGGCGCAGCTCCGGACACGGCGACCATTGCGATAGCGCCGGCGGCAACGAACGACTTCATGACTTCTCCCGAAGCTAGTTGCGTCCTTCGATCAGGCCGCGACAGACGACCTGCGCCTGGATCTCGGCTGCGCCCTCGAAGATGTTGAGGATGCGCGCATCGCATAGAACGCGGCTGACGGGATACTCCATCGCATAGCCGTTGCCGCCGTGGATCTGCAGCGCGTTGTCGGCATTGCTCCAGGCGACGCGCGCCGCCAGCAGCTTGGCCATGCCCGCTTCGATGTCGCAGCGCCGATCGGAATCCTTCTCGCGCGCTGCGAAGTAGGTGAGCTGGCGCGCGATCATGGTCTCGACCGCCATCCACGCGATCTTTCCGGCGACGCGCGGGAAGGCGTAGAGCGGCTTGGCGAACTGGATGCGCTCCTTCGCATAGCGCAGGCCGAGTTCGAGGGCGTTTTGCGCCACACCGACGGCGCGTGCCGCCGTCTGGATGCGCGCACTCTCGAAGGTCGCCATGAGCTGCTTGAAGCCCTGCCCTTCCTTCTCGCCCAGCAGGTTGGCCGCCGGCACCTCGAACCCGTCGAAGCCGATCTCGTATTCCTTCATGCCGCGATAGCCCAGCACCTTGATCTCGCCGCCGCTCATGCCCTTGGCGGGGAACGGATCGGCGTCGGTGCCGCGCGGCTTCTCGGCCAGGAACATCGACAGGCCCTGATAGCCGGGCTTCGACGCATCGCTGCGCGCCAGCAGGGTCATGATGTCGGCGCGCGCGGCATGGGTGATCCAGGTCTTGTTGCCGTTGATCTTGTAGGTGTCGCCGTCGCGCACCGCGGCGATCGGGCCGCCGCGCGCGGCTTCCGGCGAGATGTGGCCGATCAGGATGCCGTGGCTGACGCCGGAGAAGCGGCCGTCGGTGATCAGCGCCACGTCCTCGCCGAGCCCACGTCCCTGGAGCTGGATGGTGAGCATCACCATCTCGGGCATGCCGGGGCCGCCCACGGGGCCGACATTGCGCACCACGACGACGTTGCCGGGAACGATCTCGCCGGCGCGAATGGCCTTCATCGTGTCGGCCTCCGACTCGAACACGCGCGCGGTGCCGCGGAATTCGCCCTTCTCCAGCGTCTTGCCGCTGAGCTTCAGCAGGCAGCTCTCCGGCGCGAGGTTACCCTTCAGCACGCTGATATGGTTGTTCGCGGGCGCCGCAGGATTCGAGATGGGCAGGACGATGTCCTGCTTTCCCAGCTCTTCGAGCGTCGGGACCGAGGCGAGGTTCTCCGCCAGCGTCTTGCCGGTCACGGTCATGACATCGCCATGCAGGAAGCCGTGGCGCAGCAGCTCCTTCATCACGATCGGGACGCCGCCGATCTCGTGCAGGCTGACCATCGCGTAGGGGCCGTGCGGCTGCAGATTGCAGATCAGCGGCATCCTCTCGCCGACCTGCTGGATACGCTCGATGGTGATCGGCACCTGCGCCTCGCGCGCGATGGCCAGCAGGTGAAGATACATGTTGGTCGATCCGCCCATCGCATAGACCGTCGCGATGGCGTTCTCGAAGGCCTTCTCCGTCATGATGTCGCGCGGGCGGATGCCCGCCGCCATCAGGGCATAGAGCGCATCGACGGATGCCTTCGCCTGCGCCCGCACGTCGGCGTGGATGTCGCTGCCGGCCTTGTAGTCAGCCGGATGGGAGGCGCCGCGCGGCAGCATCATGCCCATCGCCTCGGCGATGGTGCTCATCGTGTTGGCGGTGAACATGGCGCCGCAGGTGCCGCTGCCCGGCATGACGTTGCTTTCGAGCTCGACCAGCTCCTCGCCCGAGATGCGGCCGGCCTCGTTGGCGGCGCGGCCCTCGACGTAATCCATGATGGTGAGGTTGTTGCCCTTGGCCGCCCAAGCGCCGAAGGAGACGCGGCCCGGCGAGCTGGTGCCGGGATAGAGGACGAGTCCGAAGGCGTTGGTGCGGGCGAGGGGCATCAGCGCGGCGGCGCCGGTCTTGTCGCAGCCGGAGATCACGATCATCGCATCGCCGTGATGGGCGTAGTGGCCGATCTCGAAACAGTCGGCCACGACGTCGCGGGACACCAGGCTGTAGCCCGCGGTCGGCGTGCCCTGCGTCAGTGCGTCGGACACGGCCGGCGCCCCGACGATCAGCCCGTTTCCGCCGCGCTCGGCCAGCAGCTCGACCAGCAGGTCGCCGATGGTGCGCACCCGGTTGTTGCAGCGATGGGCGTTGGTGTAGGCGCTGGCGATGGTGACGACGGCGCTGGTCTGCGCGGTCTTGTCGGGTTCGAAGCCGGCCGCCCGGAGTTCCACACGCGACTTCTTCCAGAAGGTGCTGCTGTCTTTTTTCATCTCGTGTCCATTCGGTTTTGTTCCGCACTTTAACCGCTGGCGGCTATCGCAGGCTACGTGCGGACCCTCGCGAAGCGGAACCCCACACCTTCTGAGCTTTCGGGGAACCACATTGGGGGCGGCGGGTTTCCTCTGCATGAGGGAGAGTTCGACATCGGGGGCGCCCATCGTGCCGACCACCGTGAAAGGTCGCGCGATGAAGGTGCTGCACCTCGATTTGCGGCGTCTCGAATCCCTCGATGCCTGTGATGACGGCATACGAAATGCTGCCGCCGCTGGCTTCAATCACGTGTGCGTCGGGCCGGTCTTCAGACTTGGACCGGGCGACGATCCGCTGGTCGTCGCGGACCATCACGCAACGGTCGCATCGCTGCGACCGATCGGTACGCCTCGCGACCTCGTCAAGGCGCTGCGCCAGTCGTGCGAGAAGGCGGGCGTTGCGTTGTTCGTCGATATCGTCCTCGGACGCATGGCCTTGGAAGGTCCGTCGGCCAAGACTCTCGCCGGCACCTATGTCGCTCCACCCGGACACAATCCTCTTGATCCCAGGCTCGACCGCCGGGAAGCATCCTCGGCGCTGCTGCGGAGCGGGGCGGAGGAAGCGGCTGCCGACTGGTGGGCGACGCTGCTTGCTGAACTGGTGAGGGCTGGCGCCCAGGGTTTCCGGCTTCTGGGCTTGGCCGATCTTCCTCCGAACGCGCTTCGTCCCATCCTCGATCGCGTGCGCGCCGGAACGGCGTGCGCCTTCTGGGGCTGGACGCCGGGACTGCCCTGGTCGCGGCACAACGAGCTGGCGGACGCGGGACTGTCAGCGGTCTTCGCCTCGACCTGCTGGTGGGACGGTAAGGCCGCCTGGTTCGTCGAGGAGCATGAATCGCTGCGCCGGATCGCCCCGGTTCTCGGCGTGGCGGCCATACCCTTCGAGGCGCCTGCCGGCGGGATGGCGGGCACGGCCTCGCGGGCGTTGACCCTGGCCGCCGTGACCGCCGACGGCCTTTTCGTGTCCCAAGGCACGGGTGACGCCGATACGTTGCGGGAAGCAGCAGCCTTGACCGACCGCATGGCGTGCAAGGGTGCCGGCGGTCATCTGCGCAGCCTCACCAGTCCCACCGAGGCCGTGACGATGCTGTTGCGGACCGATGGTGACCGCCGCCAGGCCATCGCCCTCAACACCGATCCTTTCCGCACCCGTCCTTTGCCGTTCGATGGCGGCGTCCTCCCGCCCATGGCAGGCGCGGCGCTCAGCCTGACGAACCTGAAGTCCCGTGCAGCCCTCGAACCGGGAGAAATCCGTGTGCTCGACGTGACGCCAACCCAACCCGTCCGCAGCAGCAAGAAGTCCGGCAAGCGCGAAGCCGTCGCGGCAGCCGCGCTGTCGCCCGTCGTCATCGAGAAGATCAGCCCCTCGGTCAATGGCGGTGCATTCGCCGCCAAGCATGTTGTCGGGCGGCCGCTGGTGATCGAAGCCGATATCTTCGCCGATGGCCACGATCTCCTGTCGGCGGAAGTCCTGTGGTGGTCGGCCGACGAGGACGAGCGTCGAAGCGCGAAGCTGACGCACATCGCCAACGACCGCTGGCGCGCGACGCTGACACCGGATCGGATCGGGCGTCATTACTTCTCGATCGAGGCGTGGCGCGACGAATATGGCAGCCTGGCGCATGGGCTCGAGGTCAAGCATCGCGCCGGTATCGACGTCACTGTCGAACTGACCGAGGCAGCACTCTATCTGAAGGAGCTCGACGGAGACGCCGAAGTCGCGGCGCTGCTGACCAAGAGCAAGGGCGCGAGCCCCGCCGATGCCGTCGGCCATCTCACGTCGAGCGCTGCACGCGCGACCGTGATGAAAGCCGCCGAGCGGCGCTTCCGCACCCGCGAGGGTCCGTTCCCCCTCGATGTCGAACGGCCGCAGGCCGAGTTCGCCTCCTGGTACGAGCTGTTCCCGCGGTCGCTCACCGACGATGCCAGGCGGCACGGCACGTTCGACGACGTGATCAAGGCGCTTCCGCGCGTGCGCGGCATGGGCTTCGACGTGCTCTACTTCCCGCCCATCCATCCGATCGGCAAGGCTAACCGCAAGGGGCGCAACAACACCCTGACGCCGGGGCCGGACGATGTCGGCAGTCCCTACGCGATCGGCGGCGAGGGCGGCGGCCATGACGCCATTCATCGCCAGCTCGGTACGCCCGAGGATTTCCGCCGTCTCGTGGCGGCGGCGCGCGAACAGGGGCTGGAGATCGCGCTCGACTTCGCCATCCAGTGCTCGCTCGACCATCCCTGGCTGCGCGAGCATCCCGGCTGGTTCAAGCGGCGGCCCGACGGCACGATCAAGTACGCCGAGAATCCGCCCAAGAAATACGAAGACATCGTCAACGTCGACTTCTATGCGAAGGACGCCGTGCCTGCGCTGTGGCTGGCGCTGCGCGACGTGGTTCTCCACTGGGTGGGAGAGGGTGTCCGCATCTTCCGCGTGGACAATCCCCACACCAAGCCGCTGCCCTTCTGGCACTGGATGATCGGCGAGGTCCGCAGGCGCCATCCCGACGTGATGTTCCTGTCCGAGGCCTTCACCCGGCCCAAGATGATGTATCGCCTGGCCAAGGTCGGCTTCTCCCAGTCCTACACCTACTTCACCTGGCGCAACGGCAAGCAGGAGATCATGGATTATCTCTGCGAGCTGGGGACCACCGAGGTGGCGAACTATTTCCGCCCGCACTTCTTCGTCAACACGCCGGACATCAATCCGGTCTTCCTGCAGGGATCGGGCCGCGCCGGCTTCCTGATCCGCGCCGCGCTGGCGGCGACGCTGTCGGGCCTGTGGGGTGTCTATTCCGGTTTCGAACTGTGCGAAGCCGCCGCGCTGCCGGGTAAAGAGGAGTATCTCGACTCGGAGAAGTACGAGATCAGGCCGCGCGATTTCGCGGCGCCGGGCAATATCGTTGCCGAGATCACGATGCTCAACCGGCTGCGCCGCTCGCATCCCGCGCTGCAGAGCCATCTCGGCATTACTTTCTATAACGCCGGCAACGACCAGATCCTTGTCTACGGCAAGCGCGTTCCCGGTGCCGAGGACATGGTGCTCGTGGCCGTCAGCCTCGATCCGCACCATGCGCAGGAAACGGGCTTCGAGATCCCGCTGTGGGAATGGAAGCTGCCGGACGACGGCACCATCGAGGTCGAGGACCTGGTGCGCGGCGACCGCTTCGCCTGGCACGGCAAGAAACAGCATCTGCGGCTCGATCCAGCCGCGCTCCCGTTCGCCATCTGGCGGCTGTCGCCCCGGAGGGCCTCATGAACGCACCCATCGCCGATGACAAGGCCATCCTGCCGGTCGCGACCGATCCGCAATGGTACAAGGACGCGGTCATCTACCAGCTTCATGTGAAGTCGTTCTTCGACTCCAACAATGACGGCATCGGTGATTTCCCCGGCCTGATCTCGAAGCTTTCCTATATCGCCGAGCTGGGGATCAACACGATCTGGCTGCTGCCCTTCTATCCGTCGCCGCGGCGCGACGACGGCTATGACATCGCCGAGTACACCGCCGTGCATCCCGAGTACGGCACGCTCGACGACGTTAAGAAGCTGATCGAGGAGGCACACCGGCTCGGCATCCGGGTCATCACCGAGCTGGTAATCAACCACACGTCGGACCAGCACGCCTGGTTCCAGCGCGCACGCCTGGCGCCGCCGGGATCGCCGGAGCGTGATTTCTACGTCTGGTCAGACACCGATCAGAAGTACGACGGCACGCGCGTAATCTTCATCGATTCGCTGCGCTCCAACTGGACCTGGGATCCCGAAGCCAAGGCCTATTTCTGGCATCGCTTCTACTCCCATCAGCCCGATCTCAATTTCGACAATCCCGCCGTCCTCGAGGCGGTTCTGGGTGTCATGCACTTCTGGCTCGACATGGGGATCGACGGGCTGAGGCTCGATGCGGTGCCCTATCTCGTCGAGCGCGAGGGCACCAACAACGAGAACCTGCCCGAGACTCACGAAGTGCTGAAGCGCATCCGTGCCGAGATTGATCGTGCCTATCCAGGCCGCATGCTGCTGGCTGAGGCGAACCAGTGGCCCGAGGATACCAAGGAGTATTTCGGCCAGGGCGACGAATGCCACATGGCGTTCCACTTTCCCCTGATGCCGCGCATGTACATGGCGCTGGCGCGCGAGGATCGCTTCCCGATCACCGACATCATGCGCCAGACGCCGCAGATCCCCGACAATTGCCAGTGGGCGATCTTCCTGCGCAATCACGACGAACTGACGCTCGAGATGGTGACCGACTCCGAGCGCGACTATCTCTGGGAGACCTACGCCACCGACCGGCGCGCCCGCCTGAACCTCGGCATCCGCCGCCGCCTCGCGCCACTGCTTGAACGCGACCGCCGGCGCATCGAGTTGATGAACTGCCTGCTGCTGTCGATGCCGGGCGCCCCCGTCATCTATTACGGCGACGAGCTCGGCATGGGCGACAATATCCGGCTGGGCGACCGCGACGGCGTGCGCACGCCGATGCAATGGTCTCCCGATCGCAACGGTGGCTTCTCGCGCGCCGATCCCGCGGCGCTCGCCTTGCCGGCGATCATGGACGCGCTCTATGGCTACGAGACTGTGAACGTCGAGGCCCAGACGCGCGACGTCCACTCGCTGCTGCACTGGACGCGGAAGATGATCGCGGTGCGGCGCACCCATGCCGCCTTCGGCCGTGGCACCTTGCGGTTCATTTACCCGAAGAACCGCAAGGTGCTGGCCTACCTGCGTGAACTCGACGGCGAGGTGATCCTCTGCGTCGCCAACGTCTCGCGCACGCCGCAGGCGGTCGAACTCGACCTCTCCGAGTTTGCCGGCCGCGTGCCGGTCGAACTGAACGGCGGCTCGCTGTTCCCGCC
>LSKJ01000137.1 GCA_001557035.1 Rhodospirillaceae bacterium CCH5-H10 | reverse complement strand
CCCTGAACGGCAGCGTCGTCACGGCATTGAAGGAGCCGGCCGTGGCGGCGAAGCTCGCCGAGCTGGGCGCCGTCCCGCGGCCGTCCACCATGGAGGAGTTTGCAGCGTACATGAAGGACCAGGAAGTGGGCGTTAGCGCACTTGTGAAGTCGGGTTTGTTGAAACCCGAGTGAGCGGGTGTCATGTCCACGACATGACAAATCTTCTCAGGACGATCGGGCTGGTCATGGCGTTCGCCATCGCCGGCTCTCTGGCAGGATGCGCGAACTCGGGCATCCCGCAGGATGGCCGCTACCAGACACACGGTACCGGCTGGGACAACTGGCGAGGCTGACAAAAAACATAAGGGGGGGATCATGAAGATCGACAGGCGCGGGCTTCTCGGGGTCGGCGCCGCCGGCCTGGCAATGGCTGGCGCGTTGGCCGGCAGGGCACGGGGCGCTGCGGCGCAGGCCTTCCCCAGCAAGCAGATCCGCTGGGTCATCCCCTTCGCCCCGGGCGGCAACTACGACGTCACCGCCCGCATCGTCTCCGATCCGATGGGCCGCCATCTCGGCCAGGGCATCCTGATCGACAACAAGCCGGGCGCCGGCGGCGTCGTGGGCCTGGAGGCCGCGCTCAACACGCCGGCCGACGGCTACACGATCTCGATGGCGAGCTTTACCGTCGCCTACGTGGCGCCCTTGTTCGCGGGCAAGCAGCCGCTGTTGCCGCAGATGGCGCCGGTCAGCATCCTGACGACGGTGCCGACGCTCGTCGTCACGCGCGCCGACAGCCGCTTCAAGGACATGAAGAGTGTGCTGGCCGAGGTCCGGGCCAAGCCGGGCACCGTCACGATCGGCCATGCCGGCAATGGCACGACCAACCATGTCGGCATCCTGCGCCTGCAGCTGAACGAAGATCTCAAGTTCAACATCATTCCCTATCGTGGCGCCGGGCCCGGAATCGCCGACCTGCTGGCGGGCAATCTCGACCTGTTCACCGACCAGCTCACCAGCTCGATGCCGCACATCCAGTCCGGCAAGCTCAGGCCGCTCGCGACGTTGAGCCTCCAGCCCGTCCCGGATCTGCCCAACGTGCCGACGATGGGCGCCATCGGCCTGAAGCCGTTCGACGGCAACACCACGGCCGGCGTGTTCACCCATCCCGATACGCCCAAGCCCGTCATCGCTCGCCTGAACGAAGGCGTGGTGGCCGGCCTCAAGGACGAGGCCGCCAACAGGAAGCTGCGCGAGCTGGGCGCCATCGTGCGCCCCTCGACGCCGGAGGAATTCACCGCCGCGCTCAAGGCCGACGAGGCCAACGTGTCGGAATTGCTGAAGCTCGGCCTGCTGAAGCCGGAGTAGGCTTCAGATTTTTCGCCTTGACCTGACCCACCCAACCTCATCCTGAGGAGGTCGCGCAGCGACCGTCTCGAAGGATGGGCAACAATGGTGGTGCTCGTGCCCACCCTTCGAGACGCGCTCCTACGGAGCGCTCCTCAGGGTGAGGTCATTGTTGGAAAGCGGGCGCTTCCTTCCTATCCGGGAAACCCTAGCTTATCTCTTTCATCACCGACCACAGGTCGGCCTTGCGTTCGAAGCCGATGCCCGGTGAGTCGGGCATCGAGACGCGGCCGTCGACCACGGCGCAGTCGTCGGCGAAGCCGCCGAACGGCGCGAAGACCTGCGGGTAGGATTCGTTGCCGCCACACTGCAGGCCGACGGCAATGTTCAGCGCGAACTGGTGGCCGCCGTGCGGCACGCAGCGCCGTGGCGACCAGCCGTGCGCCTTCAGCATCTCGATCGTGCGCAGGTACTCGACCAGCCCGTAGGAGAGGGCGGGATCGTATTGCAGGATGTCGCGGTCGGGACGCAGGCCGCCATGGCGGATCAGGTTCCGCGCATCCTGCATCGAGAACAGGTTCTCGCCGGTGGCGAGCGGTGGGGCGTATTCGGTCGCGAGTGCGGCATGAGCCAGATAGTCGAGCGGGTCGAGCGGCTCCTCGTACCAGCGCAGGCCGAAGTCCTTGATGGCGCGGCCGAACTCGATGGCGGTGGTGAGGTCGAACTTGCCGTTGACGTCGACCGCCAGGCGCTCACCGGCGCCCACTATTTTCAGGACCGCCTCGATGCGCTTCAGGTCCTCGGCCAGCGGCACGCCGCCGACTTTCATCTTCACGCACGAATAGCCGAGGCCGAGATAGTGCTTCATCTCGTCCTGCAGCCCTTCGAGGCCCTTGCCGGGGTAGTAGTAGCCGCCGGCGGCATAGACCCACGCCTTCTCATCGGCCTGGCCGCCATTGTAACGGTCGGCCAGCAGCTTCCAGAGCGGCACCCTCTTGGCCTTGGCGACGGCATCCCAGATCGCCATGTCGAGCACGCCGACCGCGACCGAGCGCTCGCCGTGGCCGCCGGGTTTCTCGTTGGCCATCATTGCCGACCAGCATTTCGCCGGGTCGATCAGCCCTTCGGCATCGAGCAGCGACTCCGGCCTGGCCTGGCTCAGGCGCGGGATGAAGCGCTCGCCCAGCAGCCCGTGCTGGGCGTAGCGGCCGTTGGAGTTGAAGCCGAACCCGACCACCGGCTTGCCGTCGACCATCACGTCCGTGACCACGGCCACGACCGAGGCGGTCATCTGGCTGAAGTCGATGTAGGCGTTGGCGATGTTGGAGCGGATGGGGGAGACGATGTCGCGGATGGCGACGATGCGCATGGCGTATCCGTGGCTGGAGGGAGGGCGGCAGCTTTCTCCAGAGGTTTTATAGAGGCTCGGGCGCAGCGGCCAGCCAGGGAAGGAGCCCGCAAACGTCTGAAGCGCAGGCCGGTTCCCCAAATATATTGGGGCCGCGCGCTCGAACATCTGATGCCGTTTCGCGTAGTATGGGTCAGATGCGGCTCGATACGACCTTGGCTGCGCCCGGACGATCCTCCGCCCGCCAGATGCTGCGTGCAGCGACGGCAACGCTTCATGCGGAAGTCGACGCGCGCTTTTCCGGACCTTTCGCCACCGACAGGAATGCTTACGAGGCGTTCCTGACCGTTCTTGCGCGCGCGGTGCTGCCGCTGGAACTGGCCCTCGATCGGGGAGGGGTGGGGCGGCTCCTGCCCGATTGGCTGGAGCGCCGTCGTTCAGAGGCACTGAAGCAGGACCTTGACCTTCTCGGCATCGCCGTGCCGCCGCCGGTGGAGGTGAGTGTGACCACGGACGAGGCGCGGCTGTTCGGTCGGCTCTATGTGCTCGAAGGGTCGCGACTGGGCGGGAAACTGCTGGCAAAGCGCGCGGCGGAAAGCAGCGACCCACAGGTTCGCGCGGCTACGCACTATCTCGGCCACGGGGCTGGGAGCGACTTCTGGAGATGCTTCCTGCAGCGTCTGGAGACGTCCGAAGCCGTCCTGGCAGCGCCGCAGCGGACCCTGCTCGGTGCGCGCGAGGCGTTCGGCCTGTTTGGTGCGGAGCCTGCGCATGTCTGACGGAAGCCGCGCGACACCGGTCGATCTGGAAAATTGCGATCGCGAGCCCATCCATCTGCTGGGCGCGGTGCAGCCGTTCGGCTTCCTGCTTGCCGTCGACAGCACGCAATGGACGATCACGCGCCTCTCGCGCAACGCCGCGGAGTGGCTGGGCGCCGGGCCGTCGACGTTGATCGGGCGACCGATCGAGGATGTGCTTTCGCACGACGCGATCCATCTGATCCGTGGACAGTTGCAGACCGCGCTCTTCACCAACACGGTGGCGCGCTCCTTTGCCGTCCCGTTGCTGAACGACGGGCGGGGCTTCGACATCGCGGTGCATGTCGTCGACGGGTCCATCGTCATCGAATGCGAGCCCTGCATGCACGAGGAGGGCGTGAACTCGGGCGCGCTCGTTCGCGCCATGATCTCCCGCCTGCAGCAGGCATCGGAACTCCGTACCTTCTATCGCGTGGCCGCCCGCGAGATGCGCGGTCTCACCGGCTTCGATCGCGTGATGGTCTACCGCTTCGACCATGACGGATCGGGCGAGGTGATCGCCGAATCGGCGCGCGGCGGCCTCGAATCCTATCTCGGCCTGCACTATCCGGCCTCCGACATTCCGCGGCAGGCGCGCATCCTTTACGAACGCAACTGGCTGCGCATCATTCCCGACATTTCGTCCCGGCCCGCCGCCGTGGAGCCCGGTCTCATCGACGGCCGGCCGCTCGACCTGTCGATGAGCGTGCTGCGCAGCGTGTCGCCGATCCACATCGAATACCTCCAGAACATGGGCGTGGGCGCGTCGATGTCGGTGTCGATCCTGCGCGACGGCAAGCTGTGGGGCCTGTTCGCCTGCCATCACTATGCGCCGCACAACGTGCCGTTCGAGCGGCGGACGGCGGCGGAGCTGTTCGGGCAGATGTTCTCGCTGCTGATGGAAAGCCGCGAACGGGACAGCGAAGCGAGCTACGAGACGCGCGCCCGCAAGCTGCACAACCAGCTCGTCACCGTGATGGCGGCGGAAGCAACCCGCTTCGACAGCATCGTCTCGCATCTCGACGAGATTGCCGAGCTGCTGTCGTGCGACGGCATCGGCGTGTGGACCGGCGGACATGGGACCCTGCAGGGCATGTCGCCGACGCAGGACCAGTTCGCCGGCCTGATCGACCATCTGAAGCGTCGCAATCTGGGAGAGGTGCTGGCCGCGCACGAGATTGCGGCCGAGTATCCGCCGGGCGGTGCGTTCGCCGATCGCGCGGCCGGCATGCTGGTGGTCCCGCTGTCGCGGCCGGCGCGGGACTTCCTCGTCTTCTTCCGCAAGGAAGTCGCGCGCTCCGTCAACTGGGCGGGAGATCCGAACAAGCAGGTCAGTGTTGGTCCATTGGGTTCGCGCCTCACGCCGCGCAAGAGCTTCGAACTGTGGTGCGAGACGGTGCGGGGACAGTCGATCCCGTGGCAGCCGGTCGACGTGCGTATCGCCGAGAGCCTGCGCGTCAGCCTGCTCGAGGTGATCCTGCGCCTGTCCGACATCACCGAGGTCGAGCGCCGGCGCGCACAGGAGCGGCAGGAGCTGCTGATCGCCGAACTCAATCACCGGGTCCGCAACATCCTGGGCCTGATCCGCGGCGTCATCTCGCAGAGCCGCGATCCGTCGCTCACGGTCGACGCCTTCACCGAGGTCGTCGGCGGCCGCATCCAGGCGCTGGCGCGGGCGCACGACCAGATCACCGCGGACAATTGGGGCCCGGCGTCGTTCCGCGGCCTGGTGGGGGCGGAAGCGGGCGCCTATCTCGGCGGCAAGGCCACGCGCGTGCGGCTGTCCGGTCCGGAGGTGCTGCTGGAGCCGCAGGGCTTCACGACGCTCGCGCTGGTCATCCACGAGCTGATGACCAATTCGGCCAAGTACGGGGCGCTGAGCGACAGTAGCGGCCACATCGAGATCGGCACCCGGTTCGATGCCGAGAGGAACCTGCATGTCACCTGGACCGAGCATGGCGGTCCGCCCGTCAAGGCGCCGACGCGCCGCGGCTTCGGCTCGACGGTCATCGAGCGATCCATCCCCTACGACCTGAAGGGCGAGGCGACCCTCGACTACGAGGCGAAGGGCATCCGGGCGACGTTCATGATTCCGGCCGTCTATGTCCGTCCCGCGCCGGGTGCGGTGGACGAGCCGGCCGAGAAGACGATGCCCGAGGTGCAGGCGGCCGAGCTGCCCCGGGACGTGCTGATCGTGGAGGACAACATGATCATCGCGCTCGACGCGGAAAGCGCGTTGCTGCGTGCCGGCATTGAATCGGTCCGCGTGGCGTCGAGCGTCGCGCAGGCGCTGAAGGCCATTGCGACGCGCGCGCCCGACTTCGCGCTGCTCGACATCAACCTCGGCCGGGAGACGAGCTTTGCCGTCGCCGAGCAACTCGCATCGCTCGGCATCCGCTTCGTCTTCACGACGGGCTACGGCGAGGACATCGCCTTCCCGCCCAAGCTGCTGGGCGTGCCGCGCGTGCGCAAACCCTACACCGGCGACGCGCTTCTGGCCGCGATGCGCCTCTAGTCTTTCGATGCAGGTCGATCAAGTACCTGCCCCATCCTGAGGAGCGTCGCGCAGCGGCGCGTCTCGAAGGATGGGCAACACACAAGGCGCTCGTGCCCATGCATCGAGACGGCTGCTCCGCAGCCTCCTCAGCATGAGGTTGGTGTTGGTGATTAAGCGTGTGCGATGCGCCTCTAGCCTGCGGCGAAGACGTTGCGGCGGTTCTGGCGGAACAGCAGCCACCAGGCGACCGCGCCGTTCAGCAGGTTCCAGGCGATGCCGTTGATGAACGCGGCGCGGTAGGAGCCGGTCATGTCGAACAGCACGCCGCCCATCCAGCCGCCCAGCGCCATGCCGATCAGCGTCGAGGAAATGGCGAGACCGACGCGGAAGCCTGCTTCCTTCGGCGGGAAGTACTCCCGCACGATGATCGCGTAGGACGGCACGATTCCGCCCTGGAACAGGCCGAACAGGGCCGAGGCCAGGTAAAGCGAGTTCACCGAATCGTCGACCAGATAGAAGACCAGCGCGACGCATTGCAGGGTCGAGCCCAGCAGCAGCGTCTTGACGCCGCCGACCCGGTCGGCGATCCAGCCCGAGGCGATGCGGCTCACGATGCCGAAGCCCAGCATCAGCGACAGCATCTCCGCACCGCGCGCCACGCCGTAGCCGAGGTCGGCGCAGTAGGCCACGATATGGACCTGCGGCATCGACATGGCGACGCAGCAGCCGATGCCGGCCACGATCAGCACCGCCTGCAGGCCATTGGGCGACAGGCCGAGGGAGCGGGGCGAGTGGATGGCGGCGCCCGAAGGCGCTCCTTCGGCTCCTCCCTCTGCGCCCATCGTCTCATGCTGCGGTGGCTTGCGACGCAGCGTCAGGGCCAGCGGAATCATGGCCAAGAAGCAGAGCGCCCCCGCGGCCCAGTAGGTCGCCCGCCAGCCATGGTCGGCGATCATGGTCTGGATGATCGAGGGCCAGATCGCGCCGGCGAGGTAGTTTCCGGAGGCCGCGATGGCGACGGCGATGCCGCGGCGCTTGTCGAACCAGTGCGAGATGTCGGCCACCAGCGGCGCGAAGGTCGCGGCGGCGCTGAAGCCGATCAGCACTTGCACGGCGGCGAACAGCGCCAGCGACGGCGCGAACGGCGCGGTCGCGAAGCCGATGGCGAGGCCGGTGGCGCTCAGGATCGCCGTGAGCACGATGCCACGACTGTCGACCAGCTTGCCCCAGGTGACGCCGCCGGCGAAGAAGCCCAGCGTGTTCATCGTGTAGGCGAAGGAGATGTCGGCGCGGGTGATGCCGAGATCCTGCTGGATCGACGGCAAGGCGACGACCAGGCACCACATGCCGATGCCGCCGACCGTGCTCAGGGTCACGCTGGCGGCAAGGCGCCACCAGGCATAGCTCGACTCGACGCCGGACATGATCAGCCGCCGACCGCGCCCTGCGTATTGACGTAGAGGGCGTACAGCGAGTGGCTGGCCGCCATGAACAGGCGG
>LSKJ01000136.1 GCA_001557035.1 Rhodospirillaceae bacterium CCH5-H10 | reverse complement strand
CCCTCCAGGTGACCGTCCAACGCACGGATCATGGTTAGAAGCCGTCTGCGGAGACGCGCTGTGATCTGCCAGGCGGACGGAAGCGGGCCCGCCGGGTGGCGATCGAGGCGGCGCTTGAGGCGCACCAGACCGGCGAGGCGAAGGAGAACGGTCTCATCGAGGGGCACGAGCGCCGCCATTGGCAGTGCTGGGCGCGCACCCTCGAGCCACAAGGAATGTGGGCCATCGGCGTCATTCACGATGCAGCGCCCCTTCCCGCCGCGCCGTGGATCTATCGATGGCGGCAAGCGGTCAAGTGCTTCGAAGCGGTAGCCGTCTTCGAAACCCTTGGGTGCGGGAACGAGCATCACGGCATGGGGAAGCAACTCAGGCCGCCACGATACCTGCGTGGCCGACGCGTCGAGCGAGGGGTCGCAAGCGAAACGAAAGCCCCCAGTTGCCTCCCACTGTCTCCGGACTCAATTCTGACTCCTCTGGATCTTCGTCGATCCGGTCGTACTCTTCCTGGTAGGCCGGATTGCGCCGAAGGAATTCCCATGCGAACCCGGCACGATCGAGGTCCTTCAACGCTTCGACATATTCGGGCGACCTCCAATCGGGTCTCTTGGACATCAAAGACTCCGTTACGCGAACTC
>LSKJ01000135.1 GCA_001557035.1 Rhodospirillaceae bacterium CCH5-H10 | reverse complement strand
GGGCGGCGGCGGCCGGTGCCGCGGCCTTCGGCGTCGCGGCGGGCGGCTTGGGCTTGGCCGGCGGCTTCTGCTGGGTTTGCCGCTTGGGCGGGTCCTGCTGGGCATCGGCCGCGAGCGGAAGAGCGATGATGCCGGCGACGGCCAGCACCGCGACGAGGGCGCGCAGATCAGTCAGCAACGACACGGGCATCCCCATAGCCTGAACGCTTGAGCCGGTCGGCGACAATGCCGGCCGCATCGGAAGTGGTATAGGGCCCCAGCCGCACGCGATAAACATCGCGTCCGTTGGCGGACCGCTGCGAAACCTCTGGATTGCCGTAGCTGCGGACGGCGCCGCGCTGCCGCTCGGCATTCTCCTGTGTCGAGAAGGCGCCGACCTGCACGAAGAAGCCGCTCGCAGCCGACGCTGGCGCCGCGGTCGACAGCGAGGCGATGGTCGGCGGCACCGCGCCAGAAGCCGACTGGGGCGCGGGAAACGGCGTGCCGTTGCCGCGCGGCGGGCTGGCCTGCACGGCCTGTGCAGGAGCCGGCGGCGCGGGCGGCGGTTCGTAGGCCGCCTGCTGGGCGACCATGACCTGCGGCGGCGGAGCGGCCGGCACGGGCGCCGGTGCGGCGGCAGGCGCGCGCTTGCCGCTCGCGAGTTGGGCCAGCGCCTGCTGCTGCTCGGCGGGGCCGCCGCCGCCCAGCGCGACTTCCTTCACCGTCATGCTCTCGGTCGAGAGCTGTTCGATGCGGACCCTTGCCGTGCCCCTGCCGATCATGTCGATTTCCTGCGCCGCCGTGCGCGACAGGTCGATCACGCGGCTGCGCGCGAACGGACCCCGATCGTTGACGCGGACCACCGTACTCAACCCGTTGTCGAGGTTGGTGACGCGCACCACGGCCGGCATCTGCAGCGTGCGATGGGCAGCCGTGCGGTCGGACTGGTCATAGCGCTCGCCATTTGCCGTCGACTTGCCGTGGAATCCCGGCCCGTACCACGATGCGACGCCCGTCTCGGTGAGGGTGAAGGTCTCCTGCGGCGTGTAGGTAATGCCGTCGATCTTGTAGGGCTTGCCGATCTTGTAGGTGCCGCTCTGGGCCACGCTGCCGCTCGCTCCGCTTCCCCCGCCCTTGTTCGAGGATCCGCAGGCGGCAACCGATGCCATCACCGCGATCGCACCGCAGAGGCGGAGGGTCTGGAGGGTTGAGAATCGCTGTTTTACCAACGCTAGCGGCATGATGTTAACATCATACATCATCTTGGACGGCCAGTGGAGCGGCCTCCTCGGGCTTTTGCGTCAGGCGGCGATCCGGTCCGACAGGAGACCCACCGCGAGGGCGAAGAAATCCGACTGGTTCCAGCGCAGAATGACCTTGAAGTTCTCGGTCGTGGCATAGGCCGGTCCGCCGGCCCCGGCCGGTCGCACGATGCGTGTGCCGGCTCCGCCCTGTGCCCCCGGCGGGATCTCGTCACCCCACCGCAGCCCCGGTCGCCAGCCCACTTTACGCAGGTAGTTCACGATCGAGGCGAAGACGTCGACCTTGTTGGTCCAGATGTCCTTGCGGCCGTCGCCGTCGCCATCGGCGGCATAGGCGATGAAGCTGGTCGGGATAAACTGGCACTGGCCCATCGCGCCGGCCCACGACCCCTTCATCGCATGCAGTCCGATATGGCCCTGCGACACGATCTTGAGCGCCGCGATCAGCTGCTCGCGGAAGAACTTGGCGCGGAAGTTGTTGTGCACCAGCGTGGCCAGCGCCTCGACCACCTCGAAGTCGCCCAGCCGGGTCCCGTAGTTGCTCTCGATGCCCCATAGCGCGACGGCGACCGACGGCGGCAGTCCGGCCGGCCCGGCGAAACGCTCGATCGTGGCGCGGTTCTCGGCCAGAAGGGCGCGACCGCGGGTCACGCGCTCGTTCGAGACGACGCGGTCGCGGTAGGTCTCCCAGCTCATCTTGAACTCGGGCTGGTTACGCGCCTGCTCCATCACCCGCGGAACCTCGCGGATGTCGGCCAGCGCCGCATCGATCGTGCCGCGATCGACGCCGGCCCGCAGCGCCTCCTGGCGGATCCCCTCGAGGAAGGCCGGCGGGAAGCGCGACCCCGACGTCTGGGCCGCGGCGGGCAACGCCAGGGGGAACGGGGCGAGCGCCGCGCCGGCGCACAGAAGTCTGCGGGTGATCATGCGGCCTCTTTGCCGGTCAATCGTGCAGACTCTATGGCATTCCCGTCAGACGATGAGAAAATCGTTCTGCGTGAGCGCAAGGCCCGTCGAAAGCACCGCGAAGGCCTGGGCCGCTCCCACTCCCGTGCCATCGGCGTCGTAGTAGAGACTTCCGTTCGCCGAATCGTAGACGATGCGGTCGTCGGCATCGTGTGCGGCACTGCCGATATGGAAGGCCGCCACGCTGACCGAGGCCTGCCCCGCGAAGGCGCTGAAGATGGCATCGTCCAGGGCGATCTTGTCGATGCCCGCGACGAAGTCGATGATCGAATCGATGTTCGTCGACCCCAGCGCGGTGCTGAACACGAAGGTATCGGCCCCGGTGCCACCCGTCAGCACGTCGCTGCCGCTGTTCCCGTCCAGCCGGTTGGCCGCCGTGCTGCCGGTCAGCGTGTCGCCGGCCGAGCCGCCGATCAGGTTCTCGACGTTGCGGATCGTGTCCTCGGCGACGCCACCTACCGTCGCGGTGCTGAGGCCGGCACCGGCCACCGTCAGCGTCAACATCACTGCAGCTGACGTGTCGCTGTAGTCGACGGTATCGAAGCCAATGCCACCATCCAGATAGTCGGCGCCTCCGCCGCCCCGCAGGAAATCGTCGCCCGCGCCGGCCTCGAAGCGGTTGACCAGGCCGTCACCAATCAACGTGTCGTTGCCCGATCCGCTGTACACCCATTCTATATTGCGGATCGTGTCCTCGGCCACGCCGTTGACTTTGACGATGGTGTTGTTCGCAATGTCCAGCGTCAGGGAGACCGACACTGCTTTGTCGGTGTAGTCGGCGGTATCGATGCCAGCGCCGCCGTCCAGAACGTCTTTGCCGCCGCCGCCCATAAGCAGGTCGTTGCCCGAGCCGCCTTCCAGCTGGTTGGCCAGCGCGTCTCCCGTCAGGATGTCCTTGGCCGAGCCGCCGACTATGTTCTCGATGTTGCGGATCGTGTCCTCGG
>LSKJ01000134.1 GCA_001557035.1 Rhodospirillaceae bacterium CCH5-H10 | reverse complement strand
TCGGCGCCGGCTTCTGGCCCGCGCTGCTGCCGCAGATGATGCAGCGCTGGAGCCTCTCCAACAGCGAGGCCGGCTGGATCACCGCCATCTTCTTCGGCGCCTACATGGTCTCGGTGCCGGTGCTGGTGACGCTCACCGACCGCGTCGACGCCAAGCGCATCTATCTGTTCGGCGTCGCCTGCACGGTGCTGGGCCATCTCCTGTTCGGGCTGACCGCCGACGGATTCTGGTCGGCCTTCTTCACCCGCGCGCTGGCCGGGCTGGGCTGGGCCGGCACCTACATGACCGGACTGAAGCTGCTGGCCGACCAGGTGTCGCCCAAGCTGATGTCGCGCGCCGTCACCGGCCACGCCGCCAGCATCGGCATCTCGGGCGCGGTGTCGTACCTGCTGGGCGACCTGCTGGCCGACCAGTTCGGCTGGCGCTCGGCCTTCGTGTTCTCGGCCGCGACCGCCTTCATCGCCTGGGTGATGGTGGCCTCGGTCGTGCCGTCGCGGCCGGCGCCGCACGCGTCGCCGACGGCTAAATCCGCGACCGGCAAACCGGCGGGCGGCGGCCTGTTCGACTTCCGGCCGGTGATCCGCAACAGATCGTCCTTCGCCTACTCGGTCGTCTATTGCGTGCACACGCTGGAGATGAGCGCGCTGCGCGGCTGGGGCGTGGCCTTCCTCGCCTTCGTCGCGGCCCACACCGGCCTGAAGGACGAGACGCTCTCACCCGCCCTCGTCGTCACGGTGCTGGCGCTGCTCGGCACGCTGGCCAGCGTCGTGGGCAACGAGGCCTCGATCCGCTTCGGCCGCCGCCGCCTCGTCGCCACCGCGATGATCCTCTCGATCGGCTTCGCCGCCATCGTGGGCTTCGCCGGCTCGACCAGCTACTGGCTCGCGGTCGGCCTGCTGATCGCCTACGGCATGGTCGTATGGCTCGATTCCTCGTCGGTGACGGCCGGCGCCGCCGGCAACGCCGATCCCGCGCGCCGCGGGGCCACCCTCGCGGTACATTCGACGCTGGGCTACGCGGGCGGCTTCGTCGGTCCCCTCGTCGTCGGCTGGACCCTCGACCTCGCAGGCGGCATGTCGCCGATCGCCTGGGGCCTCGCCTTCGCCAGCATCGGCATGCTGATCCTCATGACGCTCGTCGCCTTCCTCATGATGCGCCCCGCGAATCTTCCGGGCGATCGCGTGCGGTAGCGGCCGTCGCTACTTCTTCGGCGCTACTTGGTCGGCGTCGGCGAGGCGGCGCAGCCATGCGATCGGGGCGGGATCGCGACGGCCAAGGGATAGGATGGCGCGAAGGCGCGCTTGAAGGCCGCCCGATCAAACTCGCGCGAGAACTTGGCACTGCCATAGGAACCGCGACGCCACTGGGCGGTATTCCTATGCCTTGCGCGGGACGGTGCCCAGCAAAATGCCTTCCGATGAAGGCAACCTCGCAACGACGTTTGGTCAGGCGGGTTGGAGAGGTCCCTACATGAAAGAAGGAACACGATCATGGACCACAGCAGACATGTCCGGCTCACGCCGGGCGAACTGACGCCCGACACCATCGCCGACGCAACGATCTACGGTCCCGGTGACGAGAAGATCGGCAGTGTCGGCCATGTTCACGGCAGCGGCCCGTCTGCTTTGGTCGTGATCGACGTGGGCGGGTTCCTCGGGATCGGTGCGAAGCCGGTCGGCGTGCCTCTCGCCGGTCTGGAATTCATGCGCGACGAGGATGGAGACGTCCACGCCGTGACCGGCTGGACCAAGGCCGAGTTGAAGGCGATGCCCGAGCACGTCGATCGCTGAGGAAAGTCCGGACACGCTCTCGCGAGGCGCTTCCTTATCTCCTCTCCGTTCGCTAAGGGACAGTGGGGAGATTTTCGTAGCCACCGCATGAATTGACGGTTCGCTACGGTATGGGGGAACGCGGGATGAGCGAAGTCGTCATCGACGGCACTGCCGGCGCAGCGGGTGAAAACGGTGCCACCGTCAACGCGCCGGGTACCGCCGGCGGTGCTGGTGGCAAGGCGAGCGCCCCGAACTCTCTTCCGACCGACAACGAATCCATTGCAACCGCCAATGGTGGTGCCGGCGGCGTGGGCGGCAACGGGGCCGAGACGACAGGCGATGCGGGTGCGGGCGGCAAGGGCGGCTCCGCAGTTTCCGCGGCGCGGGCGTGGATCGACGATCCGGACCCGGTGATCGCAACGTCGACGGCGACGGCCGGAGATGGCGGCGATGCTGGCGTGCCCGCTTCGGGCGGTCTTGGCGCCGCGGGCGGCGGCGGCGGCAGCGCCCGCGCGACGTCGACCGCGCGCAACACGGATGGCAACGCCCAGGCCACGAGCACGGCGACTGGCGGCAGTGGCGGAAA
>LSKJ01000133.1 GCA_001557035.1 Rhodospirillaceae bacterium CCH5-H10 | reverse complement strand
GCGTTGAAGCTCGGATCGTCGAGCTTGAGCGAGAGGTAGTCGCGGCCCTCGTTGGAGCGCTTCGACCAGGCGGCCCCGATCTCGGCCCGGCCGACGAACACCCGGTGGCTGGGCACGTTGTCGTTGGACCGGTTGGCCTCGGGGACGATGCGGACGCCCCTGGCCTGGACGCTCAGCGTGACGATCTCGCCCTGGTACTCGTTTCCGGACTTCTTGAAGGAACCGATGTTGGCCATGTGACTTCTCCTGTGCTGTTTCGAGCCCCGCGACCATCGCGGCCTCGATGGCGATCTGCAGGCCGGAGGCGATCGACGCCGCACCCGTTCACGGGCCGGAGCAGAGCGGAGGATGGCGGCGGGGCGACTTTCTTGCCGCGCGAGGAATGGGCGAAGCCCAGGGGAAGAAAGTCGAACCGCCGCCGTTGCGGCTCAGGCGATCGAGGCGCAGCCGTCCTCTGGCCAGATCAAGCCAAAGAGAGGCCGTGGTCGCGCGCCAAACAGCTCCTCGGGAGACGTCGTGGCCAACCTGAAGGGTCCTGCGCAAGAGGACCGGCACACCGGGCGAAGAGACGGCAGCCATAGCGTAGAAAAAGGACGGCATCGTCTTAGCCCAACCGGTCGGCGACAGCGCATCTCGCCTGCGCCCTGTCGGCTCGCGTGAGGGACGCCTCCTCGAAGTGGTCATGGAGGGCTGCGTTCGCCTGTCGCATCGAGGCAGGCATTCACCGCCCCGATCTTCGCCAATCTTTTCGATGATGGAGAGGCAAAAGCGTCAGCGGCCCTGGTCGTGCAGCCGCCCATCAGCAGGTGAGTAAACGCTCCCGGTGCCCCGTCCGTCCGGCGGCGACGCCAACAGTGCCAGCCGCGCGAAGGCCGTGCAGCCAGAGATGACGGCGCCAACCACGGCAAACGCCGCCTGCCATACGCTGCCCGGCATGCCGAGGCCCGCCAGGGTAAACGACACCTGATAGCCGGCGATGGCCGCCGGGCCGCCATAGAGCACACCCACAATGGCGCGGATCAGGGGCGTGCGCGTGGCCGCGAAAGCAAATTGTCCAAGTGCCAAGGTCGCGCCGCCCATCAGGAATCCGACAGTGACCGCACCGATGACACCAGCCCCGCTGTGAAAGGCCGCCAAACCCGCGGCAAGTCCGGCGAAGGCGGGCAGCGCATAGATAGCCAGTGTAAACAGCAGCCCGCAGAAGAAGCCGAGGCCGACGATGCTCAGAACAATACCCAGAGCAAGCATGGTGGATCTCCGTGACCAGGGTCGAACGGTCGCGCCTTCCACCA
>LSKJ01000132.1 GCA_001557035.1 Rhodospirillaceae bacterium CCH5-H10 | reverse complement strand
GCCTAAATCAAACGCCGACAGGCGGCATCAACGTGCGGGGAAATTAGCGCTTACCGTTGGCCGGATGGCGGTCACTTCCACTTCACCGTGAATGGTATCGCCGACATTGGTCGGAGCGTGCACCTTTATGGTCGATTCCAGCATGGCGAGGCCGGTATGCTGCATCGTGGCCTGAACCAGGAGGCCTTCGATGAAACAGTAGCAGAGGGCGCCCGGTACGGGACGGCCCGCGATGGCACCGTATTGTTCGCTAAAAGTCACATCGGTGAAGATCATCTCAACCATCCCGGTCGCATTGATGAAATTCACCAGATCAGCCTCGGTGATGGTGCGATTGATCGTGCGGAACTTCTGACCGACCTTGAGATCAGTCCAGAACAGTCCGAGGCCGACGTAGTCCATGTGAATTCTCCCATATAGGCCTGGTCGAACGCGTGTCCCAAGCTTGACGATCGCGCGGACTCAGAGGCTTGTTGTCGTGATAGCCCTGATCGTGCGCGAACTTCAAAACCGTTTGCCTAGCATCATTTCCCATTGCAGCCTCTTGTCTGTGGGATTGAGCTTCGCGTTACGATGAATGTCTTCTTTGCCGAGATAATAGGTCTGGCGCTTCATAATTTTAAGGTTGCACATATTGAAATTCTAATGAATGTTCGATACCAATAATACAGACTAATGCTAGAGGGGAGCGGCGGCCAGAGTTGCGCGAGAATTTCGGCTTCAAGGAATTCTAGCCCGGATTGAACGCGGTCGGTTCATGCGAGTCCCGGCGCTACGTCAAGCACTGCCAATGCCGCAAACTTTGGCGGTCTTAGAGGATGTTCGGATACGCGCATACAGGGGCGCTAGATATGGAACGCACCGGATACTTCGACACTCTTGAAACACGTTCGGCCGAGGAACGGGAAATGGCGTTGGCCGCCGCCCTCCGGGCCCAAATCACGCATGCCAAGACCAATGCGCCGTTCTTTGCTGAATGGCTGAAGGACGTTGACCCAGCCGCAGTGACCGGCCGCGCTGCGCTCGCCAGACTCCCGGTGCTGCGTAAAGGGAATCTTGGTGCCGTGCAGAAGAAGAAACCGCCGATGGGTGGGCTGCTCGGTGTGCCGCTCGCGCAGGTCCAGCACATTTTCATGTCGCCAGGCCCGATCTTCGAGATCGACACCGTTGAAAAGGACTATTTCCGCGGTGCGCGGGCCATGTACGCGGCAGGTTTCCGCGCCGGTGATATCGTCCATAATACCTTCTCATACCACCTTACACCGGCCGGGATCATGATGGAGACGGCGGCGCGGGCGTTGGGCTGCATCGTGGTGCCGGGCGGCGTCGGCCAGACCGAGTTGCAGCTCGACGCCATCGAGGCCATCCGGCCGGTCGGCTATGTAGGCACGCCGTCGTTCCTGAAGATCCTTCTCGAGAAAGCCGTTGAGCTCGGGAAGGACATATCGTCGATCCGCAACGCGTTCGTCGGCGCCGAGGCGCTGCCGCCTTCACTGCGCCAGATGTTCCGCGACCACGGCATCTCAACTTTACAGAGCTACGGCACGGCCGATCTCGGTACGATCGCCTACGAGTCCCAGGCACTCGAGGGCATGATCGTCGATGAGGGCGTGGTGGTAGAGATCGTGCGGCCCGGAACCGGTGATCTCGTTGCCGACGGTGACGTTGGCGAGGTGGTCGTCACGACTTTCAGCAAGGCCTATCCACTGGTGCGCTTCGGCACCGGCGACCTGTCTACGGTGCTGCCCGGCATCAGCCCCTGCGGCCGAACGAATATGCGCATCAAGGGTTGGATGGGGCGCGCCGACCAGCGCACCAAGGTCAAGGGCATGTTTGTCGACCCAGAACAGATTGCGCTGATCGCACGCCGGCATTCCGAGCTGGGCCGTCTGCGGCTAGTCGTCGACTGGGTCGATCAGCAGGACGTGATGACCCTGAAGGCTGAGCTTGCGGGTGGCTCCACCGAGTTGGCCAAGTCGGTGGAAGACAACGTACAGAGCGTCTGCAAGGTGCGCGGACGGGTCGAATTCGTGGCGCCTGGCAGCCTGCCCAACGACGGCAAAGTGATCGACGATGTGCGCAAATACACCTGATCCAGCGAGGCCCTGGGGACGAGACGGTCTCCCCGCCACGACGCCGGTTCGACCTAGCCGCCGAATGAATAGGGCTGAGCAGTAAGCCTAGAAATGGCTCTGACGGACGACTTCGGTGGATGGGGTCGCGTGAAAGCGTGGAGGATGAAGATGGCGCAGAGTGATCTTCGCGGCAGGGTGGCGGTGGTAACGGGCGCCGCGAGGGGCCTTGGCCGCGCCTATGCGCAGGGACTTGCCAAGGCTGGAGCCTCCGTGGTCGTGCTCGACGTTTCGGATTGCGGCGATACCGTCCGCGACATTGAGGCGAACGGTGGGCAGGCGTTCGGCCGGCAATGCGATGTTGGAGACATGGCTAGTTGCCGCGCGGCGGCCGAGGATACCCTGGCCCGGTTTGGGCGGTTGGATGTGCTCGTCAATAATGCGGCGCTCTTCGCAACGCTCAAGTCGGGTCGTTTTGACACGATCGCCGAGGAAGACTGGGAAGCATGCCTGCGCGTCAACGTTACCGGCGTCTGGAACTGCTGCCGTGCGTTCGTGCCGCCTATGCGCGAACGAGGCGGCTCCGTGATCAACATTTCTTCGCTAGCCGCGACGTACGGTCTGCCCAACGCCCTGCATTACACGACTTCCAAGGCGGCTGTGATCGGCTTGACGCGCGGTCTCGCGCGCGAACTTGGCCGCTTCAACATCCGCGTCAATGCAGTGGCGCCTGCAACCGTTGAGACAGAGGGCATGAGCCAGTTTTTCAGCGAGAAAAAGGAAGACGCCGTGAAAGCTATCGTCTCTGGTCAGTCCATCCGACGGGTGCTTACGACGGACGATCTGGTTGGCACAATCCTCTATCTCGCTTCCGATGCGAGCTCGATGGTGACAGGCCAAACGATCGCCGTCGATGGCGGGACGGTCTTGCTTTAGGTCACACCAGTCTGTCTTCACTGCGCTTGGCGGTGGAGGCGTGCTCTCTCAATCATCTGACTTCTACCTCTTATGAACGGAAGTCCCGGTGCCGCGAAGCGAGGGGTGAATTTTGAAAGGATCGTCTTGACCGCTGTCGCCTTTCCGATCCCCGACGACGTCATCGCAGTGGCGGACGGCGTCGAAGCCTTCCTGCGCAGGGAAGTGTTCCCGCGCCACCAGCGCGATCATGCGCTGCTGTCCGATCCGCGCCGCACGTACGGCGAGGATGGCCGCTATGTCCCTGCTGTGGTCGACCATATCCGAGGCGTGCGTATGGCGGCAGCGGAGACTGGTTACTACTCGATGTCAGTCCCTGCGGAACTGGGCGGGGCTGGAATGGGCATGCTTGCCTACTTCGTCGTCTGGGAGCGTATCTATCGTCTCTGTGGCAGTCATAACTGGCTGGGAGCCTATACGGTCAGTCACTGGGCGTTCGGTCCCAGCCCGGTCTTGCTGATGGTAACGGACCGTGCACGCGCCGAAATTCTAACGGGCATGATGGAGGGTAGGACGTCGATGTGTTTCGGCATGTCTGAGCCCGGTGCCGGTTCGGATGCAACCACTATCCAGACGAAGGCGGTCCAAAGCGGGTCTGGCTGGCGACTCAACGGCCGCAAGATTTGGACTACCAACGCGCCGCAGGCAGACTATTGCATCGTCTTTGCCGTCACCGATCCTGAACGCGCATCACGCAGGGCGGGCGGTATTAGCGCGTTTCTGGTGCCGACGACGTCACCTGGCTTCACGCTGGAGAGTGTCATCCGTATGCATGGCTCGGTGGGCGGCAACGAGGGTTCGATCGTGTTGGAGGATGTGCAGCTCGAGCCGTGGCAGCTGGTCGGTGAACTGCACGACGGCTTCCGGATCGGATTGCTGGGCGTCTCAATTGGCCGCATCTACAATTCAGCGCGTGCCGTGGGACTTGGGCGCTGGGCGATGGAGATGGCGTTGCGCTACGCACAACAACGCGAGGCCTTTGGCAAGCCGATTGCGGAATACCAGGGCGTGACGTTTCCGTTGGCCGAGACGGCGATGGAGCTGCATGCGGCGCATCTGATGGCGCTGAACGCGGCGGCATTGATCGACCGGGGCGAGCGGGCGGTCAAGGAACTGTCGATGGCTAAGGCCTACGCAGTAGAAATCGGTGCCCGGGCGCTGGATCGCGCAATCCAGACTCATGGCGCCATGGGTTTCACTAATGAGCTCGGGCTTGTTCACGCCTGGCAGGACGTCCGTTCGGTCAACGTGGCTGACGGCACAAATGAAATTTTGCGTCGCACCATAGCGCAGCGCCTCCTTGCCGGGGATACGGAATTGTAGGTGTCGCAGCTGCCTCGTCGGATTCGCAGGCTTCGCTCATCATACAGGCGTGTGCTGCGCCTAGCCGTTGTTGAACCAATGTTTGCAAGAGAGGAAAGTAATTATGCGAATGAAGGGCAAGGTCGGCATCGTCACCGCTGCCGCCTCAGGAATGGGGAGGGCAGGAGCAGTTCGCTTCGCGCGCGAGGGTGCTGCTGTGGCCGTCATCGATCGGGACGAAGTGGGCGTCGCCGCCACAGTCAACGAGATCGTGGCCTTTGGCGGTACTGCGAAAGGGATCATCGTTGACCTCGGCGACGACGATGCAGCGCGCCAAATCGTCAAGGATGCCGCTAGCGCCTTTGGCGGCCTCGACTTTGTCTGGAATCATCTCGGCCATCCCGGCCCCGCTTCGGTTGAGGGTCTGGACTTGGCGGATTTCGACCTCGCGGTTCGCCTCAACTTGCGCTCTGTGCTGATCACCACTGAAGCAGCGATTCCAGAATTGCGCGCGCGTGGCGGCGGCGCGTTTCTTTTCACGGCCTCGACGTCCGGCTTGCATGGTTCGCCGTTCAGTCCCGTTTATTCTGCCATGAAGTTCGGAGTCGTTGGTCTGACGCGCTCACTCGCCAAGCGCCTTGCCCGTGATGGGATCCGCGTCAATGCCTTGTGTCCCGGCCCCGTAGATACACCGATGCTACGTGTGTTCGTCGCCAGGCCGGACCAACAGAGCACGCACGGTCTAGATCCAGATGAACTGATTCGCAAGCACGCCGGCATGACGCCTTTGGGTCGACCAGGCAGGCCTGAGGAGATTGCCAATGCAGCGCTGTTCTTGTTGTCCGACGAGGCTTCTTTCGTGACCGGCGCGGCTCTGCCGGTCGATGGTGGATCAACGGCATGAACTGGCTTGAGCTCGCGACGCAATTCGCGATTGGCACCTGCCAACCCGAACCGGGGAGTTCTGTTGCTGAACCCGCCGTCGCGCGCCCATGGCACCTACACGCGCTTTTCCCCCTGGCTAAACGAAATCCGTTCGTTCCATCGCATTGTTGCGAGGAGGGTGCATGGTTGCGCTGACGCTGGCAACCCTGGTTTATCCGGAGAACCCTGATGGAAGCCCATAAGTAAGTAGGAGGAAACTTGGTGATGACCAATGTTGTGGCCGAGCAAGTCAAGCCCGCAGCCGCTCATGAACCGATAAGGCGATATGACGCCATCATTATCGGTGCGGGCATTTCCGGAATGTACCAACTGTACCGGCTCAGGCAGCTCGGGCTCACGGCTCGTGTCTTCGAAACCGGCGATGGCGTAGGTGGCACGTGGTACTGGAATCGATACCCCGCGGCACAGAGGTGAGCGCTGATTTTCGCAAGAAGTATCCTAACGTCTCCGCCAATTACGAGGCTCTAAAGGCGAAGCTGCCAAAGTAGTAAACCTGAGCGATAGATAGTCAGGATGTGAGAACCGGGGAATTGCGAAGAGACCTGCGCGTCGAAACGCCATTCCCTCTTGTTCCTTATTGCCACAGGGTATTGATCGGCTGGTGAAATGCAGCTGAATCACGCTCGGGCCGTGCAAAGAAAATAGGGAAGTCAGGTCATGGGTGAGCAGAAGAAAAGACAAATGACGCTCGTGGCCTTCCTGCAGGCGCAAAACTGCTCAAACTATCCGGCGTCGTGGCGGCATCCGCAGACCATGCCCGATTTCATGTCCCCGCAGTACTACCAGCGCATCGCCCGCACGCTCGAAGAGGGCAAGTTCGACCTGGCGTTCTTCGACGACCGGCTGGCCATGCCCGACCGCTACGGCGACGACTACGAGGAATCGGTGCGGCATGGCATTCGAGTCGTGAAGATGGACCTGGTTTCCATCATGACGGCGATGGGTTTGGCGACACAGCATCTGGGCATCGGCGGCACGTACTCGACGACCTATTTCGAGCCGTTCCATGTCGCTCGCGTCTTTGCCACGCTCGACCTGATGATCGGCGGTCGCGCCGCCTGGAACGTGGTGACCTCGCTAAACGATTCGGAGGCGGTGAATTTCAGCCAGACCGAGCATCTCGAACACGATCTGCGCTACGACCGCGCCGACGAGTTCATGGAAGTCGTGCTGGGCCATTGGAATACCTGGGACAAGGACGCGATCTTGCTTGATCGCGAGAAAGGCATCTTCGCCGATCCCAAGAAGGTCCATCGCCTCGACCACAAGGGCAAATTCTTCCGTTCGCGCGGTCCGTTCACCGTGCCGCGCTCGCCGCAGGGCCATCCGGTCATCATCCAGGCCGGGCAGAGCGGTCGCGGCAAGACGTTCGCCTCGCGCTGGGGCGAGCTGATCTTCGTGATCTTCGCTAACCTGGCGCTGGGCAAGAAAATGTACGCCGATTTCAAGCAGCAGGTCGCGGCCGGCGGTCGCGATCCCGGCAAGGTCAAGCTGACGCCGGCGGTTTACGTCATCCCCGGCGAGACCAAGACCATGGCCGAGGAAAAGGCGGCGCTGATCGACAATCTGGCGCATCCGATGGATTCTCTGGCGCTGCTGTCAGAGGTGCTCAACTTCGATTTTGCAAGCAAGCCGATGGACGAGCCATTCACCG
This sequence comes from Rhodospirillaceae bacterium CCH5-H10, assembly GCA_001557035.1. Classification (GTDB taxonomy): domain Bacteria; phylum Pseudomonadota; class Alphaproteobacteria; order Reyranellales; family Reyranellaceae; genus Reyranella. The sequence continues at coordinate 10,508 of LSKJ01000132.1, read as the reverse complement.
ACGCCGAGCTGAAATCCATCGGCGGCCTGCAGGCCATGCGCGACCGGGTGATCCAGATCAGCGGCAAGGCCAACCCGACGACGCGCGACTTCGTGCAGTACAGCGGTCGCGGCACGATCCGCGAGGTTCCGACTTTTATCGGCACGCCGCAGGCAATCGCCGATCAGATGGAAGAGTGGTTCAACGGCGGGGCGTGCGACGGATTCGTCATTGCCGCGACCCACATGCCGGGCGCTTACGAGGATTTTGTTCGCCTGGTGGTGCCGGAGCTGCAGCGTCGCGGCTTGTTCCGCAAGGAATATCCCGGCAAGACGCTACGCGACACGCTGGGGCTTTCGGTGCCGGAGAAATCGGCCGTCGGCTGAAGTGCAGCGAGCGGGTCTGCCTGTTCGGCGGCCAGGATCATGTTGCGGACCAGCGGGCAGATCTTCTCCAGCCAGCGCTTGCCAGAATCGGCTTTTCAGTAAGATTTCGGCAGTCCTAGTACCTTTTCGGCAATGAAGCAGAGGATCAATTGCTCGCTGACCGGGGCAATACGGCAAATCATCACTTCCCGCAGATAGCGCTCGACATGAAATTCCTTGGCGTAGCCGTAGCCGCCATGGGTCATCACCGCCTGAAGACATGCATTGTAACCAGCCTGTGCCCCAAGATACTTCGCGGCATTGGCTTCAGCGCCACAATCCTTGCCGTTGTCGTAAAGCCAAGCGGCCTTGAACGCCATCAAGTTGGCGGCCTCAAGCTCCATCCAGTTTTGCGCCAGCGGGTGTTGAATTGCCTGATTCTGACCGATGGGACGGCCGAAGACGACTCGTTCCTTGGCATATTGAGCCGCTCGCTTGAGTGCCAGCTTCCCGATGCCGATGGCTTCGGCACCAATCAACACTCGCTCTGGATTGAGACCATGCAGAAGATACTGAAACCCCTTGCCTTCCTCGCCAATGCGATCCTCAAGCGGCACTTTAAGTCCGTCGAGAAAAACCTGATTCGAATCGACGGCCTTGCGGCCCATTTTCTCGATTTCGCGCACCTCAATGAATTTGCGGTCGAAGTCGGTGTAGAATAACGAGAGACCATCCGTCGCCCGCCTGCATTGGTCCTGCGGTGTGGTCCGGGCAATCAGCAGCATCTTGTCTGCCACTTGCGCGGTCGAGGTCCAGACTTTATGGCCATGCACGATATAACCGTTGCCATTGCGGTCGGCGCGGGTCGTCAGCGATGTCGTATTGAGTCCAGCATTGGGCTCGGTGACGGCAAAACAGCCCTTGACCTTGCCTTGGATAATGGGAGGCAACATGCGACGTTTTTGTTCTTCGGTTCCGAACACCACGATCGGATTGGGTCCGAAGACATTGAGATGGATCGCCGACGCTCCCTGCAAGGCAGCACCAGACTCAGCGACAGTCTGCATCACCAAGGCCGCCTCGGTGATGCCGAGACCTGCGCCACCGAATTCCTCCGGCATAGCAATTCCCAGCCAGCCGGCATCGGCCATTGCCTTGTAAAATTCCTCCGGAAAGCCGCCGTATTTGTCCTTCTTCAGCCAGTAACCGTCGTCGAACTGGGCGCAGAGCCGACTTACATTCTCGCGGATTTGCTCATGCGCATTGGTAAAAGCATAGTCCATCGATGGTTCCCTAGAATTGTTGACTATTGAGTGATTGCCTCGAGCGTTCTAAGCTTCTTCGCTAGGGCGACCACTGAGCGACCATTACATTCCCTCACTGACGATTTCGCGAAGATTGAATTTCTGCACCTTGCCACTTGGCGGCTTCGAGAACTTCGAGGCGTTCAGGCCAATAGTTCTTTGCTACCGCATTCGCCGCCATGAAACGTGACAGATCAGCCAAGGTCAGTAGCCAAGGTCAGTGACGTGCCCTCGCGTATCACGAATTGCCACCAGTTCGGCAACTGAAGCGATAGAACCTCTCCAGGTTTGATCCCCAATCGCAAGAGATTGGCGGCGATGCGATGGGCGCTTTGTTGCAACTGTTCATAGGTCAAAATCGTACGTCGGCCGATAGTGGTCTCATAGGCGGTGACCGCCAACCGCGCCGGATCATCTCGGCAGTTTTCAGGAAAACGTCGAGCAAAATCTGGTCGCTCCAAAAACCGGCGGCGCGCATCCTTTGCTTGCGCCGATCTGGCAAGATCAGATTCATCGTCATTGTGTGGCCAGTGCCAGTTCGTGCGTCACACGCCTCTTCATGGTTCAACGATTGGAATCAGCTCGCGCGGGCAAGAGATCCAGAATCCTCACTCCGCAGCCTTTGGTATTTTCTCGAAATATCAGGCTAGACTATAGTTCTATTCACATTCTATTCTAATATATGATAGAAAATAAGCAATGACAACAATAGAAGCCTAGATTTGTGATGAGGCAGCATTGCTCCTGGCGACCTCACGGATCGTGACAGAAAAAGGAGGACAGCGTGGATACAGTGCAAGCGGTCCGGCAGGAGACACAAACGGGCAACCGCCTAGAGTTCGACGCGGTCGTCATCGGCGCTGGCGTCGCCGGTCTCTATCAACTTTACAGGTTGCGCGAACTCGGCTTGCGGGTTCGGGCCTTCGAAACGGGCAGCGCGGTCGGCGGCACCTGGTATTGGAATCGCTATCCGGGCGCGCGCTTCGACTCAGAAAGCTGGACGTACGGCTACTCGTTTTCGAAGGAGCTTCTCGAGGAATGGGAGTGGGAAGAGCACTTTTCGGCCCAACCCCACACCGAGCGCTACCTCAACTATGTCGCCGACAAATTCGAGCTGCGGCGCGACATCCAATTCAACAGCCGCGTCGTCGCCGCGCACTGGCGCGAGGAGACAAGCAGCTGGGAGCTTGTGCTGGAGAGTGGCGCGCGCCATTCGACGCGCTTTCTCGTCACCGCGATCGGCGTTCTCTCGGCGGCCGTGATGCCGACAATTCCCGGCATCGACAGCTTCACGGGCCAGTCGTGCCACACCCAACGCTGGCCGAAGGACGGCATTGAGTTCGCCGGCAAGCGGGTCGGCATCATCGGCACCGGTGCAACCGCGGTGCAGACGATCCAGACGATCGCCAAGACGGTCGGTCACCTGACCGTGTTTCAGCGCACCCCGAACTGGTGCTTTCCGCTGAACAACAGCAAGATCACCCCGGAGGAGATGCGCGACATCCGCGCCCGGTACCCCGAGATTCTGGCGCGCTGCCGCGAGACGCCGAGTTGCTACGTCCACGGCCCGGATCCGCGCAAGACGCTAGAGGTCACACCCGAGGACCGCGAAGCCTTCTGGGAAAAACTATACCGTACGCCGGGTTTCGGCCAATGGCAGGGGAATTTCAGCGACATGCTCATCGACCGCGAGGCTAACGCGCTCGCGTCCGAGTTTGCCGCTCGCAAGATCCGCGAACGGGTGAACGATCCTGTCGTCGCCGAGAAGCTGATCCCTAAAAACCACGGCTTCGGGATGCGCCGGATCCCCCTCGAAAGCGGCTATTACGATGTCTACAACCAGCCGAACGTCGAGCTGGTCGACGTCAACGAGACGCCGATAGAACGCATCACCCCGCGCGGCATCCGGACGTCGGAGCGCGAGCGCGAGTTCGACATCATCATCTACGCGACTGGCTTTGATGCCATTACCGGTGCCTTCGACCGGATCGATATCAGCGGCGTCGATAACGTGCGGCTCAAGGAGGCGTGGAAGGACGGGCCGCAGACTTATCTCGGCGTCTTCGTGTCAGGGTTTCCGAATTTCCTAATGGCGATGGGTCCGCACGCCGGCCTCAGCAATTACACGCGCACCGCGGAATACAGTGTCGAGTGGGTCACCGGCGTGATCCGGTTTGCGACCGAGCGAGGACTGAAGCGCATCGAGGCCACGCCGTCCGCCGTCAACGAATGGACTAGTCACGTCCTAGCGCTCGGCCAAGGTCAGCTGATGAATGAAGTCGGCTCCTGGATGACAGGCGTCAACCGGAACGTAGAAGGCAAACAGAAGCCTCGGATCATGCGCTACAGCGGTGGACACCCTGCATATCGCCAGTACTGTGACGCCGTCGCTGCGGAGGGCTACCGGAAGCTTATCTATTGAACCGAGCTCCGACCGAGTGGGGCATGCCTACGTCCTCGCGTGTCAATCGGCGGCACCAACGGGAAGCAGAGCGCCTCAGGCTTAGTCGTTAACCACCGCACGTTGCCGCCGCGTCGTGGGGCCTTAACAGGCATGTCCCCATGGCCGTGTTTTGGGTTCTTAGAAAAATGATTCCGTTCCGACAAATTGAAGCGGCGGACCTCATGATTCCGTTAAACAAATACACGGCGAGCTACGGGCGCTCGCTTTTGGCTGGTACGCCAGAGGACCAGCTGGTCGAGAAGCCGAAATCGAAAGTCATTAAATGCCTTCGCCCGGTTCCGGGCCGCACTGGCCGCAATTACATAGCGCGTGGGGGGCGGGCAGCAGCAGCTCCCCAAGCTGCACATGCGGCCCGTCCGTTGCCTTGCAACACCTGCTTAAGCCGAGATGCGCCGCTTCAGGGCCGCCGTGATCGACAAGATCTGAGCAGCCCTCAGGGGCTGTCGCTGCCGGAATTCTTGGCCTTGTCCCGCGTCAGCAGCCGAAAGAACAGCGGCACGAACAGGATGGCGACGGCGGTCGCTGCAATCATGCCGCCGATGACGCCCGTACCGATCGAGTGGCGGCTGGCGGAGCCGGCACCGCTGCTGATGGCCAGCGGCATCACGCCCAGGATGAAGGCCAGCGAGGTCATGATGATGGGCCGGAAGCGCAGCCTCGCTGCCTCCATGGCGGCCTCGTAGACCGGCAGCCCCTGTCGATGGCGCTGCGAGGCGAATTCGACAATCAGGATGGCGTTCTTCGCGGCAAGACCGATCAGCGTCACCAGCCCGATCTGGAAATAGACGTCGTTCTCGAGGCCACGCAACCAGATGGCGACCAGGGCGCCCAGGACGGCGAACGGCACCGCGGTGAGCACGGCGAGCGGCAGCGACCAGCGCTCGTACTGCGCCGCCAGGATGAGAAACACCATGACGAGGCCGAAGACGAAGCCCAGCGACCCCGTGCCCGCCGTCGCCAACTCCTGGTAAGCCGCTCCGGTCCAGCCGATGCTGTAGTCGTTGGAGAGTGTCGTGGCCACGACCTGCTGCATAGCCGTGATAGCCTGCCCCGACGAATAGCCCGACGCCGGGCTGCCGATGACTTTGGCGGCCGGGAAGATGTTGAACCGATCGACCGTGTCGGGACCGAGGATGCGGGTGAAGGTCACCAGCTCGTTGAGCGGAACCATGGCACCGCCCTCGGCGCGCACGAAGACATGGCGCAGGTCGTCAGGCTTCTCTCGGAATTCCGCCTCGGACGAGAGGCTGACTCGGTAGGTGCGGCCGAACAGCGAGAAGTCATTGACGTAGAGGCTGCCGAACGAACTCTGCATCGTCTCGAAGATGGTGTTGATCGGGATGCCCAGCGCCCTCGCCTTCTCGCGATCGACATCGGTGCGATACTGCGGCACCGCGGTCGTGAAGGTGGTGGACACGCCCCGCAGCTCGGGCCGCTGGTTGGCCGCGGCCACGACCTTGTTCACCGCTTCCGACAGCCCGCTCAGCGGCCCGCCGGACCGATCCTGCAGGAACATCTCGAAACCGCCGGTGACGCTGATGCCCTGGATCGGCGGCGGATTGAAGCCGATCACCACGCCGTCGCGGAAGTTGGCGTTGATGGCGCCGATCGCCGGCGCCACGTTGCGCGCATCCTGGGCCGGGTCCTTGCGCTGCGACCAGTCCTTCAGCGTCACGAACGAGATGCCGGAATTGGATTTCAGCGCCCGCGACAGGAGATCGAAGCCCGAGAAAGTGACGACGTTGGCGACCGCCGGGTTCTTGCGCAGCGCCTCGGTGGCCTTGGCCGTCACCTCGCGCGTGCGCGCGATCGCAGCGGCCGGCGGCAGCACCGTCACGACGAAGACATAGCCCTGGTCCTCGGCCGGCACGAGACTCCCGGGGATGCGCTGGAACAGGACGAAGACAAGCCCCAGCACGATGACGAAGCCCGCGACGCCGACCGCCGTACGCTTCAGCAGGAAGCTCACGCCGCCGGTGTAGCGCTCCGTCAACCAGCCGAAACCGCGATTGAAATAGCGGAAGAAGGCCCTGGGTTCGCCGTGCACCGGCTTCAGGATCAGCGCCGCGAGCGCCGGCGTCAGTGTCAGCGCCACGATTCCCGAGATCACCACCGAAACCGCGATGGTGACGGCGAACTGGCGATAGAGTTCGCCTGCCAGGCCGCCCAGGAATGACACCGGGATGAACACCGCGCAGAGGACCAGCACGATCGCGACCACCGGTCCCGTGACCTCCTGCATGGCCTGCAGTGCCGCCTCGCGCGGCGACTTGCCTTGCGTCGACATGATGCGCTCGACGTTCTCCAGCACCACGATGGCGTCGTCGACCACGATGCCGATCGCCAGCACCAGGCCGAACAGCGTCAGCAGGTTGATCGAGAAGCCCAGCAGGTACATGCCCGCGAAAGTCCCGATGATCGACACCGGGATGGCCAGGACCGGGATGAGCATCGCCCGGACGTTCTGCAGGAACAGGAAGACCACCAGAACCACGAGCAGGATCGCCTCGACGAAGGTGATGGCGACTTCCTGGATGGAGACCTCGACAAAGCGCGTGGTGTCGAAGGGAATGTCGTAGCGCAGGCCCACCGGGAAGCGCTTCGAGATGCGCTCCATCGTCTCCTTGACCGAGGCTGCGACCTGCAGCGCGTTGGCGCCGGGCTGCAGGTAGACGGCAATGGGGACGGCCGGCGAGCCGTTGAAAGTGCCGGAAAAGCCATAGAGAAGCGCACCCAGCTCGACGCGGGCGACGTCCTTCAGCCTGAGTGCGCCACCATTCTCCTCCGACCGGATGATGATTTCTTCGAACTGCGTGCGGTCGACCAGCCTGGGTGGAGTCGTCACCGAATAGGTGAAGACCTGAGGCCTGTTCATCGGCTCCTCGCCGAAACGGCCGGCGGCGAACTGGGCGTTCTGTTCGCGCACGACGGCGGCAATGTCGGCGGGGGTGAGATTGTACTGGGCGACCTTATCGGGCCGGAGCCAGATGCGCATCGAGTAGTCCGAGGCGCCGAACAGCGACGCATCGCCGACGCCCGGCAGGCGCCGGATTTCATCCAGCACGTTCACCAACGCGTAGTTGCTGATGTAGATCGTGTCGTAGCGGCCCTCCGGCGAGGACATGGTCAGGACCTGCAGGATCGACGTCGAGCGCTTCTGCACGACCAGGCCCTGGCGGCTGACTTCTCCCGGCAGCAACGGCAAGGCGCGCTGCACGCGGTTGTTGACGTTGATGGCGTTCTGGTCGGGATTGGTGCCGATCTCGAAGGTCACCGTGAGGTTCATCGTGCCGGAGCCGGTCGAGGTCGACTGCATGTAGATCATGCGCTCGACGCCGTTGATCTGCTGCTCGAGGGGCGCCGCAACGGTGGCGGCAATGGTCTCGGCCGTGGCGCCGGGATAGGTCGCCGAAATCACGACTTCGGGCGGCACGATCTGGGGGTACTGCGAGATCGGCAGGACCCGCATCGCCACCAGGCCCGCCAGGATGATCACGATCGACAGGACCGACGCGAACACCGGCCGGTCGATGAAGAACTTGGAAATCATTTCGGCGGCGGCGCCATGGGCACCGGCCGGACGGCATTTCCCGGCCTGACGCGCATGACGCCGTCAACGACGATGCGGTCGCCCGTGCTCAGGCCCTTGCGCACGATCCAGCCATTAACCAGCTCGCGGGCCAGCCGGACCTGCCGCGCGCGCGCGACGTTGTCGGCTTCGACGACATAGACGAAGGCGCCGAGCGGGCCCTGCGAAATCGCGGCCTTCGGCACCACGATGGCGTCGGGCATGGTGATGCCGGTCACGTTCACCCTGACGAATTGCCCCGGCAGTAGGCCGCCCTCATGGTTCGGGAACACCGCGCGGATCAGGATCGTACCGGTACGGGGATCGACGGTGCGCGAGCGCGTGTCGACCTTGCCGAGCTGGGGATAGACGGCGCCATCGCCGAACTGCAGCTCGACCTTCACGTCATCGGAGTCGAGCTGCTTCTCGCGCGACTTGCTGATTTCGTCGAGGGCGCGCATCTCGCTGTCGGTGAAGGTGAAGTTCACATAGGCCGGATCGAGCTGGGTGATCGTGGTCAGCAGCGTTTGCTGGGCCTGCACGAGTGTTCCCTCGGGCGGCGAGGTGATGCTGGTTGGACCCGTGACCGGCGCCTTGATCACCGTGTATTCGACGTTGAGCGTGGCGGTCTGGACATCCGCCTGGGTCGACTGTATCGCGGCGCGTGCCTGGTCGCGCGCGGCGATCGCATCCTCGAGCGATTTCTGCGCCGACACCTTCTGCGCTACGAGGCCTTCAACACGCTTATAATTCTCTTCGGTCTGCGTGAGCGCGGCCCTGGCCTGTGCGGCCTGGGCCTGCGCCCGCGAGAGAGTGGCCTCGTATGACCGGGGATCGATGCGGAACAGCACGTCGCCCACGTTGACAACGGCGCCTTCGTTATACCCGCGCTTCAGCAGGATGCCGCTCACCTGCGAGCGGATCTCGACGGCTCGGAAGCCGGCGACCCGGCCAGCGAATTGCAGCGGCAGGGGAACGTCGGCGGCGGTGAGCTGGACGATGCCCACCTCGGGTGGCGGCGGGGCGGCGGCCGTCGCCGGCTTAGATGCCGGCCGGGTCCACCAGAATACGCCAGCGCCGATGACAGCGGCGACCACACAGGCTGCAACAATGCGCCCAACCCAGGTTCGCGCGATCATCGACCCCCTATCCTCCCATAGCACCTAGACCAACGTCCTGCGCCTTGATCTGCAACGCAAGGTACTTCGAGTACATCCGGCACTGCGCGAAGGAGCCGCCGGTGAACCAGAGACCGGGCTGGGCGGTCGGCACCCACATATTGTTGAGTTCCTGCGAGCGCGCGTCGAAGCCCCAGACCGGGCCGATTTTTTGGGCGATCTCCTTGCCGAACAAGTCGCCCACCAGGTGGTCCTGGCCCTTGTAGCCCGTGCCAGCCGACATTCTCCAGATGAACCCCAAGAATGGGGCGAAAGCTAGCAATCTTCCTGGTTCCGGGGAAGCCATGAGCGGCCTGTGCGGTTTTCCCGGCGCCCCCGCCGCGTCCACCGTCCAAAACGAGCTTTGATCCATCGATTTGGCCCTTTCCCTCGTCATTCAGACGCACTCCTCCCGTGGTGACGACGGATCCGCCCCGTTCAGTCCTACGCCGGAGCTGGTCGTCTTCGCAGCCCGTCGATCAGCCGCAGTATTTTCTCGAACAGTTCTCTCGGCACCGCGACCTCGGCCATCTGGAAGACGGCATAGCGGGCGTGGCGCACGACCTTGGCGACGTGATAGGTGTGGGCCCGGAGGGTCCGCATGAAGATACCTTCAAGCAGCTGAGCAAATCCACAATTTGGCTTCGTTCTGACGAGGAGCAGCAGGCGTTTTGGCCATTCTTTACCGAGTCCATTCGCGATCCAGAACTGGCGCAGGAATTATGTACGTTCGCGGCCAGCGAGCGGCGCTTTGCGAACTAGAGATGGTGGCTTCCAAGCGCGCCTGGCGGCTTGAGTTTATTGGGACCTAGAGGTGCAACCCAGATCCAACGTTCTCCGGTTAGTCCGTGCAGCGGTGCGGTCAGGTCGTCATGCGGTCGATTCTCGGCGGACTTCATCATCAGTATTGTCGGATGTAGTTATCGGCAGGGACAGGCATCGAGCCGGTCGTGGCGCAAGGCGGCGAGGAAGGTCATGGTCTTCCAGCGGCCGTGCGGCACCTTGGCCTCGAGGCGCTGGCCGCGCGGAGCCCATCCCCGCAGGGGTGCCATATTTGTCTTGGTCCAGGTCTCGTCGATGAACACCAGGCGAGAAGGGTCGATGCGGTTCTGATAGCCCCGCCATTGCCGGCGCCGGCGGGCTACGTCCGGGCGATCGCGCTCGCTGGCAACCAGCGTCTTTTTTTGTGCGTCAGCTTCTCGGCATGCACCAAGGCCCAGACCACCCGGTAGTCGGACCTTGAGGCCGCGGCCGGCCAGCTCGGCGACCAGCCCGCGTAGGGTGAAGTCGCCGCCCTGGCAGCGCCGCACCAGCCACTCGCGATGGGCGCCGACGATCTTCTTGGGCCGCCGGCCGCCCATCCGTAAGGCGGCAACGCTGCCGGTCGCGCGGAAGCGCTGAACCCACACGATCGCCGTCTTGATGCCTTTGATGCCCACATCCGGACATACAACGATCTGTGCCGTCTGGCGGACAGGCTCAGAGAGGGTATCTCCGCCGGGGAGGTCAGGCGCCTGGCCGCGCCGCGAACGGCACGATCATGCGGATCGTGCGTTCCGGCCAGTCGGATGCCCACGCCGCCGTGGAGGTGAGCAGCGGGGACGCGAGCAGCAGGAGGCCCGCCAGGGCATGCCGTCTTGTCAGGATCTGTCGTCGCGGCATCATGGCGGG
>LSKJ01000131.1 GCA_001557035.1 Rhodospirillaceae bacterium CCH5-H10 | reverse complement strand
CCGTCAAGCTGCGCCAGAGTGAGGGCGAGCACGTTGTCGCTAGCGTCGATCTTGTCGACGCCCTTGGCGGCGAGACCCGCCAACGCGGCGGCGGAGAGGGCCGCGATATTTGCGCCGCTGTCCCGCAGGGTCACCGTATTTGCCGCGGTCAACATCACGCTGCCGAGCGCCAGGACTTGGGCGGCGTTCAAGGTCAACGAGCCGTCGGTAGAGTCGATCCGGTCGATGCCCGTCGCCGCCATCGCCGAGATTTGCGCTGGCGTGAGGCCGGTGAGCTGGCCGTTGGTATCGGCCACGACAACCGTGTCCCCCGCCGCGATGGTGATCGAGCTTAGGGCAAGGTACTTCGACTTGGTCAGAGTCAGCCCATCGTCGGTCGCATCGAACCTGTCGACTCCCCGCGCAGCAAGAGTCGCTATCTGTGCGCTCGTGAGCGCCGAAATGTTGGCAGCGGTATCCGCCACGGTCACGGTGTCCGCCGACGTCAGGGACACGGTACCCAGCGCCGATGCCTGCGCCACCGACCAGGTGAGTGCATTGGTCAAGGAATCGATGCGGTCGATGCCCTTGCCGGCAAGGGCGGCAATGTCGGCTGGCGCCATCGCGCCCAGCGCCGCGCCAGTATCGGCCAGGGTGATCACATCGGAAGCCGTCAATGTGATCGGACCCAGCGCCTGCAGCTTCGCCAGCGTCAGGGACAAGACATTGTCAGTCGCATCTATTCTGTCGATGCCCTTACTGGCAAGGGTTGCGAGCTGCGGCAGCGCCGCGATGCTGGCGCCGGTGTCGGCCAACGTCACCGTGTCGGCGGCTGTAAGCGTGACCACGCCCAGCGCTTGGTACTGCGCCACGGAGAACATCAACACACCGGCCAAGATGTCGATCTTGTCGATGCCTTTGCCGGCGAGGCTCGCGATCTCGGCCGGCGTCAGGGCGCCGACCGCCGTGCTCGTGTCGGACAGCGTGACCATGTCCGAAGCCGTCAGCATGCCGGGCGGCAGGGCCGCCGCCTTGGCCACGTTAATGGTCAGGACGTTATCGGTGGCGTCGATCTTGTCGACGCCCTTGGCGACCAGTTCCTGGTATTCGATCACCGATAGGCTCTCGAGATTGGCACCGGTGTCGCGCAGGAGCACACTGTCTCCAGCCGTCAGCACCACTGTTCCCAATGCGCCGTACTGAGCAGCAGTGAAGATGAGGGAATCGTTCGTGGCGTCGATGCGGTCGAAGCCCTTGCCCGCAAGGGCCGCGATCTGGGCCGGGGTGAGGCCGATGAGCTGCCCGCCCGAATCCGCCAGCACGACGTCGTCGCTTGCCACAACCTTCATGGCGCCAAGTGCCTGGTACTGGCTCTTGGTGAAGGAAACGGTGCCATCGGTGGCATCGAGGAAATCCACGCCCTTGGTCGAGAGCAGGCCTAGCGGGGCGGTCGTGAGGGCTGAGAAATCTGCGCCGGTTGCCGTGGCGGTCACGATGTCCGCAGTAGCGAGCGTCACCGCACCAAGGGCCTGGATCTTCGCCAGGCTGAGCGTCAACACACCGTCGGTGGCGTCGATCCTATCGATGAAGTTTCCCTTGAGCGCAGCGATCTCGGCCAGGGTAAGATCGGCAAGGTTGTCCCCCGTGTCGGCCAGCGTCACGACGTCATAGGTGCTCAACGTGATGGCACCGACCATGGCGCGATACTGCTCGACCGTCAGAGAGAGCGCGTTGTTGGTCGCATCGATCTTGTCGACGCCTGCCACGGCTGCCGCAACGAGTTCTGCCGAGGTCAGGGTTGCCAAGTTGGCCCCGGTGTCGGCCAGCGTGATCACGTTGGTCGCCGTCAAGGCGACCGTGCCGAGCGCGCGAAACTGAGCGACGCTCAGCGACAGCGCGTTGTTCGTCGCTTCGAGCACGTCGACACCCTGGGCGGCCAAGTTTCCGATCTGGGCCGGCGTGTAGAGCGCCAGCCGCGCGCCTGTATCCACCAACGTCACCGTCAGGTTGCTGTCGATGGACGTGAACTTCGAGAACTGCGCCACGTTCATCCGCACCGTGCCGGTGCCGCTCAAGGTGATCGCTTCGGCGGAAAGGGTGGGGAAGGTAGCGGTCAGATCCACGTCTCCGCTGGTAACGACGTTGAGCGTGTCGGTACCCTCGGAAAGGAAGACCGCGTTGATCCGCGTAAACAGCTCGATGTCGACGGTGAGCGTGTCGTTGCCCATCCCGCCGAACACTTGCAGGATCTCGAGATTGGCAAGCGCCGGGCCGTCTTCCGCCGAAATGTCGAGGACGCCGTCGACCTTGAGCTTCACCGTGTCGGATCCGCCACCGGTGTCAAAGATGTCGAAGGCCATGAACTGGCTGGCGGTCAGCGTGATCGTGTCGGCGCCGGCCCCGCC
>LSKJ01000130.1 GCA_001557035.1 Rhodospirillaceae bacterium CCH5-H10 | reverse complement strand
GGCGGGAGCGCCGCCGCCATTCTGCAGCGCCTTGATCGCGTCGCCGGGCGAGGGCAGGTCGGCCACGTAGCAGAGGCGGATCAGCGCCATCTCGGCGGCCCGCAGCGGCGAAGGTGCGGCCAGTGTCTCCTGGAGGCCCTTGAGCAGCAGCGTCCAGGCCCGCGTCAGCGAGGCCATGCTGAGCTTGCCGGCCATGGCCAGACCCTGGGCACGCTCGCTGTCGGCCGTCGCGGCGGCCGCATCTGGCGCCACCTTGAGGCGCGTGACCCAGTGGGTGAGTTCGAGCAGGTCCTGCAGGACGACGACGGGGTCGGCGCCGGAATCGTGCATCTCGCCCAGCGCCGAGACCACGGCGGGAGCGTCGCCGCGCATCACCTTCTCGAACAGTTCGAGCACGCGGCTGCGATCGGCGAGGCCCAGCATGTCGCGCACCTGCGCGGCATCGACCACACCACCGCCATGGGCGATCGCCTGATCGAGCATCGAGAGGCCGTCGCGCACCGATCCGTCGGCAGCGCGTGCCAGCAAGGTCAGCGCCTCGGGCGATATCTCGACCTTCTCGGCCTGCGCGATCCTGCCGAAATGCTCGACCAGCGTTTCGTGCGGCACGCGCTTCAGGTCGAAGCGCTGGCAGCGCGACAGCACGGTCACCGGCACCTTGCGGATCTCGGTGG
>LSKJ01000129.1 GCA_001557035.1 Rhodospirillaceae bacterium CCH5-H10 | reverse complement strand
CATGCTTCGAGACGGCTGCTCCGCAGCCTCCTCAGCATGAGGTTCGTGGTGGTGATTCAAGCTTGCTCGAAAAGACCCTAAAGGTCCCTCGCTGCGCTCGGGATGACACCGAGGGTATGCGATCGCTACGCGCCCAACGACGTCAGATTAGTCCGATGCTCATCGCGAAGGTTCCGGTCGCGCCGGGCGCGACCCCGATCATGCCGGGTTTATCCGCGAAGTCGCCGTCGAAGCCTTCGGGGCTGGCATAGCCCTGCCAGGGTTCGATGCAGACGTAGCCGGCGCCCGGTTTCGTCCAGATGCCGAGATGGGGCATGCGCGGAAAGTCGACGCGGATCGCCTCGCCATAGACGACGCTGCGGCTCGCCAGCGTGTCGAAGATCAGCGCACCCGCCTCGAAAAGAGCGTCACTCAGCGGCAGACGACGATCGCGCACCGGCGTCGGGAACTGCGCCGCGCTCAGCAGGCCATCGACCGGCCGGCGGATTGGCGCAGGCTCGTTCTTCTCGAAGACGATCTCGTGCGCCGCGCGCGGCTTGCCGTAGGGCAAGGGCCAGCGCAGCGCGGGATGGAAGCCGAACGAGGCCGGCAGGGTGGTGTCGCCGGTATTCGTGACCTCGGCTTCCATGTGCAGGGTCGCGCCGTCGATCCGGTAGGTGACGTCGAGCCGGAACTCGAACGGATAGCGCGCCCGCGTCGCGTCGCTCGCTTCGAGGCGCCACGTGCAGGAGGCCGCGTCGGACCGCACTGCCGTGAAGGTCGAGGTGCGGGCGAAGCCGTGCTGGCCCAGGTCGTAGGTCCGTCCCGCGACGGTGATGCGGTCGCCACGAGCGCGGCCGACCATGGGAAAGAGGAGCGGCGAGCGGCCGGTCCAGAAGGCGGGATCGCCATCCCACAGCAGATCGGCGCCGGTGGAATCCTGCAGGCGCACCAGTTCGGCGCCGAGGGGGGAGATTTCGGCCCGCAGGGCCGGACTGGAGATCTGAACGCTGGAGGCCATGGGCCATCCTACAGGAGATGCGCCTCCTGCACGGCCTCCTCGACCGTGCGTTTGTAGCGGACCTGCGGCCGCGCCGCGCCGGCCCGCAGCAGCGCGTGGCGCACCGGCGGCGAGGCGCCGGTGACGTAGACCCGGACGCCCTGCCGTGCCGCCTTCCGGCCGGCACCCGCAATGACGTTCGCCGCGGTCGAATCGACGAAGGGCACGGCAGTTAGGTCGATGACGAAGGCCTTGTGCTGGTCGGCGATGTTGTCGAGCACGGCGCCCACGGTCGAGGCCGTGCCGAAGAAGAAGGCGCCGGACAGGCGATAGACGATCACGCGCGGATCGGTGACGAGGTCGGCGGCGAACGGCGCACGCGCCGGCTGGGCCACGATACCGGCGGTGGCGGTCAGGCGCTGGATGAGCAGCAGGACGCCGAGCGCCGTGCCGACCACGATTCCTTCCATCAGATCGCGGAACACGGTGAGCAGGAAGGTCGAGAGCAGGACGACCGCATCGCCGCGCGAGGAGCGCAGCAGGGTCACGAACTCATGCTTCTCGGCCATGTTCCAGGCGACCACGGTCAACACGCCGGCCAGGGCCGCCAGCGGGATGTAGGCGGCCAGCGGCGCGGCCAGCAGCATGAAGCCCAGCAGGAAGACCGAGTGGAGCATGCCGGCGACCGGTCCGCGCGCCCCGGCGCGGACGTTGGTCGCGGTGCGGGCGATCGTGCCGGTGGCACAGATGCCACCAAACAGCGCCGAGGCGATGTTGGCCACGCCCTGGGCGACCAGCTCGCAGTTCGAGCGATGGCGGCGCCCCGTCATGCCGTCGGCCACGACCGCCGACAGCAGGGACTCGATGGCGCCCAGCAGCGCGAAGGAGAGCGCGTCCGGCAGGACGGCCAGCATCTTCGCCGGCGACAGGTCGGGCAGGCTGGGCGCGGGCAGCATCGAGGGAATGCCGCCGAAGCGGCTGCCGATCGTCTCGATCGGCAGGCCGAGGAGCACGGTCGCGAGCGAGGTGACCACGACGGCGACCAGCATGCCCGGCCAGTGCGGCCGCAGTTTCTTGAGGCCGACGATGATGCCGATGGTGGCGAAGGCGAGGACGACCGCCGCCGCGTTCAGGGTGCCTGCCGCGCCCGCCAGCGCTTCGAGCTTGGCGGCAAACTCTCCCGGTTCCCGGCCCTCCAGGGTGAGACCGAACAGGTCCTTGATCTGGCTGGCGAAGATGATGACGGCGATGCCCGTCGTGAAGCCTACGGTGACCGGATAGGGAATGAACTTCACGAAGGTGCCGAGCCGCAGCACGCCGGCTGCCAGCAGGAAGACGCCAGCCATCATCGTGGCAAGCAGCATCCCCTCGATGCCGTGGCGCGCCACGGTCGCTGCAACCAGGACGATGAAGGCACCCGCCGGGCCGCCGACCTGGAAGCGGCTGCCGCCCAGCGCCGAGATCAGGAAGCCGCCGACGATCGCCGTGAACAGCCCGCGCTCCGGCGTCGTTCCCGAGGCGATGGCGATGGCCATGGACAGCGGCAGGGCCACGATCGCCACGGTGAGCCCGGCGACGGCATCGGCCCGAAGGGATGCCAACCCGTAGCCCTCGCGCAGCACCGAGATGAGCTTCGGGACGAAAGGTCCGTCGAAGCCCGCCGACAGTGGTGAGGGAATACCGAGCGACATTTCACTAAATATCTGTGTTATTACAATATCGAATTGCGCGTCCGAGTACAACCCCGACGCAAATTCCGGACCTGTCGCGAATAGCAGGCATGTTGTCTGACAACTCGGTCGCGCGTCGCCCGAAACCCATGCATAGTCCGCGCAGGGCCGCGGTCGCAGAACCACAACAGGCCTTGGAGGAAACCATATGAAACGCAGATTGCTGATGGGCGGTATCGCCGCCTCGACTCTCGCGGCGCCGTTCGTCCTGAATGCGCAGACGCCGCTGACGCTGAACGGCGCCGTCCAGTTCAACGACGACCATGCGTTCAACAAGACGCTTCTGAAGTTCGAGGAGCTGGTGAAGCAGTACTACGGCAAGCCGGTCAACTTCGTACTCCACCGCAATTCGTCGCTGGGACTCGAGAAGCAGTATTTCGAGTACATGGCGCAGGGCAAGGCGGTGGACTACGGCATCGTCTCGCCGGCCCACATGTCGACCTTCTCCAAGGCCGCGCCGTTCATCGA
The DNA here is from genome assembly GCA_001557035.1 of Rhodospirillaceae bacterium CCH5-H10. Taxonomy (GTDB): domain Bacteria; phylum Pseudomonadota; class Alphaproteobacteria; order Reyranellales; family Reyranellaceae; genus Reyranella. The sequence continues at coordinate 17,245 of LSKJ01000129.1, read as the reverse complement.
CGCACCGTTCCTGTTCCGCGACCTCGCGCAATGGAACAAGGTGCTCGAACTCGACCTGCTGAAGCCTGTGGCGGCCGAGATCGCGCAGAAGGCCGACGTCATGCTGATCGGCTATGCCGGCGGCGGCGTCCGCAACATCTTCGTCAACAAGCCGGTGAGCAACCTGGCCGAGATCAAGGGCCTCAAGGTCCGCGTCCAGGGCGCGCCGATCTGGTCCAAGACCTTCGCGGCGGCCGGCATGTCGCCGACGGTGATCGCCTACAACGAGGTCTACAACGCCATCCAGAACAACGTCATCTCGGCCGGCGAGAACGAGGCCGCCGGCGTCGAATCGATGAAGTTCTACGAAGTGGCGCCCAACCTCGCGATGACCGAGCACGCCATCACCATCCGGCCGGTCTGCTTCTCGGGCAAGACCTTCAAGTCGCTGCCGAAGGACCTGCAGGACGCGGTCGTCAAGGCCGGCAAGGAAGCCGGCGCCTATGGCCGCAAGGTCGAGAGTTCCGAGGACGAGCAGAAGCTCGTCGCGCTGGAAAAGGCCGGCAAGCTGAAGCGCATCCCGTTCAAGGATCGCGCCGAGATGAAGAAGCTGGTCGATCCGGTGATGGCGGCCTACGCCAAGGAGATCGGCGCCGACGGCATCTTCACGCAGATCGTCGCCACCAACTGACCCGTGCGCGCAGCGGGGCACGGGCTCCGCTGCGCTCTCTCCGGCCGCCCGGCCGGATGCGTACCCAGACAACGGTTCCCGAATGCCCTCCCCTGCCTCGCCGCCCGGCCTCTGGCGCCGGTTCACGGCCGCCTATGCCCGGTTCCTGACCGGCCTCCTCGCCTTCTCCGTCGCCATCATCGTCATCCCGGTCACGCTGCAGATGATCTCGCGCTACACCGCGCTGATCCCGGCCTACATCTGGACCGAGGAAATGGCGCGGTTCCTGTTCATCTGGATGATCATGATCGGCGCCATGATCGGCGTGCGCGAGGCCTCGCACTTCGAGGTCGACGTTTGGCCCGCCCTGCCGAGGCGCGGCGAGGCCGCGGTCCGCATCGCCTCCCGGCTCGGCATCCTGGCTTTCGCCCTGGTCTTCGTGGTGGGCGGCATCGAGTTCACGCGGTTCGCCTGGTATCGAACCTCGGAGCTCGCCGACCTGCCGCTCTGGATGATCCACATCGCCTGGCCCGTCGCGGCCGTGACCTGGATCATCTTCCTGGGCGAGCAGTTCTACGACGAATTCCGCATCCTCTTCGGCTGGAGCCCGACATGACCGGCGCGCTTTTCTCGGCCGGCGAAGCGGCCTCCATCCTGTTCGGCTGCTTCTTCGTGCTGCTGGTGCTGCGCGTGCCCGTGGCCTTCGCGCTGGGGCTGGCCTGCCTGCCGCTCTTCTATCTCGAGCCGCGGCTGGGCACGATGATGCTCGCGCAGGAAACTTTCAACGCCTACAACTCCTTCATCCTGCTGGCCGTGCCGTTCTTCCTGCTGACGGCGAACCTGATGAGCGTGGGCGGCATCACCGACCGGCTCGTGGCACTGTCGCGCGCCATCGTCGGCAGCTTTCCGGGCTCGCTGGCGCAGATCAACGTCGTGCTCTCGGTGTTCTTCGCCGGCATCTCCGGCTCCTCGACCGCCGACGCCGCCAGCCAGAGCAAGATCTTCATCGATGCCCAGACCCGCGAGGGCTACGACCTCTCCTTCTCCGTCGCCATCACCGCGGTCTCCGCGGTGCTCGCGGTGGTCATCCCGCCCTCGATCCTGATGATCGTGTGGGGCGGCCTGATCTCGACCTCGATCGGTGCGCTCTATCTCGCGGGCGTGGTGCCGGGCCTGCTGATCGCGGGCGCCCAGATGGCCACGGTGCACATCTATGCGGTCAAGCGCGGCTACCCGACCTATCCGCGGGGAACCTTCCGCCAGCTCCTCTGCTCGATCTGGGTCGCGATCCCCGCACTGATGACGCCCGTCATCATCGTCGGCGGCATCCTCGCGGGCTGGTTCACCGCGACCGAATCGGCCTGCGTGGCCGTCCTCTATTCGGCGGTGCTGTCGATCGTGGTCTATCGCGAGATGGGACCGAAAGAACTCTACAAGGCGCTGGTCGACACCGGGAAGCTCGCCTCGGTGGCGCTGTTCTGCATCGGCACCGCCTCGGCCTTCGGCTGGCTGCTGGCCTACTACAAGATCCCGCAGGAGCTGCTGGCCAACGTCACGACCTGGGGCCTGGGGCCGATCGGCGTCGGCTTCTTCATCGCCTTCGTATTCCTGATCGTGGGCTGCTTCCTCGACGCCATCCCGGCGATCATCATCGTCGGCACGGTGCTCGAACCGCTCGCCAAGTCCGTCAGCATGGACCCGGTCCACTTCGCGATCGTGTCGATCGTGTCGTTGGCGTTCGGTCTTGTAACCCCGCCTTATGGGCTCTGCCTCATGATCTCCTGCGCCGTCGCGGGCGTGCCGCTGCGCTATGCGCTGAAGGACACGCTCATCATGCTGGTACCGATGATCGTGGTGCTGGCGGCGATGATCATATGGCCCGACATCGCCCTCTTCCTGCCGCGCCTCATCGCGCCGGAGCTGCTGAAGTAGAAAGGCCTCAGAAACCGCCGGCCAGGGACCTTTCGCCCTGCCGGCGGCGGATGGCATGGAAACCCTCGACGGTCGAGCGGATGATCTCGGCCACCGGCAGCACCTCATGGATCAGGCCGACGGTCTGGCCGGCCAGCGCCAGCGAAGCCTCCATGTCGCCGCCGAAATAGACGTCCTTCACCGAGCCGAAGATCGAGCGGTCGAACGATCCCTCGCGTTCGATCTCCGCGGTCCGTTCCGTCTTGAGCGCCCGCACGCAGGGCGTCGATTTGCGATTGAGCATCACCGTGCCGGTATCGCCGGCGTCCACGATCGCCTGCTTGTAGTTGGCGTGAACCGGGCTCTCCACCGAACTCACGAAGCGCGTGCCCATCTGGATGCCCTCGGCGCCCAGCGCGAAGGCCGCCGCCATGCCGCGCCCGTCGCAGATGCCGCCGGCCGCGATCATCGGCACGTCGGTCTGCTCCCGCACCGCCTGCAGCAGCACCAAGGTCGAGACGTCATCGGGGTTCTTGAAGCCGCCGCCCTCGCCGCCTTCGACGATCAGCCCGTCGACCCCCGCCTCGACCGCCTTGAGCGCCGAGGAGAGGTTGGGCACCACGTGGTAGACGATCAGCCCTGCTGCCTTGAGTGTCGGCAGCAGCTTGGCCGGCGATCCCGCCGAGGTGGTCACGAACTTCACGCCCGACTTGGCGACCAGGTCGACGACCCGCGGCTCGCGGATGAACAGCAGCGGCAGGTTCACGCCGAACGGCTTGTCGGTCAGCGTCTTCATCTTCGCGATCTCGGCCAGGCAGGCATCGACCTCGCCGCTCGACGTCTCGATGATCCCGAGGCCGCCGGCATTGGACACCGCCGAGGCGAGCTGGCTGCGGGCGATGTAGCCCATCGGCGCCTGCACGATCGGATATTGGACGCCGGTATGAGCCAGCACGCGATTCATTGGTCTCTCCTCACGGCATGTTGCGCGCGCGTTCCCAGGCGGCGGTGAAGTTGGGCGCCGTGTCGGGGCGGCAGACCAGTGCGCGCTTGGGGTTCGGATCCTCGATGAAGACGTCGCGCAGGCGGGCCGCGCAGGCGTCCTGGACGACGACGCCATGGCCCTGCGCACGGAAGACGACGTTGCGCGAGGCGGACAGCGTCCTGGCGGCCTCGCGCGCCCACGCGGGCGGGGTCAGCCAGTCGTAGCCGCCGCTCAGCAGCAGGGTCGGCACGTCGGACTTCACCGGCTGGCGTTCCGCCGCCGGCGCGGCCGCGACCCGCCATACCGGGCAGAAGATCGGCGACTTGCTCGACCTGGCGTTCAGCCCGTAGACGCCGTTGTTCTCGATCGCCCGGCGCCGGGCGTTGCGATCGACCATCGGCCAGGTCTCGCGGCATTCGATGCTGTTGTAGAGCCCGTCGAACTGCTGGGCGTTCTGCTCCATCAGGCCGCCGTCGTTGGTCTCGAGGTCCTCGGCGTAGAGTTTGAGCAACCGCATGTCGCCCTTGCGGGCCGCCGTCACCATCTCGGGGATAGAGGCCACCTCGCCCTCGCGCATCATGTTGAGCATGACCATCAGCACCTGCGTGCCGTCGAGCCGCACCGCGTGGGGTCCGTCCTCCAGGGTGATGGAGAGCTCGAGCGGCGTTCGCTCCGCGCCGGTGATCAGGGCCTCGACCTCGGCGCGCAGGTTGGGCTGGCGCTCGCGGCACACGGCATCGGCGTCGCAGTCCTTGTAGAGCTGCTCGAAGGCGCGGCGCACGATCTCGGGCTCGTTCTGCTCGCCGTTGACCTGGGGCGGATACACGCCGTCCAGCACCGCCGCCCGCACCAGGTCGGGATGGCGGCGCATCACTTCGAGCGCCCAGCGCGTGCCGTAGGACACGCCGTAGAGGTTGATCTTGCTCTGCCCCAGCGCCGCGGCGAGGTCCGCCACGTCGTCGGCCAGGGCCGGAGTCGTGTACATGGCGAGGTCGATCTTGCGCCGGTCGAGGCCCGCCCGGCAGCGCACCAGTATGTCCTTCTCCTGCTGTTCCGTGACGGCGCGCCGGCGGGCCTTGGCGGGATCGGAGGTGCGGGTATCGAAGCAGTCGAGATTGGGCGACGAGCCGCCGGCGCCGCGCTGGCTCAGGATGACGACGTCGCGGCGGCGGCGGATGGCGGCCGTCTCGTTCCACCAGTCGCCCTCGCTCAGCGCGTCGGCGCCCGGCGCCGAGGCGACCAGCGGCGCGTCGCCAGGCCCGCCGGACAGATAGACCAACGGTTCCACACCGGCCGTGCGCTTGGCCTTGAGGATGGCGACCTTGAGCTTGATCTCGCGGCCCTGCGGCTGCTCGCGGTTCTCCGGCACGATCAGGACGAAGCATTCGACCCGGTCGCCCTTGGGCGGCTTGAAGGCGCAGCGCTCGCGCTCCAGCCGCGGCGCCGCCGCCGCGCTTCCTGCCAGAACCAGCAGGAAAGCTGCCAAACCGCACAGGAACCGCAGTCGAACCATGGATATGTTCTGCCACATCGCAGCTTGTGACGGCATGAAGTAATTCTATGGAAACACTGTGGCCGAACATCTTGCCAGTGCGGGCGGCCCGCCTCAGGTTGCGGCCATGACCCAACGCTCCTATTGGACCGCCGTCTGGTGCGGCTTCCTCGTCCTCACCATCGGCCTCGGCGTCCGCCAGAGCTTCGGCATCTTCCTGAAGCCGATCTCGGCCGAACTCAACGTCGGCCGCGAACTCTTCTCGTTCGGCACGGCGCTGTCGATGCTGCTGATGGGCGTCATTGCGCCCTTCTCCGGCCGCCTCGCCGACCGGTTCGGCTCGGCGCCGACCATTGCCGGCGGCGGTGCCGTCTACGTCCTGGGCATGATCGTGACGGCCACGATGCACGACGGCTTCATGCTGATCCTGGGCAACCTGCTGGTCGGCATCGGCCTGTCGGCGGCGACCTTCGGGCCGGTGCTGGGCGTCATCCTGCGCGTGGCCCCACCGGCCAAGCAGGCACTGGCCGTGGGCATCTGCTCCGCCGGCGGCTCGTTCGGCCAGTTCTTCATCGTGCCGCTGGCCGCCGTGCTGCAGAACTATTTCGGCGACTGGCGCCCGACCATGTGGGCGCTGACCATCCTGGCGCTGGTCATGATCGTGCTGCCCCTCGGCCTCAACGACCGCAAGGAGATCGCGGCCTCCAAGAAGGGCAGCGGCGGCAGCCAGACGACCGGCGCGGCGCTGTCCGAGGCCTTCGCGCAGCGCAGCTTCGTGCTGCTGGTGATCGGCTACTTCGTCTGCGGCTTCCACGTCGCCTTCGTGGGCGGTCATCTGCCGGCCTATATCTCCGACAAGGGGATCGGCCTGTCGCTGTTCGGCATCCAGCTCTCGCCGGCCGAACTGGGCGGCTGGGCCATCGGCATGGTCGGTCTCTTCAATATCGCCGGCGCCATCCTGTGGAGTTCGATGGGCAACAGGTTCAAGCGCAAGAACCTGCTGTCGACGCTCTACCTGCTCCGCTCCCTGGTCTTCCTGGGCTTCGTGCTGGCGCCGCTGTCGGCCGCCTCGGTGCTGATCTTCGCGGCCGCTCTGGGCTTCCTGTGGCTGGGCACCGTGCCGCTCACGACCTCGCTGGTCGGCTACATCTTCGGGCCGGTGCACGTCACCATGCTGAACGGCATCGTCTTCATGGGCCACCAGATCGGAAGCTTCTTCGGCGGCTGGGGTGGCGGGCGCCTGTTCGACCTGCAGGGCAACTACGACATGATGTGGTGGATCTCGATCGCGCTCGGCCTCGTCTCGGCGGCGCTGCACTACCCGATCGTCGAGGAGCGTCTCATGCGCCCGGCGGCGATGCCGCAGCCCGCATGATCGCCGGCTGGCGCCCTGTTCTTCTGTGGGGACTGGCCAGCCTGGTCGCGGCCGCGACGGTCGTGTCGTTCATCCTGTGGGGCCTGAACGGCCCCGCCTATCTCGTGGACCTGATCGCGGCCTATTGCCTTTGATCAGCCAGTCGTCATCGGAGCGCGCAACTCCAGTTGCGCTCATGCGCCGTCGATGATGCAAGAGAAGAGCGCAACTGGAGTTGCGCGCTCCATTTAGAAAGCCCGTTTACAGTACGTACTTCGAGAGGTCGGCGTTCTTCGCCAGCTCGCTGACATGCGAGCGGACGTAGGCGGCGTCGATTTCCATCTTCGTGTTGGGCTTGTCCGAGGCGGTGAAGCTGATCTCTTCCAGCAGCTTCTCCATCACCGTGTGCAGCCGGCGCGCGCCGATGTTCTCGACCGTCTCGTTGATGTCGGCCGACAGGCGCGCCAGCTCGTCGATCGCGTCGGGTTTGAAGTCGAGCTCGACCTTCTCGGTGGCCATCAGCGCCTTGTACTGCTTGACCAGGCTGGCCTCGGGCTCGGTCAGGATGCGGCGAAAATCCTCCTGGCTGAGCGAGGCCAGGCTGACGCGGATCGGCAGGCGGCCCTGCAGCTCCGGCAGCATGTCCGACGGCTTGGCGAGATGGAAGGCGCCGGAGCAGATGAACAGGACATGGTCGGTCTTCACCGGCCCGTGCTTGGTGTTCACCGTCGTGCCCTCGATCAGCGGCAGCAGGTCGCGCTGCACGCCCTCGCGGCTCACGTCGCCGCCGCCACGGTATTCGCTGCGCGCCGTGATCTTGTCGATCTCGTCGATGAAGACGATGCCGTTCTGCTCGACCATGTCGCGCGCCTCGCGCACGACGCGCTCCTGGTCCAGAAGCTTGTCGCTCTCCTCGCGCATCAGCGTCTGGTAGCTGTCGGCCACGGTCATCTTGCGCTTCTTGGTGCGCCCGCCGAACGCCTTGCCCAGCATGTCGCCGATGTTGATCATGCCGACCGATGCGCCCGGTTGCCCTGGCACCTCGAACTGCATCGGCCCGCCCGAATCGGCGACCTCGACCTCGATCTCGCGGTCGTCGAGTTCGCCGGCGCGCAGCTTGTGGCGGAAGCGCAGCTTCGTCTCCTCGCTGGCATTGGCGCCGCACAGCGCATCGATCACGCGGTCCTCGGCGGCCAGCTCGGCCTTGGCCTTCACGTCCTTGCGCAGGCTCTCGCGCGCCATCTCGATGGCGGCTTCCATCAGGTCGCGGGCGATCTGCTCGACGTCGCGGCCGACATAGCCGACCTCGGTGAACTTGGTCGCCTCGACCTTGAGGAACGGCGCGTTGGTGAGCTTCGCCAACCGGCGCGCGATCTCCGTCTTGCCGACGCCGGTCGGCCCGATCATCAGGATGTTCTTGGGCAGCACCTCGTCGCGCAGCGAATCGGAGAGCTGCAGGCGGCGCCAGCGGTTGCGCAGCGCGATGGCGACGGCGCGCTTGGCCTCCTGCTGGCCGATGATGTGCTTGTCGAGCTCGGAGACGATCTCGCGCGGGGAAAAGTCGTTACTCATGGCGCTCATGGTTCTCTCAGAGCTTCTCGATGACCAGGTTGTGGTTGGTGTAGACGCAGATGTCGCCGGCGATCTTCATCGACTTGCGCGCGATCGCCTCGGCGTCGAGCCCATCGACATCGATCAGCGCGCGCGCGGCAGAGAGCGCGTAGTTGCCGCCCGAGCCGATGGCGATGATGCCGCCCTCGGGTTCCAGCACGTCGCCGGTTCCGGACAGGAGCAGCGACACGTCCTTGTCGGCCACCGCCATCATCGCCTCGAGCCGGCGCAGGTAGCGGTCGGTCCGCCAGTCCTTGGCGAGTTCGATGCAGGCCCGCAGGAGCTGGCCGGGATGGCGCTCCAGCTTGGCTTCGAGGCGCTCGAACAGGGTGAAGGCATCGGCCGTGGCGCCGGCGAAGCCCGCGATGATCTGGCCGTTGCCGATGCGGCGGACCTTCCTGGCGTTGCCCTTGACGATGGTCGGACCCATCGACACCTGGCCGTCGCCGGCCATGACGACCTGGCCGTCCTTGCGAACCGAGAGGATGGTCGTGGCATGCCAGCCGGGACCGGAGGAAGTGTCTGATTGTGCGGAAGACATGCGCCCTAAATAGGGATTCACAGCCACAAATCAATCGCCGCCTCGGGCTCCCGCAGCCGGCGTGCTAACCTCGGTCCATGAGCGAATCAGTCACCAGCGACCCCGTCATCGTCATCGGCGCCGGAATCGTCGGCGCGGCCACCGCCCGCGCCCTTCAGCGCAACGGCCACAAGGTCGTCCTCCTCGACAGCGCCGAGCCCGGCAACGCGACCTCCTTCGGCAATGCGGGCTTCCTGTCGGTCGACAGCCTGATCCCGCTCGCCCGGCCGGCCACCCTGAAGAAGGTGCCGCAGATGCTGATGGACCGCGACGGTCCGCTCACCGTCCATCCGCCCAGCCTGCCCTGGCTGCTGCCCTGGATGGCGCGCTTCGCGCTGGCGGCGATGAGTCAGGCCGAGGTCCAGAAGGGCAAGGAGATGTTCAAGCCGCTGATGCTCGAGGCCGACATCGCCTGGAAGGCCGAGATCCAGGCATCGGGCCTCGGCGAGCTGTTCCGCACGCGCGGCGCGCTCTACGTCTATGAGAGCGAGGCCTCGTTCCAGGGCACCGACGAAATGCGCGGCCTGCAGTCGGGCAAGGGGACCGAGTTCGAGATCGTCGACGGCAACCGCGCGCGCGAGCTGGCGCCCGGCCTCAGCCGCACCATCGTCCGCGGCATCCACTATCCGAACGGCACGCACACCATCAATCCGCACAAGGTCGTGGCCACGCTGGTCGAGCGCTTCACCGCCGAGGGCGGCACCGTGATGCGCGGCCGCGTGCGCGGCTTCCGGCGCGACGGCAACCGCGTGACGGCGGTGCAGCTGACCGATTCGGAGATTCCCGCCGGCGCGGTGATGATTTCCGCCGGCCGCGCCTCGGGCGAGCTGACGCGCCTGCTGGGCTTCAACGCGCCGCTGGTCGCCGAGCGCGGCTATCATGTGATGGTCGCGCCCGACAACGTGCAGTTCGACCTGCCGGTGAGCCCGCCCGATCGCGGCCTTTTCTTCACGCCGATGGCCGAGGGCCTGCGCATCGCCGGCACGGTCGAGCTGGCGGCGCCGCACCAGCCGCCCTCCTGGCATCGCGCCGACCTGCTGAAGAAACATCTCAAGGACATCTTCCCCGGCGTCGGCGGCGCCGAGCAGAGCCGCTGGATCGGCGAGCGGCCGACGCTCCCCGACTACCGTCCCGCCATCGGCCGCGCCCCGCGCCTCGCCAACGTCTATTGCGGCTACGGCCACCAGCATCTCGGCCTGACGCTGGCGACCGCCACCGGCCGCCTGATCGCGCGCCTGATGGAAGGCGAGGACCTGCCGCCCGCGCTGCAGGCCTGCGACCCCGGGCGTTTCGGGTGAGGACGCCGCTCAATGCTCCTCCCCCGTCATACGGGGGAGGATACAGGAGGGGGAAAGTCACCCGGTGAACGCCTCGACTGAGGCCCTCCCCCTCCGGCCTTCGGCCACCTCCCCCGTATGACGGGGAGGAAAGAAAATCAGAAGCTTTTCCCCAGCACCGTGACAGGCTTCGCCGACTTCAGCCGCTCCGCGACGAAAGGCCAGTCGCGCACGAAGAACTCGTTGGAGCGGGTCCACTTGCCGTCGGAGAAGGCGAGCTTGTTGGGTTCGCGCTGAAGGATGCGTGTGAAGGGATCGTAGAAGGCACGCTCGAAGCCGAGAGCGGCAAACAGCTTGATCGACCAGTCGGACGTGGCTTCGAGGGCCACGATCTTGAGGCTGGGCTTCTTCAGCACGCCGATCGATCCCTGCAGCACCTGGTCCTCGTACTTCTCGACGTCGAGCTTCAGCAGCGCCGGCTCTGCATCGCCCACCACATGGTCGAGCGTCTTCTGCGGGACGATCCGTATGCCTTCGCGATGCTCCGACACGACCTGGTTCATGGCGCCGAGGCCGGTGGTGAACATCACCTTGCCCTCGGTGGGCCCGAGCGCCAGTTCGCGGATCGTCACCAGCGACTGCAGCCCGTTGATCTCGACGTTGCGCGCGAGGTCGCGGGCGGTGCCGGGATCGGCCTCGATCGCGATGGTGTTCGCGCGACAGACGCCGGAGGCCAGCACCGTGTAGGTGCCGACATTGGCGCCGGCATCGAGGAACAGGTCGCCTTCGCGCAGGAAGTGCAGGACGAGTCCCATGCTCATGAACTCGTGCAGGCCGAAATAGAGATTGCCGGTCGCGCCGGTCATGCCACGGCGCACGACCAGTCGCTGGCCGCCGATCCACGGCATCACGACCTCGGGACGGAGACGGCTCCTCAGATGCCAGCCGGCGAACCGCATCCACGCGCCGAGCTGGTTGTCGCGCGTCATCGGATGGGCGGCGAACGTACGGCCGACCGCGATTAGAGATCTCAACACCTTTGGACCGTCGACCTTCCCTGCCCTGTCGATGAAGTGTACTGCCCCGCACCGGGCCGGGCCACCGGTCAGGCGCCGTACTGCAGCAAGGTCTCGCCGTTCTTCTTGAGCCAGGCCTGCGGGCCTTCGATCGGCCCGTCGCACAGCGCGCGTGCCAGCGCCCAGAAGCGCGGTCCGTGGTTGAGATGGACGAGATGCGCGGCCTCGTGCGCCGCCAGATAGTCGAGCACCTCGGGCGGCGCGAAGACCAGCCGCCACGAGAAGGACATCGCGGCATCCGGCCCGCAGCTTCCCCAGCGCGAGCGGGTGTCGCGCACCGTGATGCGCTTCACCGACCGTTCCGCGCGCGCAGCCTTGGCGTGGACCAGCGGCACCAGCCGCTCGCGCAGTTCGGCCGTCAGCCAGTCCCTGAGACGGCGCGGCAGATGCTCGGCCCGGCCCGCGACATGGATCTCGCCGTCCTCGCGCCACACCGTGCCGCGCGCGTCGGGACGGTGGCGCACGCGGTGCGGCACCCCGAACAGCGGGATCTCGGCGCCGTCTACGAAGGGCCGCCGCTCGGGCAGGCGGCCGAGCCGCGCGGCGATCCAGCCGGCCTGCGCCTCGGCGAAACCCACCGCGGTGCCGCGCGCCATGCGCAGCGGCGCGGTCAGCACGATCCGCCGGTTGGCCGGATCGACGCGCAACGAGGCACGGCGGGCGCGGGCGTTGCGGACGAAGGTCACGGGCAGCGTATCGCCTGCATGAGCAATGGTCAGTTGCTCGGGCTCCGGCGCCGCTTTAGGCAGGAAACGACTGAACCAGGAGGAAGGCGACATGTCCGAAGAACAGGCTCACAAGACGCTCAGCGATGCAGGACGGAAGGTCCTGTCCGAGGTTCTGGGCGAATCCTATCTCGCCAAGCGCGACGCGACCAACAACGATTTCTGGGGTCCGGTCCGCGCCTTCTCCGAGGAATTCGCCTATGCCTCGCTGTGGACCCGCGACGGGCTCGACCGCAAGCAGCGCAGCATGATCACCATCGCCATGCTCTGCGCCCTGAACCGCCCTCACGAGCTGAAGATTCATCTCGTCGGCGCGCTGAACAACGGTTGCACCAAGGTCGAGCTGCGCGAGATCTTCACCCACGCCATCGCCTATTGCGGCTTTCCCGCCGCCATCGACGCGCTGCGCGTCGCCGAGGAAGTGCTGAAGGAACAGGGGAAGTTCTGACATGAGTCTCGACATCGACCGGATCCGCGCCGAGACGCCGGGCTGCGCGCACGTACTGCATCTCAACGCGGCCGGCTCCTCGCTGCCCAGCCGTCGCACCCTCGACGCCACGCTCGACCATCTGCGGCTGGAGGCCGAGATCGGCGGCTACGAGGCGGCCGACCGGGCGCGGCCCGTACTCGACGGTCTCTACCCCTCGATCGCGACGCTGATCGGCGCCGAGCCCGGCGAGATCGCCTATGTCGAGAACGCCACGCGTGGCTGGGACCTCGCCTTCTATTCGCTCGACTTCAAGCCCGGCGACCGCATCCTCACCTGCGTCAGCGAGTATTCGTCGAACTACATCTCCTACCTTCAGGTGGCGAAGAAGACCGGCGCCGAGATCGTCGTAATTCCCGATGACAAGCACGGCCAGATCGACCTCGCCGCGCTGGAGCGCGCCATCGACAAGCGCACCAAGCTGGTGTCGATCTCGCACATCCCGACCCAGGGCGGGCTGGTGCAGCCGGCCGAGGCGGTCGGCAAGATCGTGAACGATGCCGGCATCCTCTACCTGCTCGATGCCTGCCAGTCGGTCGGCATGATGCCGATCGACGTGAAGAAGATCGGCTGCGACTTCCTGTCGGCAACGGGACGCAAGTACATGCGCGGGCCGCGCGGCACGGGCTTCCTCTACGCCCGCCAGCGCAGCACCGCGCAGATCGAGCCGATCTTCCTCGACAACCACGCCGCCCGCTGGTCAGGCGACAACGACTACACGGTGATGCCGGACGCCAAGCGCTTCGAGAACTGGGAGCGCTACTTCGCCGGCGTGATCGGCCTCAAGGTCGCGGCCGACCAGTGCAACGAGCTGGGCATGCCGGCCATCTGGGCGCGCCTGCGCGAACTGGCCGATGGCTTGCGGACGCGCCTCGCGACGGTGAAGGGCGTGACCCTGACCGACCTCGGCGTCACCAAGGGCGCGATCGTGACCTTCGCCGTCGAGGGCAAGGATCACCCGGCACTGAAGCAGCAGCTGCGCGAGCAGCGCATCAACGTCTCGGTGTCGACGCAGTTCTCCTCGCGGCTCGACCTCAAGGGCCGCGGCCTGAAGGACGTGATGCGCGCCTCGGTCCACGTCTACAACACCGAGGAGGAACTCGACCGCTTCGTCACGGCGTTGCGGCCGCTGGTGGCCGGCTAGGCGGCGCATGCCGATCATCGCGCCGTCGGCCTCGTGGCTGCTCGTCGTGGCGGAGACGGGCTCGATCCGGCGCGCGGCGACGCGGCTCAACCTCTCGCCCTCGGCGGTCAACCGGCAGATCCTGAACCTCGAGGCGGAATACGGCGCGGCGCTGTTCGAGCGCCTGCCGCGCGGCATGCGGCTGACGCCGGCCGGCCAGATGGTGGCGGCGGAGATCCAGCGCTGGCAGCACGACCATGCGAAGCTGGTGCAGCATATCGGCCAGCTCCGCAGCATGGTGCGTGGCCATGCCTCCCTCGGCCTGATGGAAAGCTTCTCGCGCACGGTCGTATCGCGCCTGATGACCCACATGCGCGAACGCCAGTCGCTGGTGTCGCTCGACGTGCTGATGGGGGGCACGGCGGAGATCGTCGATCGTCTGGTCGCGGGCAAGCTCGATCTCGCGATCTGCTATGCCGTGCCGAAGCTGCCGGAAATCCGCGTCCTGGCGACCATCCAGCCCAGCTCCGGCATCGTCGTGGCGCGCGACCATCCGCTGGCCGGTCGCAAGTCGATCCGCCTAGCCGAATGCGCCAACCACAGCTTCGTCTTTCCCGATTCGTCGCTCACCTCGCGGCGCATCCTCGAAACCGCGCTGGAACGGGCCAAGGTGCACTTCGCGGGCGTCGTCACGACCAACTCCGTCGAGGTAATGAAGATGCTGGTCCGCGAGCACAGGCAGATCGCGCTGCTCAGCCTGCCCGACATCGGCGCCGACTTCGCGGACCGCGATCTGGTGCATATCCCGCTGGCGGACCGCCACGTGCGCGGCTCCCACCTCTCGTTGATCGCGCCGCGCCACGCCAAACCCTCCCCTGTCGCTTCCATGCTGGCGGAATTCCTGAGGGACGAGTTGCAGGGCCTGCCGGCGCGGCGCGCCTGGACCGGTAGCCTGCGCGAAGTCGGCGCGACAAAGGCCGGACGCGGTCGCCCCTGATGCGGCGGCGGGCCGACCGTACGAAAAATCCGCACACTCCGTCCCGAAACTAGCGCTTTTCAGCACCGCGGCGCGCCCGTCATGCTGACGGGCCGAACGGGACGGCGTACGTGGCATGACGCGTGCACTACCGGCTTCCGAATCGAGGAACCATTGCATGACCCATTTTCGCTCCTGGCCCCTGGCCGCGCTGACCGCCTCCGCCCTTCTTGCCGCCCTGCCTGTGCAGGCGCAGTCGACGCTCAAGGTGGCGCCCGAGACGCTGAGCCGCGTGCTCGACCCGCATTTCACGACGTCGTTCACGACGCGCGATCTGGGCTACCTGATCTACGACACGCTGTTCGCGGTCGACGACAAGTTCGAGCCCAAGCCGCAGATGGTCGAGAGCTACACGATCAGCGCCGACAAGCTCACCTACTCCTTCGTGCTGCGGCCCGGCCTGAAATGGCACGACGGCCAGCCGGTGACGGCGGCGGACTGCGTTGCCTCGATCCAGCGCTGGGCGTCGCGCGACAGCATGGGGCAGACGCTGGCCAGGTTCACCGCCTCGCTGGAAGCGACCGACGCCAACACGATCAGGCTGGTGCTGAAGGAGCCCTACGGGCTGGTGCTCGACAGCCTGGCCAAGATCGGCGCGCCGGTGCCGTTCATGATGCCGGAGCGGATCGCGAAGACGCCGGGCAGCGAGCAGGTGAAGGAGATCGTGGGCTCCGGCCCCTACAAGTTCCGCGCCGACCTGCATGAACCGGGCGTGAAGATCGTCCTCGACAAGTTTGCCGACTACAAGCCGCGCAGCGAGCCGCCCAACTGGGCGTCGGGGGCCAAGCTCGCGAAGATGGAGCGCGTCGAGATGCTGGGCATGCCGGACGCGCAGACCCAGGTGAGCGCGCTCGCGCGCGGCGAGGTCGACTATCTCGAGCGCGTGCCGGCCGACCTGCTGCCGCTGTTCGACGCCAAGTCCGGCGCCAAGGCGGAAGTCGTGAGCAAGTTCGGCTTCCAGGCGATCATGCGCATGAACCACCTGCAGCCGCCGTTCGACAATCTGAAGGTGCGGCAGGCGATTGCCCGTGCGGTCGATCGGTCGATGTATGCCGCGGTCGTCGCCGGCGATCCGAAGTTCGCCACCGACTGCGCTGCCATGTTCGGCTGCGGCATGCCCTACGAGAGCAAGGACGGCATCCCCTCCTTCGACATGGCCGCCGCCAAGGCGATGCTGAAGGACGCCAATGTCGACATGTCCAGGCCGCTGGTGATGCTGCACGTCGCCAATGCGCCGGGCATCGCGGCGCTGGGCAACGTCACGCGGCAGATCCTGGTCGACCTCGGCTTCAAGGTCGACATGGTGTCCATGGACTTCCAGACCTTCGCCACGCGCCGGCTCAACACCGGCCCGGTCGACAAGGGCGGCTGGAACCTCGCCCACACGACGAACTCGGTGCCCGACCAGGGCAACCCGCTCAGCAACCCGTTCCTCGTCGCCTCGGGGCCGCCCGCCGCGGCGTGGGGCTGGCCGAAGGACGAGAAGACCGACGAGCTGCGGCTCAAGTTCGCGACCGCGTCCGGCGAAGCCGCGCGCAAGACGATTGCCAGCGAGATCCAGGCGCGCGCCTTCGAGCAGGTGCTGTATCTGCCGCTGGCGCAGTTCACGACGCCGTCGGCCTGGCGCAACAATCTCGAAGGCGTGCTGAAGTCGCCGGTGATGCTGCTCTACAACATCGAGAAGAAGTGAGGATCGCCGCCATGGCGAAAGCGGTTGCCGACGAGTACCTGCGGCGCATCCCCAAGGCCGAGCTGCACTGCCACATCGCCGGCACGCTGCGCGCAACGACGGTCGCCGAGCTGGCGAAGAAGTACGGCCTGCCGCTGCCGCGGCCGGCCGAGCAGCTCTACCAGTGGCCCAACTTCGACGGCTTCCTCGAGATCCTGCGCCTCTCCGCGCTGGTGCTGCGGACGCAGGACGATTTCAGCCGCGCGGTCTACGAATATTGCGAGGATGCGAGCCGCGACGGCAACCTGCGGCACGTCGAGTTCTTCTTCAATCCCGACTACTTCTATCCCAACGGCATCGACTATCCGTCGATGGTGGCGGGCATGGCCGACGGCATCGAGCGCGTGGGCCGCGACTTCGGCATTTCGGCCCGGCTGATCTGCTGCATCGACCGATCGATCAATTCGCCCGCCCAGGCCGTCGAGATCGTCGAGACCGCGCTGGCAAACCCGCATGAACTGGTGATCGGCATCGGACTCGACGGCAACGAGAGCGTCGGCCCGCCCGCCATCTTCGCCGAGGCCTATGCGCGCGCGCGCAAGGGCGGGCTGCGCTGCACCGCGCATTGCTGCGAGGACTACCTGACGCCGCGGGAAGCGCCGCCGACCAACTACCTGATCTGCCGCGACGTGCTGCGCTGCGACCGCATCGACCACGGTTACAACATGCTGGCCTCCGACTTCGTGATGAGCGAAGCCCGCAAGGACGGGCTCTACTTCACGCCCTGCGCCTGGACCAGCCTGCTGCACAATCGCCCGCACCGGCCGCAACGCATCCGGCGCATGGTCGAGGCCGGCCTCAACGTCACGATCAACACCGACGATCCGGCGATGTTCGGCACCAATCTCGGCCACGGCTTCACGACGCTGTTCGAGACGATCGGCTGGGGCCCCGACAAGGCGCGCATGTTCAGCCTGAACTCGGTCGAGGGCTCGTGGCTCGACGAGAGCGACAAGGCGAGACTGCGCATCGACTTCCGCCGCCAGATCGCCGCGCTGGACGAAGAATTCGGCTACGACAACAAGGCGATGCCGGTCTGACTTCAAGTTGCCTCCCCCTTCACAGGCAGGGCTGTCCGGGGAAATGGTCAAGCGGCTCGGCAAAACGCCTGCACCGGCAGCGACACTTTGCAATTCAGCTGTGAGTTCGACTCACAAAATGCGTGCCTTGTCGGTCAGGCTCGATTTGCACGCACATTGTCATCCCGAGC
>LSKJ01000128.1 GCA_001557035.1 Rhodospirillaceae bacterium CCH5-H10 | reverse complement strand
GCTCGTGCCCATGCTTCGAGACGCGCTCCTGTGGAGCGCTCCTCAGCATGAGGTTGGTGTTGGTGATTCTATCGTATTCGGAAAGCCTCTAACGTCCGCGCGCTTCGAGGCGCATGCGCCGTTTGCCGGCCCCGTCGTTGAGGTCGAGCGTCGTGCCGGCGATCTGGGCCGTCCGGACCGCAGCCAGTGCTGCGACGAACTTCTTTTCGATCTCGGTTTCCGCCGGCGGACAGGCCATCAGGGTCATCGGGCCAGGTACGAAGCGAAGCCCCTCGGGATCGAGCACATAGTCGCCGCCCATCGTGTTGCAGCCCGTCGACGCGGTGAACCTGCCGGCATCGTCGAGGCGCATGATCGGCCGCCGGCGCCAGTCGTCGAACGAGGGACGGTCGCCGTCGAGTTCGACGAGGCGCCATTCGGTGTCGCGCAGCGCCGAGCCGCGCGATGCCAGCGGCGGGCAGGTGCCGTCGCGTTTCACGTTGATGAATCGGTCGACGGTGATGGAATTGTTGTTGTCGAAGCCGCCGATGATCTCGACGTAGAGACTGGCTTCCCGCGAGGGGGTCAGGTTGACCCACGCCTTCTCGAGTTCGGGTTCCTCGCCGCCCGGCGCCACGCCGAACGTACGGCCCACCAGGCAGGCGGCGAAGAGGCCACCATCCTGCGCATCGCGATACATGCCGGAGAGCCGGAACTTGCCGTCGATCGGATCGGGCTTTTCGGTGCGCAGGAGTTCGACCCCATTGTCGTCGACCAGCTTGCCGACGCCGATCTCGCGGAACGCCCGGCGGCTGTTGTTGGCGCCGCGCAGCACCAGGCGTATGCCGCCTTCGACTTCCTGTGCCCATTGGCCGATGTCGAGAAGAGGCTCGGCCGCGCCATCGCGCTGCTCGCGAAGACGAAAAGTGCCATCGGGGAACAGGGTGACGGTGACGTTGCCGCCGGCAAAGGTCCGCGGCGGCTCGCCCGGCCGGCCGGCTGCATGACAGCGCATCGAGCGGCCGGCAGCGGTCAGGGTCGCCTCGCGACCGCGCCCGCGCAGTTCGTAGTACGAATCCGAAAATGCGAAGCCGGAACCCGAAACCTGGCGCGACAGCTCGATGGTCGGCTGTCCGGGCATGCGCAGCGTCACCAGCTCGCCGTCGTTTGCGAACGTCGCCGAGAAGTCCATCCCGCCGGGACACGCATAGAGGACGTCACCCTGCGGAGTCGGCATCGGAGCAGGGATGGGTGGCCTGTCCGATGGAGAGACCTGGGCGGTGGCGGGCATCGCGGCCAGCAGGAGAAGGAGCGGGATCAATCGCCTCATGGCGTCGACTCCGGAATGCGGCCGTCGGCGGACAGCAGCACGGCGACCGGCCGGGTCGTCTCGAACTGCGCAAGCACGATCAGCGCCACCACCATGATGGGCACGCAGAGGAACATGCCGACCACGCCCCAGATCGTGCCCCACACGATCAGGGAGACGATCACCACCAGCGGCGACAGGTTGAGGGAGCGGCCCATGATCGCCGGCTCGATGACATTCGCGGTCACGACCTGGATCGAGCCAAACACCAGCAGCACGATCAGGAAAGGCGTGAGATTGTCGAACTGGATCAGGGTGATGAGGGCCGGCGCGACGATCGCCATGATCGAGCCGACCGTCGGGATGTAGTAGAAAAAGAACACCATGACGGCCCAGAAGCCGGCGAAGTCGACTCCGACCGATGACATGACGACATAGGCCAGCGCCGACGTGACTGTCGCGAGGGTGGTCTTGATGCGGATATAGACGCGGATCTCGCGGTCGATCCGGTCCAGAACGGCAAGGACCCGCGCCTCCTGGCCGTCGCCGTGGAAGATGGCGCCGAGCTTGCGCTTGAAGTGAGCCTGCTCGACGAACAGGAACAGCGTGTAGATCAGGATGAGGCCGGCCACGCTGACCACCGATGCGGCCGCCGCCGCGACACCGCCCAGCGTGTCGGCCAGGCTGACGCGGGCCACCAGTTCCGAAAGGGTTGGCGCCTGCTCGATGCCGGCCATCCGAGTGGCCTGCTCGATCAGTTGAGTGAGCCTCGCTTCGTAGGTGGGGACGGCCGCGACGACCGCCTGCACGTTGAGCCCGATCGTGCGTCCGACGATCCAGAACAGGCCGCCGACCAGCATCACCGCCAGGGTCAGGGCGAGCGGCTGTGGCAGGCGCAACCCGCCCAGGCGCGGCTGGGCAAACGTGTCGGCGAGTGAATCGATCATATACCAGAGCACGATTCCCAGGACGAAAGGCAGCAGGAGACCTCGCCCGGCGACGAGCAGGAAGATCGTCGCGGCGATTACGACAGTCCACAGGGCGGCGCGTTGCAGCGTCATGACGATACTATAGGCGCTGTCGTGAGACGTGGGGAGACGTCGAGGACGTCGATGACGATGATGTCAGGGGCGATCGAGCATCGCACGGCCGCGCTCGGTCAGTTCGACACGGTGCTCGCCAGCCTCGCCGCCGTACTGGCGGATCAATCCGTCGGCCCGGGCATCCTCCCAGACCGGGAAACGCGGGCAGGAACTCTGCCAGGCGTCGAGCACGTCTTCGCGACGACGCGGTCGGGCGGCCACCCATTCGAGGAACTGGATCATCATCAGTCGGGGGCTGGCCGACATATGCATGTCCTCCGTCGTTACTGGAAACCGCAGGATGCCGCGGTGGCGCCGACCGTGGCCCAGCGCTGGTTGTCACGGAAACAGCCGTTCACCCACATGCCGGTGAAGACCTGCCCATCGGGACCGCCGGACTTGGTGCCCCAGCCGCTTGCCTGGTCGTTCATCCATTCGCCTTCGTAGCGCGAGCCGTTGGCCCAGACGCGCACGCCACGCCCCTGCATCTTGCCGTTGACGAATTCACCCTCATAGCGGCCGCCATCGGTGAACATGATCGTGCCCCGGCCCGTCCGCTGGTTGTCGCGGAAGTCGCCAATGTAGCGATTGCCGTTGGGCCAGACATACATGCCGTGCCCCTGCGGCCGGCCCTCGCGAAACTCTGCCGTCAGCTTGGCGCCACTCGGGAAGACGTAGGTCCCCTTGCCGTCGCGCTCGCCGGCCTTGAACTCACCCTCGTAGCGGGCCTTGTTGGCGTAGGTCAGCTTTCCCTGGCCCTCGTAGAGGCCGTCCTTCATCTCGCCTTCATAGCGATCGGTCGGCACGCCGCCCTTGAACCATTGCAGCACGCCCTTGCCTTGCGCGAGATCGAAGTCGCAGGCGCCGGACCAGCTGATGCTGAGATTGGGTTCGGCGTTCATCATGACGACGCCGCAGCCGGTCTTGGGATCCTTGACCTCATCGCTGGCCGCCGGCGGCTGGCCCGGCGTGGGCAGCGTGGGGAGCTGGCGCGGGATCGGCGCCGTGCCCAGTTCGGGGACGGGCCGCGACGTCTGCGCCGCCGCAGGGAAACACGTTACGACGGCAATTAGCAGGGACGGTAGGACGATCCGCATGATCGGCTCAGGTTAGCACCGGTCGTCGCGATCGTCCTTCCCCGCCTTGGCGGTTTTCGAAGGCTCCCGGTGCCCCTGCTTGTCTGCGGCGATACCCAGCTTCACCTCGAAAGTATGCAGCAGTCCCATCACGACCAGGATCAGGAACGTACCGAGCCCGGCGATCTGCCAGAGACCGAATCCGCAGGACAGACCCACCGCGCCGGCCAGCCACATGCCGGCACCTGTCGTCAGTCCGTGAACTTTGCCGCGTGTGAACAGGATGGAGCCCGCCGCGAGGAACGCCACGCCCGCCGTCACGGCCTCCACGGCGCGGAGGGGGTCGCTAACGGTCTCTCGTCCGGCAAAGGCGCTGGAATGGGCGATTTCGACCGTGAGGATTCCGAACGTCGCTGCCGCGACGCAGATCAGGATGTGTGTCCGCAAGCCTGCCGGCCGCGCGCGCCATTCGCGTTCGAAACCGATCAGCGCCCCCAGCAGCGCGGCGAAAAAGAGCCGCGCTGCAATCACCGGGAAGGCCAGGTAGGTCGGGTGAGCGAATTCCTCAGTCAGCGCACCCATCGTCAGGAAGCGTACTTGAACTCAGGCAGCGACTTCAGGGAGTCCTTGGTGGCGCCAGGCAGCACGATCTTCTTGCCGTCGGTCCTCATCTGCTCGTAGGGCAGCGCGACCAGCTTGTCGCCGACGCCGAGGAATCCGCCGACCGACAGAACGACGAACGGTGCCTTGCCGTCCGGGCCGACGATGATCTCGTCAACCTTGCCGACGCTGTC
>LSKJ01000013.1 GCA_001557035.1 Rhodospirillaceae bacterium CCH5-H10 | reverse complement strand
AAACAGCGGCAGGAACAGTTCCGTGCCCACTTCCAGCTTGTCGAGACCGACGAAGGCGTCGGTGAGGACGCCCATCCTGAAATTGCCGGAGACGATCCACGATCCCAGAAAGCCCATGCCCATACCGGCAATGGCCAGCAGGACGGTGTGCGGCAGCCTGAAGCGCTCGGCGAGCGGCACCAGCACGCTGACGACGGTCAGGACCACGGCAATCGCCAGCAGGGCATAGAGAGTATCTGTCACCTTGTCCGAACACCTTTGCTTCGGGCGCATGTCGACCCGGTCCGTTGCACGCCTTATAACCTTGGCGATGGCCCGGTTGGCAGTCCTGATTCACGGCATGTGGGGAACGTCCGCCGTGTGGCGTCACTGGCGTCCCTTTCTCGAGGGACGCGGCTGGCAGACGATTGCATATGATCTGCGACACCACGACGTGCCGCCGGGCTCACCGCCGGACGCCCTCGGTGAAACCAGCCTGCACGACTACGTCGCCGATATCGAAGCCGCCATTCTCGCTCTTCCCGAAAAGCCGGTCGTCATCGGCCATTCTATGGGCGGCCTCATCGCTCTGCTTCTCTGCGCCAGGGGTCTTGCCCGCGCGGGCGTGCTGCTCACCCCGGCTCCGCCGTCAAGCGTGATTGCCCTGCGTCCCTCCAACCTGATGGCCTTCGCGCGCATCCAGGCGCGCTGGGGATGGTGGCGCAAGCCGCACCGCGCGACGCTCGGCGAGGCACTCGGCTACACATTCAATACCTGCGATCGCGCCACCGGAACGATGGAGCATGCGGGCTTCGTCCATGAATCGGGACGCGCCCTGCTCGAGATCGGCCTGCCGTGGCTCGACAAGAGGAAGGCCGCCTTCGTCGATCCGCGGAAGGTGACGGTGCCGCTGCTTTTCGTCGGCGCGGAGAAGGACAAGCTGGTGCCGCCTGACGTGGTTCGCCGCACGGCAAGCCGGTTCGCCCACGTCTCGCATCACGTCGAATATGAAGGCCAGGGACATTGGGTGCTCGGCCAGCCCGGTTGGGACCGCATTGCCGACGATGCGGAAACCTGGCTCACAGGGAAAACTGCCTGAATGCCCGTCGTCGACTTCCCGGAACTGAAGAGCCTCCTGGTGCGCGACGGCAGGCTGATGGCGCTCGACCTCGGCACCAAGACCATCGGTATCGCCACGTCCGACGTGCTGCGCATGCTGGCGACGCCGCTCACCACCCTGAAGCGTACGAAGCTGGCCGCCGACCTCGCCGCCCTCGACGAGCTCGTGCGCAAGCATGAGGTCAAGGCGCTGGCGGTCGGCCTGCCGCTCAACATGGACGGCACCGAGGGGCCGCGTTGCCAGTCGGTGCGCCAGTTCGTGACCAACATCCAGAACCACGGCACGCCCGCTCTCGCCGCCCTGCCGATCGTCTTCCAGGACGAGCGTCTCAGCACCGCTGCCGTGACGCGTGGCATGATCGACGATTACGACATGACCCGCTCGAAGCGCGCCGAACGCGTCGATGCCGCGGCGGCGGCGTGGATCCTCGAAAGCGCAATCGCACGCCTGCGTTAGTCATTGGAGCGCGCCACTCCAGTGGCGCTCATGTCTTCACTTGAGCGCAACTGGAGTTGCGCGCTCCATTGCGACTGCCTTGCCGTGCTTAGGGACAAAGCGGTTGTGGTGGGGAGCGCGGCGGTGGATCGGCGTCGAGGGAACGCAGGAAGGCGATCAGGTCGGTGCTCTGCTCTCTCGTCAGGCCGAGCGGCCGTACGAGTGGCGTGCCGTCGCTGTGCAGCCGGTCGGGGCTGACCTCCGAATAGTGCTTAACCACGTCTTCGAGCGTCAGCACGCTGCCATTGTGCATGTAGGGCCCACCGCGTCCGACCTGGCGCAGGCCGGGCACGCGGAACTCGCCGAAGTTCGTGTGCTGGCGCTGGACGTGCCGCGTGCGCCGCGTGTTGTTGCCGGTCGCGTCGTCGTTGTACTTGCCCAGCAGGTTGAACGGGCTCGCCGCAAGATGCCCCAACCCGCCCAGACGCCCGGGATCGACCTCGCCCGGCCGCACGAAGAACGGAATGCCGATGTCGCCGAACTCGCCGCTCGTGAAGCGTGGACCGAGATGGCAGAGATTGCAGTTGGCCTCGCCGATGAACAGCTTCAGGCCGCGCTGCGCGGACAGCGGATAGCGCGCGGCGCGCTCGCGATCTCCCGCGACCAGCGCGTCGCGGAAATCGTCGAACGGCGTGCGCGGACTGACCAGGGTCGCCTGGAATGCGGCCAGCACCTTCGCCGTATCCACCAGAAGTCGCTCGTCGTCGGCGCCGGGTTTCTCGCCGAACGCCTTTTCATATCCGCAGGCGAGAGCGGGATCGCCGCGCAGAAGTTCGCCGGGACGCGCCGCGCCGCCATTCATCTCGCGAGGATCGAGCAGCGGACGGATGCTCTGTGCCCACAGCGAGTCGCCCGCGCCGTCCCAGCCGAACCAGTGCAGGTAGCCGATGTTCCACAAGGACGGCGTGCGGCGGTCCAGTTCTGCCGCGCCCTTCCCTTTGGCCAGTCCGTCACTCCACTCGCGGCCGGCCTGATGGCAGGTCGCGCAGCTCATGCGACCGTCGCCCGACAGGCGCGGTTCGTTGAACAGGTGCTCCCCGAGCGCGATGCCGGCCGGCGTGCCCGACACCCGGTTGGACGGATCGCGCACGGGCGGCGGCGGCCAGGGCCCGTGCTGCCCGACGGTCCGGATTTCCTCGGGCGACCAGTCGAGCAGCGGCTGCGCGCGCACGCCGCCGGCCCACAGGGCGGCCAGCAGCGACACCAGCAGCAGGACCCGGGTCACTTGAGGATGATGTCGTGCGTCAGGCGCTCGCTTTCCTCGCCCGCCCGCACGTCGAAGGTGATCTCCCAGCGGCCGGGCATGTGGAACAGCATTCCTTCCGCCCGGAAGCGGCCGTCGCCGTTCGACTTGATGCTCGCCCGGTAGTTCATGAAATGGCGATGATCCGGCATCTGTGCGTCGACGGCGATGAGTTCGGCCGGCGCGCCGCTCCGGGTGCAGACGTTGAGGACCAACGCAAAGGGCTCGCCGACTTCGATCCGCAGCGGGTCGGGCCGGAATGCCATCAGGTAATGGTCCGAGAACACCACCCAGCCCGTTCCCCGGCCGAGATCCATCGGGCAATCCGCCAGGGCCGGCGTCGCCAGGAAGAGCCCCAGCAGCGCGGCCGGCAACCTCATTGGTTACCCCCGAACAGGCGGTCGCCGTTCTCGTAGGCGATCTTGCGCGCCACGTCCGGCGGCAGATCCGAAAGCCATTGCCGCGACCAGCGCGCATTCTCGATCACGTAGTGCCAGCGCTCCGGTGTGAAGGTATCGCTGCCCAGCACGAAGCGGTCGGGAAACTCGATGAAGAGCTCGCGCCAGCCGGGCGCCACCTTGCCGTTGGAAACATGCGCGGTCAGGAAGGCGAGATCGCACCACAGGGTCGGATAACGGCGCAGCATCTCGCGCACCTTTTCAGGCCGCTCGAAGCCCGAGTGCGCCCACAGGACCTTGGCTGCCGGGTCCTGCTGAAAATGCCGCGTCACGGCATCGGCGTCGGAGTGCGAATGCAGGTAGAGCCCGTACTGCTTCGCCAGTTCGACGACGCGGCGCACGTTGGGCAGGTCGGCATCGGCGCCGTAGATGTGGAATTCGCCGATCGCCCTGTACTTGCGCTTCGACAGCAGGTCCTCGAGATACGGAATCAGCGTCGGATCCTTGGCCCAGGTCGAGATCTCGCCCCGCGAGCGATAGGGCCGCAGCTCCGGCACGATCATGTCCGGCGCGACCTCCTGCAGCATCCTGGTGCCCTCGTTGTTCGAGCTCGACACCATGGCGCGCTTGATGCCCGCCTTCTTCAGTATCTCGACGACTTCCTTGGGCGGCACGACCGACCAGGCGTCGTGGCTGTAGTGCATGTGCGCGTCGAAGATCGGCAGTTCGTCGGCTGCTCGCGCGACGGTGGCGGTGGCGGTGGCGATCAGGGCGAGAAGCAGGGAGAGGAAGCGCATGGGGGTCCTTCAGCGGGCCGTCCTGAGCGGGCAGGCATAGTTGAAGCTAATCGAGATGCGCTCGCCGGAGAAGTGCGCGGGCGGAACCTCGTGGCGCAGCCAGCTCTCGAACAGGACGAGATCGCCGTCGTGCGCCGCCACACTCACGAAGGACCTGTAGGCTTCCGGCGCATCGGCCCGACGCGGCGGCGCGGCCATCTGGTGCGCTAGCCGCGGGTCCTCGAACTTGATCGCGCCCGCTCCCCTCGGCACGGACACGTAGTAGGTGCCGCTCACGAACGAGGTCGGATGGAGGTGCATGGAGTGGACCGTGCCCGCCGGCATGACGTTGGCCCAGCAGTCGGTCATCGCGAGCGTGCGGCCCGTCAGATCGTAGTGAAGGTCGCGCGCGAAGCTCTTCACGTGGCCGTCGATCTTCCGGCGCAGCCGGTCGAACAGCGACGACACGAGATGCAGCCGGTCGAGCGAACCGTAGGACGTATAGCCGCCGAGATAGTTCTTCGCCGACCAGCGCTGGCCGGCCGCATCCGAGATCGCGAGCGACTGGCATTCGTCGGCGAGGTCCTGGTTGAAGCGGCGCCAACTGCGGTCGACGAGCGAACCACGGTAAACGAGGGTCGGAAACAGGGCGCGGCTGGTCATGCCGCGATTATCGATGATGCGGGCTGCACGTGCTATGATTTCCCAATGCTGACCGAACGACAAATCGAGGCCTATCGCCGCGACGGCTATCTGGTGATCCCGCGGCTGATCCAGGGGGAGCAGCTCGCGGAGTTGCGGCGCCTCACCGGCCAGCTCGTCTCCGAAGCGCGTGGCGTCACCGCCAACGACGATCTCTACGATCTGGAGCCCAGCCACAGCGCCACCATGCCCCGCGTGCGCCGGCTGAAGCCCGCCATGTTCAAGCGTCATGCCTTCTACGGTGACCTGGCGCGCGACACGAAGATCACCTCCCTCCTGTCGCAGCTCATCGGGCCGGCGATCCGCCTGCACGGCGGAAAGCTCAACATGAAGTCGGCCGGTTACGGATCGCCCGTCGAGTGGCACCAGGACTGGGCCTTCTATCCCCACACCAACGACGACGTGCTGGCGATCGGCATCTATCTCGACGATTGCGACGAGGCCAACGGGCCGCTGATGGTCGTGCCCGGCACGCACCACGGCGCCGTCCACGACCATCATGCCGATGGCCGTTTCTGCGGCGCCTTCGATCCGGAGGCGAGCGGAGTCGACGTGAGCAAGGCCGTACCGCTGATGGGTCCGGCCGGCTCGATGACCATCCATCATGCCCGGCTGGTCCATGGCTCCGCCCTCAATCGCTCCAACCGCCAGCGTCGCCTTCTGCTGCACGAATATGCAGCGGCCGATGCCTGGCCGTTGATGGGAGTGGCCAACTTCGACGAATTCAACAGCCGCATGGTGCTGGGTGAGCCCACCATCGAACCGCGCATACGGCCGGCACCCGTGCGCATGCCGCTGCCGCCCGCCGACCATCAAGGTTCGATCTACGAGAACCAGCGCGGATCGGGCCGCCGCTTCTTCGAGACTTACGAAGAGCAGGCCGCCGTTGCCGGCTAGCCCTGCCCTGTCGACCCGCCGGCGGCGTTGATGCTGACGCGGCGGAGCGCCCTGGCCGCCGCCGCGCTCATCGCCGCGCGCCCGGCGCATGCGCAGCCGACGACTTGGAACGACTGGCTCGGCACCTATGCCGGCGCCGCCCGCTTCCATCGCGCCATCCCGCTCGAGGACATTTTTCCGCCGCCCAAGGTGCCGCAGGAGAACTACGACGACGGCACGCCCTTCGCCCTCCACTTCGCATTGCGCGCCGCGGCGGGAAGCCTCTCCGTCTGGCTGCGGATCGATGGCGGTCCCATGCAAACCGACGAGCGCGGCGAGACGATGGTCTTCGGGCCGGTGACCGATGGCGTCGCGATGCTGAGTTCGGCCGACGCCCGCGCCATGCCGCGCACGGCCAGTCTCACCGTGCGGCCGGACCAGCTCGGCACGGAAGCGTTGTTCACCCATGCCGACGGGAGCTTCTGGCGACGGCACTTCACCGCCACCTTCACGCCGGCGGGCGCCGACGTGATCCTCTGGGTCTTCGATGCGACCGGCACCCGCGCCCGCACCTGGCGCGGATCGACCCTGCGCCGCTCCTGATTTGCTCTACTGCGGGCGCGGTCCAACGTAGGTCGACTGCGGCCGGATCAGGCGCCCACCCTTCTCCTGCTCGAAGACATGAGCGCACCAACCGGCCGCGCGACCGACGGCGAACAGCGCGGTGAAGGCGCTGCGAGGCACCTCGAGCGCTTCCAGCAGGAGCGCCGTGTAGTATTCGACATTGGTGTCCAGCCGCTGCTTCGGCTTGTGCCTGCGCAGCGAGGCGATGGCGCTGCGCTCGACCTCGACCGCGAAGGCCAGCCGGCCCGCGGTCTGCGGCAGCGTCGCCACCGTGTTCTTTAGAACGTCGGCACGCGGATCGCGCTTCTTGTAGACGCGATGGCCGAAGCCCATCAGGCGCGTGCCCTTCGCAAAGGCGTCGTCCAGCCACGCCTCGGCACGCTCCGGCGTGCCGATCTCGTCGAACATGTCGAGCACCGGCCCCGGCGCGCCGCCGTGCAACGGACCCTTCAGCGCACAGAGCGCCGCCAGCACCGAGGAGATCAGCCCGGCCCGGGTCGAGGCCACGACGCGCGCCGTGAAGGTCGAGGCGTTGAAGCCGTGGTCCGTGACCGTCGCCAGATAGGTATCGAGACCCTTCTCGAATGCTTCGTCGGCGCGCTTGCCGCGGATCATGCGCAGCAGGTCCTGCGCCGTCGTCAGCGTCGTGTCGGGGGCCAGTGCGGACTTGGCTTCGGCCGCGCGCAGCAGGGCCGCCAGGAAGACCGGCAGCGCGCCACAGACCAGATAGTGGTGCGGCATCGGCTCGCTGTCGGCCAGCATGCCGAGGCCGACGCGCAAGCCCTCGACGGGATTGAGCCCCCTGGTGGCGGTGAGCAGTTTCGGCACCTCGGCGAACGCACGGACGCGGGCCTGCGCCAGGCCCTGCCGAACCGCCTGCTCGTCGCCCCCGCCCTCGGCGAAGCCATCCCAAAGAAGGGCCGCGACGCCCTCGAAACCTCGGCTCCGGACCAGGTCCTCGACCGCCTGGCCTCGGACGATCAACCGGCCGGCCTCCCCATCCACTTCGCTCATCACCGTATCGGCCACGATCACACCGTCGAGACCGCTGTCCACCCGCGTCTGCAGCATCGAAAATCCCCTTTCTGTTTCGCGCCCAACATTCGATCCGCCATATGTATTGTCAATATTGACTGATTTAATACATAATAAGAAATGGCTACCGAATGGCTGAGTTCGAAGGAAGCGGCACGACGCCTCGGCGTCTCGGCCGCCACGCTGTATGCCTATGTGAGCCGTGGGCTGTTGCGGTCCGAGGGCACCAACGGCCAGCGCGAGCGGCGTTATCGCGCCGACGATGTGGCGCAGCTCAAGCGGCGACGCGATGTCGGCCGCAAGGCCGAGTCGATCGCCGCCAATGCGCTCGACTTCGGAACACCGGTCCTGGAATCGTCGCTGACACTCATCGAGAACGGCCGCCTCTTCTATCGCGGGCAGGAAGCGACCCGGCTGGCGCGCAGCAGTTCCCTCGAGCAGGTCGCGCAGCTGCTGTGGGATTGCGACGACCGCCCGTTCGCCGCGCGTAATCTGCCGCCCCTGTCGGCCGCGCTGCGCAGTGCCTGGCAGGCGGCATCCGCCCTGCCGCCGGTCGATGCCTGCCTCGTGCTCCTGCCGGCCGCGGCGCGCTGGGATCATCCGAGCTGGGTGGAGGATCGCACCGCCATGCTCGAAACCGGCGCCCGCATCCTGCGACTGCTG
The DNA here is from genome assembly GCA_001557035.1 of Rhodospirillaceae bacterium CCH5-H10. GTDB lineage: Bacteria > Pseudomonadota > Alphaproteobacteria > Reyranellales > Reyranellaceae > Reyranella. The sequence continues at coordinate 514 of LSKJ01000013.1, read as the reverse complement.
GCAGCCGCCGTGACCGGCCAGCCCCTCTCCGATCGCCCGATTCACGAACAGGTCGCCGCCGCCTGGAACGTGCCTCCGGAACAGGCGACGCTCATCCGCGCCGCGCTCGTCCTCTCGGCCGACCATGAATTCAACGCCTCGGCCTTTGCTGCCCGCGTCGTCGCCTCGACCGGCGCCAACCTCTACGCCTCGACGATGGCCGGGCTGGTGGCAATCAACGGCCCGCGGCACGGCGGACTGACGCGGCGGGTCGCGAGGCTCCTCGCCGACCTCAGGCAGGTGACCGACATCGACGCCGAGCTGGCCCGCCGGGTGCACGAGCGCATCTACATTCCGGGCTTCGGCCACCAGCTCTACCCGGATGGCGACGTCCGGGCGGTCGCGCTGTTCGGAATGATGCGCGAACTCGTGCCCGGCTCCGCCGAACTCGCCTTCGCGGAGCGCGTGGCGGCCTCGGTCGAGCAGCAGATCGACCGCAAACCCAATGTCGATTTCGCGACCGTCACGCTGGAGC
>LSKJ01000127.1 GCA_001557035.1 Rhodospirillaceae bacterium CCH5-H10 | reverse complement strand
CCCTCGAGCCGGCGATCCTGCTGCTCGACGAGCCGCTGAGCGCCTTGGACCTGCAGCTTCGCCGCCAGCTCCAGGTCGAGCTGAAATCGATCCAGCGCCAGCTCGCCACGACCTTCGTCTTCGTCACCCACGACCAGGAAGAAGCGACGATGCTGTCCGACACGATCGTCGTGATGAACGGCGGCCATGTGCAGCAGGTCGGCACGCCCGGCGAGATCTATCGCCGCCCCGCCTCGCCGTTCGTCGCGCGCTTCGTGGGCGACATCAACATGCTGGACGGCCGTATCTCCGCCGTCGATGCGGCTTCGGTCGCCGTCTCTCTCGGCGGCAAGAAAATCTCGGTGCCACGCTCGACGTTGGTGGGCACGCCCGACATCGGCGCCGCCTGCCAGATCGCCTGCCGCCCCGAAGCGGTGCGCCTCGGCAATGCCGCCGACGGCGCGCTGTCGCTCGACGCCCGCGTCTCCGCCCTGCACCGCCTCGGACCCACGGTAAAGGCTGTGCTCGACACGCCGCTGGGGCCGCTCACCGCTCTGTGCATGGCCGACACGCCCCAGGGTGCGGAACTCGCCGAAGGAAAGACCGTGCGTCTTTCCGTGCCCTCCGACAGTTTCACCGTCTTCGCTTCAACCTGAAAGACCGATCATGCCCGCTCAGGATTTCGCCGGCCGCACCGTCGCGGACCACGTAAAGGCCTTCACCTCCGGCAAGGTCGCCGCGCGCGACATCGTCGAGGGCCTGCTGGACCGCACGAAGCAGGCCGAGCCGTTCAACCCCATCGCGACGCTCGACGCCGACGGCGCCCGCGCCGCGACCGATGCGCTCGATGCGCGGCGCAAGAGCGGTGGCTCGTTCGGCGCGCTGGCCGGCGTGCCGGTCTCGGCCAAGGACCTGATCCTGACCAAGGGCCTGCGCACCGCCTTCGCCTCGGTCACGATGAAGGACAACGTGCCGTCGATGGATGCCGAGGCCATCGCCCAGTGGCGCGCCGCCGACGCCGTCCTGTTCGCCAAGACCACGACTCCCGAGTTCGGCCACAAGGTACTGACGGACAGTCCCCTGCACGGCATCACGCGCAATCCCTGGAACCGCGAGCATACGAGCGGCGGGTCCAGCGGCGGCGCGGCCGTCTCGGTGGCGCTGGGCCTCGGCCCGATCGCCATGTCGACCGACGGCGCGGGCTCGGGCCGGATCCCGGCCGCCTGCTGCGGCGTCTACGGGCTGAAGGCGACGCTCGGCCGCGTGCCGCACGAAGTGCCGCCGGACCAGTTCGGCCAGCTCACCTATCTCGGCGTCATGGCGCGCCATCCGACCGATCTCGGCGCCGGCCTCGCCTCGATGTCGGGCAGCCATCCCAACGATCCGTGGACGCTGGCCATCGGCCGCGAGCCCTTCGCCTGGCCCGACAAGTCGGGCGGACACCCGATCGCCGGCAAGCGCATCACCGTGATCCGCCGCATGACCGGCGGCTATCTCGACCCGGACACCGAGGCCCGCCTCGACGCCGCGCTCGCCTTCCTCGACAAGCAGGGGGCGAAAATCAAGGAGTTGGACGGCCGCGAGATCGACTGGAAGCTCGACGTTGCGCGCATCATCCTGCGCGCCAACCAGATCGAGCGCTTCGCCGACATCCTGAAGAACCGGCGCGGCGATCTCGATCCGTCCTTCGCGAGGACACTCGACGAAGGCAATGCCGTCGACGTCGTGGCTCTGCGCCGCGCGATCGTCGATCGCACCACCGCCTTCAAGTCGGTTCAGGGCCTGTTCGCCGATTGCGACCTGCTGCTGACGCCGACCGTCGCGACGCCGGCGCCGCCCGCCACCCAGAACCAGTTCGAGCCGCTGGTGGTCGACGGCAAGCCACTCGGCGACCTGCGCGCCGCCTGGTACACCTACACGATCCCCTTCAACATGACCGGCCATCCGGCGATCTCGATCCCGTTCGGCCGATCGAAGACAGGCCTGCCCATCGGCATCCACTTCGTGGCGCCGTGGTACGCCGAGGGCCACCTCATCAGGCTCGCCGAAGCCTTCGATGCGGAAACCGGCGCCTCGACCGAGTTCCCGCCGGGCTTTGCCGCCGGCGCCTGAGATGCGCGGCGCCACTTCCGCCCCTCGCAGCCTGGGCTGGCTTCTGTTGCCGGCCCTGCTGGTGCTGGGCCTGTTCCTGGGTTCGGTGGCGCTGCTCTTCTTCCATGCCTTCTGGGGCAAGGACGGATTCTCGCTGATCTATTTCAAGCAGATCCTCGATCGCGCCGACTATCATGAAGTGTTCCTGCGCACCGTGTCGATCGCGGCCATCGTGTCGGTCGCCGCCGCCGTGCTCGCTTATCCGATCGCCTGGCTGCTCTGGCGCCTGCCGCGCTGGCGCAACCTGCTGCTGGTGATCGTCCTGGTCCCGTGGCTCGTCAGTCTCGTCGTGCGCACCTATGGCTGGCTGGTGATCCTGGGCCCCAAGGGCTTCCTGAACGAGACGCTGAAATGGGCCGGCGTGATCCAGTCGCCCGTGCCGCTGATCTTCAACGATCTCGGCGTCGTGATCGGCCTCACGCACGTGCTGATGCCGTTTGCCGTCATCTCGACCCTGTCGGTGCTGCTGCAGATCGACAACCGCCTGGAGGAAGCCAGCGAGTCGCTGGGGGCCGGCGGCTTCGAGACGTGGCGGCGCGTCGTGCTGCCGCTGTCGCTGCCCGGCGTCTTCACCGGCCTCAGCATCACTTTCCTCACCTCGATGGGCGCCATCGTGACGCCGATCCTGCTGGGCGGCATCCGCCAGAAGATGGCGGGCACGCAGATCTATCAGGAGGTCGTCTACAACTTCAACATGAGCAAGGCCTCGGCCTGGGCGATCTGCCTGCTGCTGCTGAGCGCGCTCGGCCTGGCGCTGCTGCGCGCCGCCGAAGCGGCGCTCGTGCCGAAGGCCGACCGATGAACGCGCCGATCGTGAAACTGGGCCGCACGGCGTCGTTCGTCCTGCTGCTCTTCCTGCCGCTGCCCATCGTCGTGATCGGCGCCACCTCCTTCGCGGCTGCCGGCTATCTCCGCTTCCCGCCGGGCGAACTCAGCCTGCGCTGGTACGCCGAGGCCGCCACCGATCCCCGCTGGATCGAAGCCTTTCTCACCAGCCTCGGCATCGCGGCCGTGGTCGCCGTACTGGTCACGGCCATCGCCTTCGCCGGCGCCTATGCCTGCCACCGGCTGCGGCCGCGCTGGCTGCCCGCCTTCGAGCTGGCGGTCATGTCGCCGCTGTTCTTTCCGCACGCAGCGCTCGGCGTCGCGCTGGTGAACGTGCTGGCGATGGCCGGCTATCTCGGCACGGCGACCGGCATCGTGATCGCCCACATCGTCTGCACGCTCCCCTTCGCGTGGCGGCCGATCGTGGTCGCCCTGCAGAAGATCGACGGCGAGATCGTCGAGGCGGCCTCGCTGCTGGGCGCCGACGAACGGCGCATCGCGCTGGGCATTGCGCTGCCGCTGGCGCGCTCCGGCCTCGTCACCGCGCTTCTCTTCTCCTTCATCATCTCGTTCGACGAGGTGACGGTGACGATGTTCCTCACCGGCCCGCAGGTCACGACCCTGCCGGTCCAGATCTATGCCTTCATCCAGGAGAACGCCTCGCCGGTGCTGGCGGCAATTTCGACCGCGACCGTCGTGGTGACGCTGCTGGTGGTGATGTTGCTGGAGCGTCTGATCGGCCTCGAATTCTTCGTGGCCCATGACCCGGCGTAGTTCTCAGGCCGAGCTTCACTCGGCCCTACCAACCTTTCGCCTTGAGATGCGCCTTCACGGCGTCGAGAAACGCGTCGGCCAGCCGCGACGGCTTGCGGTAGCGTGGCCGCATGGCGCGGAACAGGTAGCGGATGCGCGGCTCGAAGGGCACGACGGCGATTCCCTCGCTGAGGAAATCGCGCGCGGTGAAGGGTTCGACGATCGACACGCCCAGCCCGCGCGCGGCCAGCGCACAGGCATCGGCCGACGAGTAGACGTCGATCTGGAGCTGCCGCTCGATCCGCTCCTGCTCGAAGGCCGCGTCGATCAGGTGGCGCATGCGCCCGTCGAGCGGGAACGACAGGAAGCGCTCGCCGCGCAGGTCGGCGGGACGGATCACCTTGCGCTTCGCCAGCCGGTGGTCTCGCGGCAGCACGCAGACGGCGGTCGCACGGCTCAGCTCCTCGGTCACCATCGAGGGATGCTCGAAGGGCATCATCGAGAAGCCGAGATCGATCTGCTGGTCGACCATCTTCTGGTTGATGTAGGTCGAGCTGCGGACATGGAAGACGATGTGCGCCTTGGCGTGGCGCTTCATGAACGTCGCCATGACGTCGGGCAGCACGCTGCGGCCGAGTGCCGGCGTCGAATAGATCAGCAGGTCGCCGACCTGGCGTTCGCGGATCTCGCGCGCGACTTCGGTAACCCTTTCGAGGCTGTGATAGAGCCGCGTCACTTCCTGTTCGAGCAGGCGCGCCTCGCTGGTCGGCGCCAGCCGGCGCTTGATTCGCGTGAACAGCGGATAGCCGATCTCGTGCTCCAGCCCCGCCAGGATCTTGCTCACCGCGGGTTGCGAGACCCCCAGCCGCTCGGCGGCGGCGGTCACCGTGCCGTGCGCCATGATGGCGCGAAAGGCTTCGAGCTGGCGCGACGTGATCATCATAACCTCGGGGACTTAACCACGCCGGACAATGACTTTGACCACGTCGTCTCTCAAGCCGTAACTCCGTCCTGTCAACGTTTTGTGTGCGAGCCTGTTCATGCCTGCGGTTAACCCGTCGATCTTCTCCAGCGACTTCAAGGACCAGCCCTACTGGTGGGAGGCGTTCCGGCCGCAGAGCATCACGACGCCGTCATTACCGAAGAAGACCGACGTAGTGGTCGTCGGTGGCGGGTATGCCGGCTTGGCGACCGCGCGCGCGCTGGCCGATGGTGGCGTGCAGAGCGTGGTGCTCGAAGCCGACGAGTTCGGCTCCGGCGCCTCGACCCGCAGCGGCGGTGCCCTGAGCGCCGGCCTGTCGATCGGCAAGAGCTTCACCGGCCGCACGCTCGACTACAAACCGGAGCTGGTGCGCGACGTCGTGGGCTGGGCGATCGACGCCTATCGCGCGCTGATCGACCTGGTCGAGCAGGAGAAGATCGACTGCCATCTCGAGCAGCGCGGTCGTTTCCTCGGCGCCTGCGCCGCCTCGCACTACGAGGGGCTGCGCACGCGCTTCGCCAAGCTGCGCGACGGCGGCGCCACCGACTGCCGCCTGATCACCCGCGAGGAGCAGCGCGAGGAGATCGGCAGCGACTTCTATCACGGCGGCATGGTCTTCGAGACGGCGGGCAAGCTGCACCCCGCACTGTTCTACGGCGGCCTGCTGGCCGCGGTGCGTCGCCGCAACTCCATCACGCTCGCGGGGCATTGCCGCGCCACCGGCCTCGCGCGCGACGGCGAGGGCTGGAAGATCACCACCAGCATGGGCGAGGTGCGGGCGCGCCATGTCGTGGTCGCCACCAACGGCTATACGTCCGGCGTCACGCCGCGCCTGCAGAAGCGCCTCGTGCCGATCGCCAGCCACATCATCGCGACCGAGGAACTGCCGGCGGATCTGATCCGCGAGCTGTGCCCCAAGGGCCGCACCTTCTCCGAGACGCGGCGCGTGCTGCACTATTACCGGATCTCGCCGGACGGGAAGCGCTTGATCTTCGGCGGCCGTGCCCGCTTCACCGAGATCCCCGGCGAGCTGCGCGCCCAGCTGCTGCACCAGGCGCTGGTCGAGCGCTTCCCGCAGCTCAGGGACACCAAGGTCACGCACACCTGGCAGGGCAACGTCGCCTTCACCTACGACGCCCTGCCCCATGCAGGCGAACTGGACGGGCTGCATTTCGTGGTCGGCTGCAACGGCTCGGGCGTGTCGATGATGCCGTTCCTCGGCAACGCCATGGGCCAATCGATCGCCGGCCGCCTGCAGGGCAAGGTACCCTTCGCCGAAACGGAGCTGCCCTCCATTCCGCTCTATTCCGGCAAGCCGTGGTTCCTGCCGGTGATCGGCGGCGCCTTCCGCACCCTCGACTACATCGACGAGAAGATCAGATGAGCGCCGCCTTCTTCTCCGCCACCTATGGCGAGGCCCGCCAACGCTTCCTGGAAGCCGCGGCCAAGGCCGGCGCCACCGTCGCGCATCACGTTCATCCACTGAAGGGCGCGGCGGGGGAGGAGATCGCTACCGACACGGCGCTGCTGGGCCCCACCGACGCGGCCAGGCTGTTCATCGTCAGCTCCGGCACACACGGCCCCGAAGGCTTCTCCGGCTCGGCCTGCCAGCTGGCCCTGCTGAACGACGAACTGGCGCGACGCGACGCCGATCGCGACATCGCGCTGCTGCTGATTCATGCGGTCAATCCGTTCGGCTTTTCGCACCTGAAGCGGACCAACGAGGACAACATCGACCTCAACCGCAACTTCAACGACTTCGCGGCGCCCTATCCCGACAATCCGGTCTACGAGCAGATCCACGACCTGCTGGTACCGGCGGCATGGCCACCCTCTCCCGACAACGAGGAGCGGCTGGACGCAGCGATGGCGCGGCTCGCGGGCCAGCGCAATCCCGGCGTTTCCAGCGGCCAGGACAAACATCCCGACGGGCTCTTCTACTGCGGCACCGCGCCGGCCTGGAGCAACGCCACCATCCGCTCGATCCTGCGCACCCATGGCACGACGCGGCGTCACATCGCGTGGATCGACATCCATACCGGCCTCGGTCCCTACGGCCACGGCGAGAAGATCTTCGGCCGCCACTCCGAGGAAACGACGCGGCGCGCCAAGGCCTGGTGGGGCAGCGACCTGATCGTCAGCACGGCGGGCGAATCGATCTCGCCGCGCACCATCGGCCACATCACCGGCTGCGCGCCCGAGGAATGCCCCGGCGTCGCGATCACGCCGACCACGCTCGAATACGGCACGGTGCCCAATCCCGTCGTGCGGCGCGCGCTGCGCGGCGAAGCCTGGCTGGCCGGCCATCCCGATGCGCCCCCGACGCTGGCACGCGAGATCCGGCAGGCGGTGCGCGATGCCTTCTACGTCGATGCCGACGACTGGAAGGGCATGATCCTCG
>LSKJ01000126.1 GCA_001557035.1 Rhodospirillaceae bacterium CCH5-H10 | reverse complement strand
TTCTTCTCGAGCGTATAGGACGAGAAGGCGCCGAGGGTCGGGCCGCCACCGGGCAGCACGCCCAGCAGCGAGCCCAGGATGGTGCCGCGCAGGATAGCCGGCGTCGCGCGACGGATTTCCTCACGCGTCGGCCATAGCGACCCGACCTTTATGGCCCCGGATCTCTCCAGATGTTTCTCCAGGTTGACCACGATCTCGGCGATGCCGAACAGGCCCATGGCGATCGGCGCGAAGTCGA